>JAXLXG010000013.1:0-124719 GCA_046328075.1 Candidatus Sericytochromatia bacterium
TTATATTATAACTATTCTATTAGAACTTTTTTTAATTTTTTTTTATACTAAATATGTTACTATTTATCACATCTTTATAACTATCAATTTAACTTGAGGTGTTTATGGAAATAGGTTACCACTTAGCTTTAGATTTATTTATTTGTGCTGAAAAATTTAAGAGTCAACCAAGATTTTTTCTATCAGAAGGAAAATCTTTTAAACCGATTTCATGGAAAGAATATGTTGATAAAGTAAAAAAAATAGCTGGATTTTTAATATCTACTAATATAAATACACAAGACAAAGTTTCAATATTAGGACAAAATAGTTTTAATTGGTGTATAACACATTTAGGAATTCAAACTGTAAGAGGTGTAATGGTTCCTATATACCCAGCTTCTCAACCTGATTTAGTTGAATACTTTTTAGATCATTCAGACTCAAAAATATTATTTTGTGATAGTAATTTTATTAAATCAATTTCAAATATTAAACTTGCTCAAGTTGAAAAAATTATTGTTTTAGATGATATTATTCCTGAAAATAAATTAAGTATTGAAGTTACTAAATTCAGTGATGCATTATCTATTGGCGAAAAATATCTAGCTCAAGTAGAAGAAAAAATAAAAGAAGTTTCTAATAAAGATATTGCTACAATTATATATACTTCAGGAACAACAGGTTTACCAAAAGGAGTTATGTTAACTCATGAAAATTTACAATCAAGCTCAGAGAATTGGATAAATTTAAATAGTAAATATATTCCAGAACACGCTGTTGATTTACATTGGCTTCCTCTTTCTCACACATTTGGAAGTGGAGCTATAATGCTTGGAAATCGTTTAGGTTGGCAAAGTTATATGGTTAATCATAAAGATTTAATTGAAAAAATAAAAGAAGTTAAACCTCATGTATTTTTATCAGTTCCTGCATATTGGGAAAAATTATATAACCTCATGCAATCATGTGGAACTGATATGAAAGAAGCTTTTGCAACTATTACAGGAGGGCGTTTAATCTTTGGTCTTTCTGGTGGTGCAGGTCTAAAAAAAGAAATAAAACAAGGCTACCATGATGTAGGTTTAACAATTATAGAAGGTTATGGTCTAACAGAATGTTCTCCAACTCTAACTATGAATAGAATGGATAGCTTTAACTTTGATAGTGTTGGTTTACCTTACCCTAATGTAGATGTTAAATTAGCTGAAGATGGAGAGATTTTGGCAAAGGGTGCAAATATATTTTTAGGTTATTATAAAGATGAAGAATCTACTAAAAATACATTTGATGAAAATGGTTGGTTTAAAACTGGTGATATAGGAAGATGGATTGATAAAGAAGGTGGATTTTTACAAATTATCGATAGAAAAAAAGAGATTTTAGTTACAAGTGGCGGAAAAAATGTTCCACCTCAAAATATAGAGAGAATGTTTCAAGATAATACTTTAATAAATCATTTTGTTGTTTATGGTGATGGTAAAAAATATTTAACAGCCTTAATTACTATTAATGAAGATGAAGCTAAAAAACAATTAAATAAAGATGTTTCTCTTGACTCACCTGAATTAAAAAATTTAGTTAAATCTCAAGTTGAAGAAGTAAATAAAAAACTTGCCTCTTATGAATCTATTAAAGATTTTTGGATTTGTCCAAAACAGTTATCTGTTGAAGATAATTTATTAACATCTTCATTAAAAATTAGACGTAAGGCAATTTATGAAAGATACAAAAATGAATTAGAAAGTCTTTATAAATAAATGTATTAAGAGAAGAAGTAAAAAGTGAAAAGAGAAGAAGATAAGAGCTATTAAGTTTAATACTTATACTTCAATATTTTTCTCAATCTATTTTTGTTTAAGCATATAATTATAATTTAAAGTTACTTTCTATTGATATTTAATATCTAAGAGTATATTTTTTCTTAAAATTAAAGTAAAATAATCCTTGAAATATATTTTTAAAAGGATTATTTTTATTGGAATTAAATCTTATAGCTCGGAATATTAATTATTATACTTTTAATCCGATTAAACTTAGTAAACTTGAATCTTTATTAGATTCTATACTTTTTGATTTTCAGATGTCAGGATATTACAAATATAATTTTCTCGTGTATAACTATAGAAAAGAAGGTTGTTACTTAACTTATTTTGAAGGAATTGATTTAGATGATAAAGCACAAGTGAATTTAAATTGTAAATCTAAAATTTCAACTATTACTTATCCAACAAGTGATAAAAAAGATTTTTTATATCAAATAGAAGTTATAAACCTTCTTAATAAAAACTTCCCTGGACATATTTATGATCCAAAGAAGAAAAAAGTAATTAGTCCAGCAGAAGTCAAATTCTTGATTTAAATTTATTATTACAAAATTTTTATTATTAAAACATAATCTGTTATGCTTCTTTTTATAAAAAAGTGTATCTGTTATGTTTTTTTTATTTGAATTAATATAATTATTAGTTAGACAAGATTGTAATGAAAGTATTGTAATTATGAGTTTTACTAATAAGTTAGTTTTAAGCTTTACTGGTGTTTATTTAATATGGGGTTCAACATATTTAGCTGTAAAATTTTCTCTTGAAGGCTTTCCTTCTTTACTTATGGGAGGTATAAGATTTTCAATTGCTGGATTATTGTTAATCTTATTTGCTTTTTTAAAAGGTGAAGGAAAACCTACTCTTAAAGATTGGAAGAACGCTATAATAATTGGTTTTGTTATGAATTTTTGTGGTCAAGGTCTTAATTTTATAGTTGCAAGAGAAGTACCTTCTTCTATAATTGCTTTAATATCTGCTACAGTTCCTTTATTAATAACTTTTTTTGACTCAATGTTTTTTAGCAAACAAAAACTTTCACCAATCATAATAATAGGTTTAATTATTGGTTTTTCTGGAGTTATAAGTCTTTTATCACCAGATAAGAACAATAGTTTCAATTATTTACTGACAATACCTATATTATTTTCTTCTACTTGTTGGGCGTTTGGCTCTTTATTACCCAAAAAACTAGATATGAATAATTCAGCATTTATGAACTTAGGTACTCAATTATTTGCAGGAAGTATATTTTTTACAATTGGTAGTTATTTTATGGGAGAATTTAATGGTTTTAAATTTGAAAATGTGCCATTAAAATCTTTATTCGCATTATTATACTTAATTACATTTGGATCAATTATTGTATTTACTTGTTATAACTGGTTACTAAAAAATTATGATGCAGGTAAAGTTTCTACTTATGGTTTTGTTAATCCTGTGATAGCTGTTATTATGGGAAATATATTTGGTAATGAGATTATAACGCCTAAAATAATAGTATCTGCGTTAATTATTTTATTAGGTGTTGTTATTATAATTGCAAGTAAATCAAAGATAAATATCAATCTTAAGAGATTTATTAAAAAAATAAATTATGAATATAAATAATATTGAAAATAATCAAAAATTAAAAGATTTTGAATATATTAAACTTGCACATATTATTCAAGAAGGGATAAATAATGGTGAGTATGGTTACGGTTCAAAATTACCAAGTATTAGAACTTTAAGAAGAAATCATAATCTAAGTATTTCAACAGTTCTGAAAGCTTTTTATGAACTTGAAAAAAGAGGTTTGATAGTAGCAAAAGAAAAATATGGTTACTATGTTAATTCATTTACAAAAAAAGATTTATTAATTGAGCCAACAAAAAAATGTAAACTTAAAGCAGAACCTGTAAATAAGAGTAATATGATTAATTCTATAATAAATAGCCATAATAAAAATACTATATTTCCTTTAAGTTCATCTTTATTAAGTAAAAAACTAGTACCACATAAAAAAATAGAGCTATCACTTAAAAAAGCTATAATTCAAAATGATATTGATATAAATAGATATTCTTTCCCTCCTGGTCTTGAGGATTTAAGAAAACAAATCTCTTTAAAATATAAAGAATTAGGTATTTACTTAACTTCAAATGATATAGTAATAACAAATGGTTGTATGGATGCTGTCACACTATCACTTAAAATGGTCGCTCAAAAAGGTGACATAATAGCAATAGAATCACCCACTTACTATGGTTTTTTACAATTAATAGAAAGTATGGGAATGTATGCAATAGAAATACCATCAAATCCAATTACAGGAATAGAAATTGATAAATTTGAAACAATAATAAATAAAAATAATATTAAAGCTTGTATTTTTGTATCTAATTTTAATAATCCTATGGGATTTTCTGTACCTGATAATAATAAAAGAAAAATAGTTGAGATAATTACAGATAAAAATATTCCATTAATTGAAAGTGATGTATATAGTGATTTATATTTTGGTGAACTTAGACCTAAGCCATATAAATATTTTGATAAATCTAATTTAGTTTTTAATTGCTCTTCTTTATCAAAAACTTTATCAGCAGGTTTAAGAATTGGTTGGGTTATTAATTCTGTGTATTCAGAAAAAATTCAAAAACAACAATTTATAAATCAAATAGCTGTTCCAACTCTTACACAAGTTGCAGCTTCTATTTATTTAAAGGATGGTTCACATGAAAGACATTTAAGAATTGTTAGAAAAATATTAAAAAACCAATTACTCGAAATAAAAAGTATGATTTCAAAACATTTTCCAGAGTCTACAAAAATTTCAAATCCAGATGGTGGCTTTCTACTAATGCTCGAATTAGATGAAAATATTGATTCTCTAAATTTATATCAGATTTGTCTTGAAGAAGGAATAAGTATTATCCCATGTGTATTACAATCAACTTCAAATAGATTTAAAAATTATATAAGATTAAGTTATTCATACGAGGATAGAGAAGAATACGAAAGAAATTTAATTAAACTAACTAATATTATTAAAACAATGAAAAAATAGACTTTATAAGCTAGTTGAAAAAAATAAAAGTCTTTCTGAAAATTATAAATTATAGTTTATTAATGATTATGGAGGTTAGAATGAGAAAGTTTTTTATTTCAAGTCTATTAATATCTTTGTTAATATCAAGTAATGTATTTGCTTTAAATATTAGCCCTATTGTTAAGTATCCAGATGATGGTAGAAGCTTTGAGTATGAAAGTAAAGATATGTATCCGCCTTATACAACTTACTATGATATATTAAATAGACCTTTAATTTTTAAAAATGAAGCAGAATTACGTAGAAATACATTATTTGCATTTGGAGGTTTTGTAAAAATAGTAAAGAGAGATTTACCTAATATATATTCACAAAAATATTCAATGGTATCAGTAATGCCTTTTCCTAATTATAGAGGAGTAACTCTTAATTTACAAAAAAAACAAGTAAGTATATTTGTGAATGGTGAAATAATTGGTTATTATGTTTTAGCTCCTGTAAGTATAGGTAAACCTGATAGTGATCTTACTTATACAAAAATGAAAGCTTTATCATTAAATACTAATTATTTATCAGGAAGATATACAATACCACCAAGAACACAAATAAAGACTTATGAAGTAGAGCATTCTGGATATATTGAAAGATATATTACTTTTGTTGAATATGTAAAAGAAGTAAAAGAAGAATATCTTTTTGCAGAAATCTTTTATCCAAAAGAAATAGATGGAGAATTTGATTCTAAAATAATAGATGCAATTAATACTTATTCTTATAGAATTGATAAAACTATAAAAGTTGAAGAAGGATATATTCCATTTTCAGAGATAGGACAAGAATTTATGACTCCTTTAGGAGATACAGAGTATTGATTCAAATTATTATTTAGTATTTAATGTATAATAGTAAAGATATTTTAGCTAAAGTAATATATAAGTTTATAAATGATAAAAAAGATACATGATTATGGTTATAAAAAGTTATTTTCAAACAAAACAATATTTAAACAATTAATGCAGACTTTTGTTAATGAGTCTTGGGTAAATGATATAGATTATGAAAATACAAAAGCACTTGATAAATCTTTTATTTCAGAAAACTATAAAAATACAGAAGGTGATTTAATAATAGAAACCAAACTCAATAATAAAGACTTTTATGTGTACATTTTATTAGAATTTCAAAGCTCAGTTGATAAATTCATGAGTTTAAGGATATTGAATTATATAACTAACTTTTACATGGATTTATTAAATAATAACAAAGAGTTAAAAGAGTTATCTCCTGTATTTCCAATGATGCTATACAATGGTGATGATAAATGGACAGCTCCAATAAATATTTCAGAATTAATACAAGAAAATGAGCTACTTGGAGAATATAAATTAAATTTTAAATATTTTAAATTAGCAGAAAATGATTTTAAATCAGAAGATTTATTAAAGATAAAAAATATAGTATCGACATTATTTTTAGCAGAAGTTGAATATGATTTAGAATTAATAACAAATGAAATGTTAAATTTATTTGAAAAAGAAGAAGATAAACAAGCTGTATCAATATTTTTAAACTGGTTTAGAATATTATCAAAAAATGGTAAAATTGTAGAAGAAGATTATAAAGAAATGGAAAGTTTGTACAAAGATAAGGGAGAGGTTTCATCTATGTTAGTTACTGCTATCAATAATGAAAAACAAAAGCTTATTAATATTGGTAGAAATGAAGAAAAAATAGAGTTAATAACTAATATGTATAAAAAAGGTTTTAATTTTGAATTAATATCAGATATAGCAAATATATCAATAGATAAGATAAAAGAAATCCTTAAGTTAATCTAAATATATCTTTAAATAACTAACAAAGAACATTTATAAATAAAAATATTTTGATAATTTAAGTGTGTAAAATTATTTTATTCGTCACTCATCACATTATTGGTCATTTTTCATAATCTTTTAGGTAATATATTCTAATAATCAATGTTATTTAGATGAAAATATTGATTCTCTAAATTTATATCAGATTTGTCTCGAAGAAGGAATAAGTATTATCCCATGTGTATTACAATCAACTTCAAATAGATTTAAAAATTATATAAAATTAAGTTATTCATACGAGGATAGAGAAGAATACGAAAGAAATTTAATTAAGCTTACTAATATTATTAAAACAATGAAAAAATAGACTTTATAAGCTAATTGAAAAAAATAAAAGTCTTTCTAAAAATTATAAATTATAGTTTATTAATGATTATGGAGGTTAAAATGAGAAAGTCTTCTAGTAATTGTTATTTATTTTGCCAAAGTTATTCTTTTCCTAAAAATATAAGTTTTGGTGTTTTGTTTAACTGTTTATGTGATAAAGTTAATTATACTATTTACCATATACCAGAGTTTAGATATAATCGGGAAATAATTAATAATACCAATTTGAAAGGCTTTGAAGAAATCTCAAATGAGTTAGATTTTTTAATTTGTTCATCTTTTTCATATCCACCAGCATTAACTTTTGCTAGAGAAAAATTTGAATATATACAGAATTCAAAAGAAGATTTTTTAAATAATGTAAAAAGAGCATTAATCTATTATTTAGATGAACAACCTAATAACAACTTCTTTTTATCTAAAGCTAAAAACCAACACACAGGATATCTATATAAAGGTCAATATTATTGGATTGTTGAATATATAAGAGAAGATAATAAAGTAAAGTGGGTTTCTGATGATTATATTATATATGAAGCAAATGTAAACGATTTTTATATTAATGACATGAATCTTTTAGAAAAATTAAATAATTTTTAACTTAAAACTTCATAATCTGTATTTTTTGAAGCTTAAAAGTAATGTAAATACTACATATTATTAATAAAATTCATTATAGACAATAAAAAAGATGATTTTTTAATTGTTAATTTAATATATATAGTTCATATCTATAAGCTTTATAATAATGAACAAATGTTATATATTGTTTCTAATAATTCAATATCAAACTAATAATGGGAGATATGAAATGACTAAAATAGCTAAATCATTTAGAAAAATGTTTAGAGTAAGTACAGTAAAATATTATGGATATAAATAACAAAGATAAGCTTCTTAATGAAGCTAGAAATAACAATATTGAATATATTAAAGAGTATTTATCACAAGGTGGTGATATTAATATAACATTTGAAGAATTTGGTAGTCAAAGTTTATATGATATATCATTGATCAATGAAGAGTTATTTAATAGTTTTGAATTAAGAGATTTATTAATAAAAGAAGGTTTTAATCTTAGTAAAGTTCATGATGGTTATAGTTTACTTGATCATTCAATACGAAGTGAACATAAGGATTTAGTATTTAATGGTACAGATAGATATATATGTTATTATGACTATTCAGAAACTAAGTTTTTAATAGATAATGGAATAGATATAAATGTAAGAAATAGAGATGGTGAAACAGCATTATTTTCTGCTATACAATATGCTCATTGTAATGTAATTAAACTTTTATTGGATTTAGGTGTAGACTTATTTGCAATAAATAATCAAGGAATTTCAGCTTTTGATTATGCCTTTAATTTTAAAAATAAAGAATCGAGAGTACTTGATATTTATTATTCTCGTATTATTTATGAAGTTCTTAGTGTTATTGATGAGTATTTATCTAATAAAGAATTTTTACTTAATAACGATAGTAAAATGTTAGATGATGAGTTTGGAGAAGTAATTAATCTTGAAATAAAAACTAATTCTGAGAATAAGTACAAGTTAGTAAAAGCCTGTAAAAACAATGATATTGATTATATTAAAGGTTATTTATCAGAAGGTGGAGATATTAATTCTATAATTATAGATATTCATTGTCACACATTACTTAGCCTTGCTTTTATAAATAATAATCTAGTTTTAATGAGGTTTTTGTTAGAAAATGGAGCAAATGTTAATTCTACAAATTGTTACAATGAAACATTATTATTCAGAGCTGTAGAAAATAATAATTATGAGGTAGTACAATTACTACTAGATTTTAATGCTGATTTTTTAATAAAAAATGATAAAGGTTATTCAGCTATTCAATATGCTTTGTATTTATTTAATGATGATATAAAAAAGCTATTAGTAGATAAATTGTACTCAAAAATGAGGAAAAGTTCAGATGAACTGATTTTTATTAGACATAAGAATATTTTTTTATTTGACGAAATGTGTAAATTGAGTTTGGATATAAGAAGTAGAATGGATAATATATAAAACTCTGGTTTATTTGTAATTTTATTAAAGAAATAAAAAAATTACAAATACTATACTTGATACAATTATAAAGTTTATAAAATAAACAATAAATAAGATATTTTTAGATAAAATCGATGTTTGAGTATGTTTTTAATAGCTCCAATTTACAATAAATTATAAATATTCTATGTATAGAATAAGAGATTAAATATTAAACTACTTTTTACCTTCTATTACTTCCCAATTATTAACAGAATACTTAGACGCATTTAATAATAAGCCCATACAAAAAAGTGTAACTATTAAAGATGTTCCACCATAACTAATAAAAGGTAATGTAATCCCTGTTGTTGGTAAAACTCCTGTTGCAACACCAATATTCATTGCCGCTTGTCCACAAATCATAGTTGTTATACCTGTTGCAGTAAGTTTTATAAAAGTATCTTTTGATCTTAAAGCTATACTAAAACCTCTTTGAGAGATAAAGAATAATAGACATAAAAATAATATAGAACCAACTAAACCACTTTCTTCACAAAACACAGAGAAAATAAAATCTGTATGACTTTCTGGTAAATAAAAAAGTTTTTGAACACTTTGACCTAAACCTTTTCCACCAATACCACCTGAGCCTATAGCCATTAAGGATTGAATTAATTGAAAACCTTTTCCTTGAGGATCTTGCCAAGGATCCATAAAACCTGTAATCCTTGCCATTTGATATGGATTACTTAAAACTAATAAAGCAAGTGCTAGAGAGCCAGTTAAACCTGCAAGAGCTATACGCATCATATTTAAACCTGCTGCAAAATATACAGAAAAAACTGATAAGCTTATAATTGAAGTGTTACCAATATCTGGTTGAAAAACTACAATTCCTGTCATACATAGTATTGGTAAAAGAGTTATCATTCTATCAGAAAACTTTAACTTTTTATATTCTGGATTTGATAAAATATTTGCAGCAAAAACAACAAGTAAAATTTTTGCTAATTCAGATGGCTGAAAACCAAAGTTTATAACAGGTATTCTAATCCAGCCACTTGCCCCATTTACTACTGTTCCACCAAGTGCAGGAATATATGTAGCAATTAACATAACTGTAACAAATAACATTGCTGGTTTAAGCATACGCCTTATATGATAAAAATCTATTCTCATTCCAATATATAGAGCAATAAAACCTAATACTGCAAAAATTAATTGTTTTTGAAAATAATAAGTACTTTTTTTATAAATAATTTCAGAAACATAAGCACTAGCACTAAATATAGTAAATAAGCCTAATAAGACCATAGATATTATCAAAAAAAGTAATACATAATCAAACTTTTGAGATATTCTATTTACCTGATAAACTTTTGTCATTATAATCACCTAAAGTTTTTGATCTTCGTCAAGTACAGTTTCAATATCAACATGACCTTTTAAGTTTAGAACATCCATTTTAACATCGCCTTCTATATTATCAGCTTTTACAATTGGATAACCCTTATGACCAGTTATTGTTGTTCTTGTATTTGATTTTGCTTTTTGATCGTAATTATTCCATCTAAGCTCATTAGTTTTTATTGTATCTTTATCATCTGTAACTATATTAACATTATCTTTTAAATGTAAATCTTCTGTATCTGTATTATATTCAGCTAAATCTGCATTCCAAGTAAATGTTCTTAATCTATCGTCTGGTTTAGATGGATTATTAATTTGATTTTGCAAACCTGGCTTGTTTTCTTCTTGAGATGGGGAATTTTTAGACCAATCTTTTAGATTATAAAACTCACCATTTGGCTTATTTTTAAAATAAACCATTGGACTATTTCTTTCTGATTCTACAAGTTTACTATGTACAGTCCAATAAGGAATACCACCTTTTCTACCTCTAAGAGTTGCATCTATAAACCTTACTTCAATATCTGATTGTACAGTTTGAGCTTGAGGCCCTACAGGATTGTATATAGGATTTTTCCATAACCAATAAGCAACACCACCAACACAGCCTATTATAGCGATATAGGTTATTGTAAGTCTTAAAAAATGTTTTATACGTTCTTTATTCATCACTCATCAATAATAAATCATCATTTTTTCTTGTTAGTATTATTAAAGATAATACAATTAATGAAATAATAGCAATAATATCTCCTAATTTAGAATAAAGTGTTATTGTGTTTCTTGCTCTAACTGTATTGCTTATAAACCCTTTTGTTAATGGATCGAGTTTAGACATAATCTCACCATTAGGACTTATAATAGTTGATATTCCTGTATTAGCTGCTCTTACCATATATCTACTTGTTTCTATTGCTCTAAAAACTGACTGTCCATTATGTTCATATACTCCTATAGAGTCTTTATACCAAGAATCATTAGTAACTAAAACTAATAGCTCTGCACCATCATTAACAGAGTATCTTGTTAACTGAGGTAATATAGAGTCATAACAAACTAATCCACCAATCTTACCAAAAGAAGTATTAATAAGGCTTGTATCTAAGCCTTGAGTAACATCACTACCCAAAGCATTGATTTTAGTAATACTTGGGACAATTTTTTCTAAAATATTTCTAAAAGGTAAATATTCACCAAATGGAACTAAGTGCCTCTTTGAATAAGTTCCAACAATTTCAGACTTTGGAGAAACAGTGATTATAGAATTTGAAATATCATATTTTCTAGGTTCTGGAAATTTTATAGTAAATATACCTGTAGTTAAATATATATTATTATTTCTAGTAATTTCCTTCATTTTATTTAAAATTTCTGGATATTTAATGGTTCTATTATTATTAATATCAACTGCATCAGTAATAGCACTTTCAGGCCATACAACAAGATTAGTTTTTGGATATTGTTTTAGTGCATCTTTTGTTAAAGAACTATATAAATTAAACATATCAATTGCTTGCATATCCCACTTTTGATCTGATAAAATATTGCCTTGAATTATTGTTGCATTAATTTCTTTTCCGTCATCATTTACCTGATTAACACTATAAAATCCATAGCCTAAATTAAGTAAGAATATAATTAAAGTTGTTATTATAGGTTTAAGTGTAAACTTATTTTTTTGAAAATCTATAATGCTTAAAGCTAATACAACATTAACTAAAACAATTAAACCACTTACAAAGAGATTTCCAAATAAATTTGAGCTTTGGATTAAATGAATATTTTCAAATTGAGAGAGGGCAAGTCTCCCCCAAGTAAAACCAGTTGCACCTAAGCTCTGAATCCATTCAATTATTATCCATACACAAACAGGTAAAATTATTCTATTTATGCCTTTAGGTTTTAAAGAAGTAACTAAAAAACCTACAAAACTTAAACCAATTGATTCAATTAAGCTAAAAGTTAGCCAACCTGCTGTAATTATTAAAATGCTTTGTGTTTCTGTAAAACCAACCCAAGTTAAAGGATGTAATCTAAATAACCAATGTAATAAACCAAGATAATAAGTTAGACTAAAAATAAATGAAAGTTGAAAGCCTTGTTTTCCTGTATTTTTATAATTATATAAGGATATAAAAAATGGAATTAGTGAGAACCAAGCTAAAAATGATAAGCTTGGAATACTAAAAGATAAAGCAAGTAAAACACCAGATAATATTGAAAAAATAATTTGTGCAGGATTTAGTTTCTCTTTTTCTTTTAAAGAAATATTATTAATTTGCCCTAACACAACAATTCAAATTTTACCTTTTTTAAACAATCACACACATAAATATAATACATTTCACAAAAAACTAATAGACTAATCTTTAATTAAAGTTGTATTAGTTTTAATTTGTTATTAAAATAGCAGAATTAATTAAAGCAAGATTTTTACCCATAGAAGAGAAATACTTATAATTATTACCTTCAGTCCAAACCATAGAAACAGAACTTCCACCATCAAGAGCCATTGCTTTTATAGCTCCTAAATTTTTCATAACTGTTGATAATTCATCTATAGTTAATCCTTTATCACCTATACTTACAAAAATTAAGTTTTGTTCTTTTGTAATACCAACAGCAGAACGTGCAACCTTTGAAAAACTTGAAATACCATCTCTTAAAATATTTCCTTTGCTATCTTTAGATATAAAAGCTTCTTCTTCTAATGTTATTCTAGGTAATAATTGTGGCCCTGCTTGTAATGAATATAATCTTCTCTCTCCATTTTTTAATGGATAATCATTTAGACAAATATTTATTTTCTTTTGCCCTTTAAACTCTGTTAATCTTAATTCAGAACGATTAAATATTTTATCTAGTAAATTTTTTAACTTTTTGTTATTAACTAATGACTTATTATTCTTAGGATCATCTAATAAATTATCATTTATATAAACTTTTGAAACAGGTGAACCATCGCTATGATTAAAAAACCCTCCATTAATTCCACCCCAAGCACTATTCGATTTTACAAAAGAAAATATTGTATTTCCAGTTCTTTTAGAAGCAACTTTTATTTTATTAAAATCATCAACTTTGAGTACATGAACAGTGTTATTAAAATAAGTTTTAACAAAGTGCTCTTTTGAGAATAAGAAAGTGTATAAGCATTTAAAATACTTGTAAATAATAATGTTTTAACTATTAAGCCATATTTCAACATTTGTAATTCTTAACTTTTTTTATACTTTATAAATACTTGTCATAGATAAAATGTATATGATAAAATCGTTAAGTTAAGTTCTAACTTAATTAAAAGTTAAATTTTTAATTATTATTTTTTAATTTTGGATTATTAATAGGTTTATAAATAAATGGCAAAAAGAATTAAATCTGGTCTTAAGAGAGTTGAAGTAGCTGAAAGAAATCGTCAACGTAACGTAGCAGTTAAATCTGCAGTTAAAACAGCTACAAAGAAAGTTATTGAAGGAGTTGCGGACAAGTCAGAAACTCTTAATCAAGATGTTATGGATGCTATAAGTAAACTTGATAAAGCTGCATCAAAAGGTATTCTTCATAAAAATACAGTAGCTAGAAAAAAATCAAGACTTATGAAAAAAGTTAATGCAGCTCCTGCTAAAGCATAACTTAAAGAAAAAGAAACACAATTTTAAATTAGCTGTAAAACAGCTATAAACAAGAATAAACCAACTCTATGTTATAATATTTCATAGAGTTGGTTTTCTGTTGCTTAGAAATATACTTTAAATCAATACATTATTTATAACTTAGTTGTGCAGAGGTAAATTTGACTTCATTTGATTTAAACAATGTAAATAATCTTGTTTCACAAACTGTACAACCAATAGGTTATACAAAAAATATTCCTATGATAAGGGATAAAATAGATCTTCCTGTTCAAAAAGATACTTCATATATTTCAGAAGGACAAATGGCTACAATACTTAGAGAAAAAGGTATTGATGCTTCCAGAAAAAGAATGGAAATTGCTATGGCTTTATATTATCAAAATCAAGCAATCCATGAAGATAATATAAAGTACATGGAACAAATGGCAGAGATCTTAAAATTAAACTCTCAAGAAGCTTATGAAGCATATATCTTATTAGTTACCAATTCTTTAGAAGTTACAGATGAAAGAATATCAGCAGTTAAAGAAATAATTACTAATAAAAATTTTGTAAGTGATTTAAAAGAACTAAAAAATACAATAGAAGAATTAGATCAAATTATTGTTCAAGGAGTTGAAGAAAAAGTATTTGTTCAAACTCAAGATGTTGAAAAACTTATAGATACAACAATATCAACAACTCAAGAAAATAATAATTATCAAACTAATATTGATACAACAAAAGTTTTAGTAGTTCAAGAAAATATTGAACAAGACTTTAATAATACAATAGTAGAAAAAGAAGTTTTAATTCAAGATAAAACACAAGACAATCTAACACAAAAGTCAATTGATAATAACTTTTCTACTATAGCTCAAGATATAAAAATTTCAGAAGATATAAATGATACAATTCAAGAAAATATAGTTATTGATAATAAAGTAAATAATATAAAAACAAATCAAGAAACTATAAAACCACAAGAAAATATATTAATAAATAATGATACAAAACAAAAACAAAATTTAGCATCTGAAAAGCTTGTAACAGAACAATATACTCCAAAAGACTTGAGTAGTTATAATATTGATTTAAAAAAGATAAGTCAACAAATTACAACTATTTTAAATTTAAAGAAAGAAATATTTCATACTTCAACTAATACCAATAGTTCAACAAATACATCAAGTTCTGAATATATTGGTGCAGCAAAATTTAGCCAACCTGATAATTTTTTTGATGGAATAGAGACCTTTGAAGGTGGCTTAAGAAATTTTGGTATGTCAGATGATGCAAAATCATTGTATCAAAAATCTAATAATCAACAAGATGAAAATATAGTTTTTAAAACTAATAATGATGAAGCATATATAGAAGTAAAAAGTGATTCAGGTGTAACTAAAAACTATAGAGTTTATAGTGATGTAAATAATTTAAAAAATAATGTTCCTTATCTTGTATTGATTAATGGTATACCTAAATTAATAGAAAAAAACAAGACTGATATAAAAATATTACAGGTAAATTTAAATATCACAGATGATATTTTAAATATGATGTCACCAAAACAAGTTAAAACAGTTATTATTGATGGTAAACCAAATCTTTTTATTATAGAAAAAGGTAATGAAAAACCTCTAATATTAGATAATCAAAACTTAAGAAGTCAAGAAATAAATTCAAATAAATTTCTAGAAGGGAAACCTGTCAGCATTAATTCTGAACTAAAGCCTAGCTCAAAAGAATTTGTTGGAAATCAAAGTTTAAAACTTAAAGATGTTATTGATACTAATAAAATTAGCTTATCTCAATCTAGTGATTTTAAAGTTATAGAAACAACAAATAATATTGCTAATACCTCAAATAATATTATTTTTACTAATAAACCTGTTTATGAGATAAAAGTTATAGATAATAAAAGTTATTTAGTTATTTCAGATTCTGAACAAAAACCATTATCTTTAAATAATATTATCTCTGATAATAAACTAAAGGACTCAGAATCTGGTATTAAGAACAATAATAAACTATTTGTTGAAATACCTAAAAACATAGATGATTTAATTAATTCAAATACTGTTTTAAATATTTTAGATAAAGATACTAATTCTAATAATGTTCTTGATATTTCTGTTAAAGATGGTATTAGTTATCTAGTTGTTAGAGATAATAACGCTAAAGTAATTAATATACCTATAACCGATATTTTGTCAAAAATAGATATACCTGAAATAAGATTAGATAATTTGTTAGAGAATACAAATTCTGAAAATCTAAACATTATTTCTAAAGAAAAAAGCGATAACAAAACTCTTTTAATGGATAATCAAAAACCAGAACTAGGAGTAAATCCTACTAATAATGATATTAAGAGTAATATAAAAATTGAATTTAATAAACCATTAATATTAAATCTTGATACTAGTATAACTGAGAGTATAATCAATACTGATTCACCTGTATCAGAAAGTATTTTACCAAAAGGCATTAACCCACTAGATAATAAATCACTAGAAGTAAATTCTATTATCAACTCTGACTTAAAATCAAGTCCTAAAGAATTAGTTGTAAATCAAAGTTTAGATAATCAAGGAATTGTTAATAATAATAAATTAAGTTTAGATGGAAATGATAATGTATTAGCTAGTGATAATAAAGTTATTAAAAAAAGTGATAATTTATCTAATATTGATAAAAAACAAGTATTTAATTTATCAAATACATTAAATACATATTCTAAGATAATAGTAAGAACAGAATCAGGATTAAAAGTTTTTGATTTAAGTTCAGAAATAAAACAAGAGATAAAATCTAATAATATTAGTAATATAGTTATCAATACTGATAATGCAGAAACATCAAAAACTAATACTATAAGTCCTATTATTGAAGATAATCAATTAAATAATCAAATACCTATTTTAGAAAGAAACCAAGAAAAGATATTAAATAAATCAACAGATTCTATAAGTTCTAAAGAAAATATAAATCAAGAACAAATAAAACAAAGTAATTTAGTTATTAAACAAGATTCAATATCTCCTTTTATAAATAAAATATCATTTGTTAATGATGAAAACCAAATAGTTGTTATACCAGAGAATATATTAAATTCTTCTCTTATTGATATTACAAGTTCATTTTTTAATATAGAACCAAAAGTAAATAATTTATTTGAAACTCAACAGAATACTACTAATAATATTGAACAATTAAATAGTAAATCTCGACAAGAAAACTCTATTATTATTAATTCTAATCCAATGTCTAGTCCCAAAGAATTAAACATAAACCAAAATTTAGAAGCAAAAAGTATTATTAATCCTAATAAATTTATTCAAATTGATGGGCAAGAATATTTTATAAGTGATAATGAATTTATTAAATCTAATAATCTAAATGAGTCAAGTATAAATGATACTAAAGATGTAAAGCAAAATAAAATAAATCTCAATTATATTGATAATAAACCTGTTATTGAAGTTAAACTATCTGCAAATAATAAAATAATAGTTCCTATAGTTGATAATGTTTTAAATCTAGATAATTTGATTAGTTCAGAGAAACCATTAATATTAAATCTAGATAGTAATTTAAATAATATAGTTAGTGCTGATAGCCCAATTTCAGGAAGTGTTTTAGCAGAAGATACTAAGCCAGTAGATAATAAATTAAGTTTAGATGGAAATAAGAATGTATTATCTAGTGATAATAAAGTTATTCAAAAAGATTATAATTTATCTAATATTGATACTAATATTGATAAAAAACAAGTATTTAATTTATCAAATACATTAAATACAAATTCTAAGATAATAGTAAGAACAGAGTCAGGATTAAAAGTTTTTGATTTAAGTCCAGAAATAAAACAAGAGATAAAATCTAATAATATTAGTAATATAGTTATCAATACTGATAATGCAGAAACATCAAAAACTAATACTATAAGTCCTATTATTGAAGATAATCAATTAAATAATCAAATACCTATTTTAGAAAGAAACCAAGAAAAGATATTAAATAAATCAACAGATTCTATAAGTTCTAAAGAAAATATAAATCAAGGACAAATAAAACAAAGTAATTTAGTTATTAAACAAGATTCAATATCTCCTTTTATAAATAAAATATCATTTGTTAATGATAAAAACCAAATAGTTGTTATACCAGAGAATATATTAAATTCTTCTCTTATTGATATTACAAGTTCATTTTTTAATATAGAACCAAAAGTAAATAATTTATCTGAAACTCAACAGAATACTACTAATAATATTGAACAATTAAGTAATAAAACTACTCAAAATACTTCTTCTCAATTAATTAATAATGCAAACTTAGATAATAATGTCATAAATACATTAGAGAATGTTAATTCAGAACCATTATCTGTAGTAACTAATATTAATAATGAAACTATTGAAAATTCAATAGTAAATACTTCAAATCTAAATAATAATCAATCATTAAATACTAAAGAGTCTATTAATACACCTATTATTCCTAATAAATTTATTAATATAGATGGTAAAAATTATTTAATTGTCTTAGCTAATAATAACTTAAATAATACTATTTCTAATAATTTTAGTTTAGATACTAGTGAATTAAATAATAATCAAATAAATAATGTTTTTGCTTTACCTGTTGAAAATATAGAAAAGACTCCTAATTTAATTAATCAAATCAAAAAAGAAGTATTTAACTCAGAATATAGTCAAGTAAAGCAAAATTTAAATAAAACTATTGATAATACACTAGATAAAGTAAATAATATACCAGCTATTATCAATAATATGCCTGTTATTATTAGTAAACCTCAACAATCATCAACATCTAATCTTAGTATAGTTCCACTAAAAGATGGAAATGAGATTCCACAATATTTAGAAGCTAGTATTGGAAAAGAAAATTTTATCTTTATAAGACTAGAAGATAATAAAAATATTTTTATACCTAAATTAAAGGTTGAAAATAGTATTTTTAAAGATATAAATAACTTATTAGAGATTAAACCACAAATTATAAGTAAAAATAATGTGTTAAACCCTAACTTAAGTAACTCACAAAATATTCCACAAATACAAGAAAGTGAAATGCAAGAAGATAATTCATTATTTGTTAAAGATTTAGATGGTAATAACTATATTGTTCCAAAAACAAGACAAGATATCATAAATATACCAACTAAACAACCATTAGTTATTGCTTATGATAAAAGTAATCAACCTGTACTAATTACAAATAATATTTCATTAGAAGAACATATAATTATAAGTGATAATGAAGTTTTAGATAATAAAAATCTTAATCAACTAAAAAATAATTCAAATAGAGAGTCTAAAGTTTCTCATAATCAAAATAATATAGGGTTTATTGACTTAAATAATAAAAATAATATATCTCAAGGTTTAAAAGTTGAGAATTTTGTAAAACCTATGGTTATTAATATTTCAAAATCTGAGAATCAAATAAATAAACAGTTGATTATTTCTGATAATAGTGAACTATATTCTTTTAATATTGATAATAAAACTGAGAATTTAGTTCAAAATAATGAAATTAATAAATCATTTAATAAGAGTAATATAAGTGTTTTTAATAATGAAATTATTAGTAAACAAGATAATAAAATATTTAAAACTGATATTACACCTAATTTATTAAAAAATGCAGAACCAATAAATAATGGTTTTAATCTTACTAAAGAAAATGGAGTTATTATAGTTAATAATCAAGAGCTAAAAGAATTAAATATTGACGAAATTCCTGAAAACTTATCTTTAGATGAACCTATATTTTTTAAATCTAATTCAAGTAATCAAAATATATTTAATTCTATTTCAAATACTAGTAATCTTACAAAAAATATCACAAATAATACAAATAAAGATTTTATTTTATTAAAAAATCCAGAGGATTCAACATTAAGGCTTATTAATCAAGATAATATCTCAGATTTTGGGCAAGAGAATGATTTTTCTGAACCTCTATTAATAAACTCAGCAGATAAAAAGGGTTTAGTATTTAAATCACCTAATAATTCAGAGTTAAAATTTATAAGCAATAATAATTTATTACAAAATTCAGAGAAAATTTTAAGCTCAGGTATTTTTAAGGTTAACAATCAAGATAATTTAATTATACCAACCAAAGATGGTGCAAAAATATTTAATATTTCTAATAATTTAGATAAAAATGATATTATAAATGATAAGTTAAAAGTAAAGATTGAAGGTAAAAATTTCTTTATAATACCTGAAAATAAAACAGGTGAGCATATAATATTACCTGAAAATCCTTTAAATAAAACAAAAATAGATATTTCTTCACCAATTAAAGTTCAAATAGATAAAGAGAACTTTGTGTTAGTAAAGAATAATCAAACTAACAATTTACATTTAATATCAGAGAATAAAGCTAATAAATTAAGTCAAAATTTACAAAGTCCAATTAGTGCTAAAGTCAATGATAGTGAATCAGTAATAACTATTATTGATAAAAAAGCCTATAAATTACCTTTAAATAATAAAGTAATTGAATCATCAAAAAATATAAATGAACCTATACAAATAGATAACTTAAAATTTGTATTATTTGATAAGAATAATAAGCCTAGTGTTTTAAATTTAGATTCAAAACAATTATTTAAAGCTGATAAAATAACAGGAAATGTTATAGTAAATAATTCTTCAGGAGAGTTTTTAATATTAGCTAATAATAAAAACTCTAAAGTTGTTAGCTCAGAAAATATTGATAAGATAAGTAAATTTTCAACAGAAATAAAATCTAATAATATAGTTTTAAATAATGATAAAGGTTTATTTATTTTAAATAAAAATCATATAGAAAATAATAAACAAGAAGTAAATGAGCCTATATTACTAAGTAAAGATAATAAAGAATTTATTTTATTGCCTAATAAGAAAAACTCAGGCTTTATTAGTAAAGATAATATAATAAAAAATTCAAATATTATAGATAATGCTTTTATACCTGATAAAAACAATTCAAACTTTATTTTTAAAGATAAATCAGGTTTAATAAAAAATATAAATATACCTAATAATATAATTAAAAATCCTGAAAAAATAAATGATATTTTTCAAACAAAGATTGATAATAAAAATATAGTTATTAATTCTACTAAAGAGTCTATAAATATAATAAATTTAAAACCAGAAGATAAAATTGATAATTCTAAGAATTATAAGGTTAGTATTCAAGATAAAAATTATAATTTAGTTTTTAATAATGATAAACCTATACTTTTAAATGAAAAAGCTTTATCTACTATAAAAAATTATGATTTTAATAAACCTTTTAAAGTTAGTATTGATAACTCTGAATATATTATCTTTAAATCACCTGAAGATAATAAAATTAAAATTTTACCAACTAAAGATATAAAGTTAGATAATGCTCAGAATTTTGATATTGAGAGTATAAATGAATTTGATGTATCTGAATTTATAGACGTTTCTTTTGAAAAAGATAATTTAAATAACTTAGCAGGTGCAACTTTAGATAATAAAGTAGTATCTCAATCTAATAATAAAGATTATAAAATTGCTTTATCTATAAGTGATGGAGAATTAGTACTTAGAAAAGTTACAAAGCAAAACCAAAATGATATAAATATTGAAAATATTAAAAATATCCCTATAGAAGAATTAAATGATACAAATATAGATGGACAGGAAATTGCTAATAATAGTGTGCTTATAAATCAAGTAGCAAGTTCAATACCTAAACCTATTAGAGAAATAGATAAGAGTTTAAATGAAATTTTAGATGAAAATATTGAAGTAAATGACTCACAAGATAGTATCAGTACTATTAGTAATAAAAGTACAAAAACTGACTTATCAAAGTATGATGTAAAAATATCATTTGACTCATTAATAAATTCTGTACTATCTGGAAAAAATAATGATAAAAGTGCTATAGAATCTATAAAAGGTTTAAACTTATTTTTACATAAAGATGATGAATTAATAGAAACAGATGAAGAAAATAAAGAACCTTTAGTATTTAATATCAAAGAACAAAAAAAAGAAAAGTTTATTCCACAAGAACGATTTACTTTAGCTCAAAATACATCTGGAAAAGAATCATTAATTGTAAAGTCAGCTAATAATTCATTAAAAGCAATAAATATTGATATAAAAGCTTTTTCAGAGTTAGAACAACCTATTATAGATGAGAATGGTGATATTATTTTACCTGATAAAGATTCAAAGTCTATTTTTAAAATAAATCAAAGCTCTATAAATAATATAGTTACAAAAAACATAAATCAAAATGTTTTTATAAATGCTAATAATTTAATTACTAGAAAAGAAAATACCTTTATAGAAACACCTATAAACAATGTTAAAAATAATGAGATAGATGAAAATACGCCATTTATTGCTAAAGTAGATGGTAAAGAAAGTATTTTAATTAATCATAAAGGTAATTTAAAACAGATTCCAATTAACTATCTATCAAGTAATATAGAAAAAATAAAGGAAAATACAGTTTTTGTTCAAGATAATAACAAGATATTATATTTTAAAGATGACAAATCTAATATTGTTTTAAATATTGATAAAAATATTAAATTTAAAGATGTTTCTACTATAAATAATATAAAAATAGATGATATTTCTTATAATTTAAAAAATAATAAATTAATTATTGATGATAATAAAGCCAATATCAAAACAAATTTAAAAGAAATAAATTTATCTAAACCTATTAAAGTTGATACTAATATAGGAAGTGGTATTTTATTTATTGAGCCAATTACAAATAAAGTAAGATTTATAGATAATAAAGACCTTTCTAAAAATAATCTATTAAAAAATAATGAATCTGTTAATATTTCCCCTACTAATTATATTATTCCAAGAAAAAATGACTTAGTAAAAGTTAAAATACAAGAGAATACTTTAAATAAAGCAATAGATCTAGATTCACCTAAAGAAATAGAAGTTAATAACAAAGAACAATATATAGTACCTAATAAAATAATAAATAGAAATAATGAAAAGGAAAATAAATCCATAGAGGGTAATACTATTAGTATTAGTTCTGACTCAAAAACCAAAGTTAATACTAATAAACATTTAGTATTTAATAAACAAGATATTTTGGATAATTCAAAAATTATAAATAAACCATTTTATGTGAATCATGAAGATGAAAAATACTTATTTATAGATTCAAAAAATGGCTTTAAGACTATTAAGACTAATGATTTATCTAATAAACTACAAAAAATTGAACAACCAATAATTTTTGAGAAAAATAATAATATTCATATTATAAAAGATGATTTATCAGCAGTTACTTTTGATAAATCAATAATAGATGAAGAAGAAATATTTAATAACTTAAATGAAGGTAATTTAGATACAATAAATGAAAGTTTTAATAACAATGTACCTAAAAATTTAGAAAACAAATCAATTATCAATAACAACTTAAAAACTAATAATAAAGAAAATATTTTTAATAATTTAGATAAGCAAAATTCAAGAATAAATAATAATATAAACGCTAAATCTATAGAAAATATTGATAATATAAATGATAATGTTACTAATACTGTAAAAAATGATAAAAAAACTAATTTAATTAATACTAGATTAAGTTCTGATAATAACACTATTTCACCAAGTAACAAAGAAGTTAAACATACTTGGATACTAAAAATATAGATAATTCTCTAACTCAAGAACCTAATATTAATGATGAGTTAGATAATATATTAAATGATACAGAATCAGGAAAATCTATTAAAAATATAAATATTAAATCATCTGATATTAATCAGACTACAAAAATAAAAAATTTAAATTCTGATAAAACTGGATATTAGAGAATTTATCTCAAAAGCCTATTAAATTTAATATTATTCAAGAGAATAAAACGGAAGAAAAAGTAGTTAATAATATTAATAATGAATCAAAGTCAATAAAAGATAGTAAGATAAGTAACAATATTACTAACTTATTAAATATAAAGGTAATGTTTCATTTATAGATAAAAATACATTATTTTTTAAAGATGATAAAAGATAATTTTATAGTAGAAGTTTTACCTCAAAAATCATTTATAAAAGAATCAAATAAACTTTCTAATATTAGTATTAATGGTGAAAGCTTCAAAATATCTAATAAACAATTTCATTAGATAATAAATTAAATAACTAAATTAATATTGATAAACCTATAAAAATAAATTCTAATCTTGACAAGGTTTAATTTATCCTGATCCTATTAATGGAAATTTAAAATTCATCTCTAATAAAGATTTAAATAATAATAATATTAATGATTTAATTGATGATATTAGTAAAAATAATTACAATTTTGATAATAACTTTAAAATCAATAAATAATGATAAAAATAATATATATAAACTAAATAATTTAAAGACTCAAGAATCTTTATTAGAAGAAAGTAAATACGAACCTATAAAGAACAATCTAAATATATCAGCAACAAGGAAAATGAGTTTATAAATACTACTAATGAAAGTACTATAAATGATAATTTAAATAATACAGATTTATTTAATGATAATGAAGTTAACTTAAAAATAACAACTTTAACAATGATAATTCTAATATTTCAGATAATATTAATAATGAATCAAAGTTAATAAAAGATAGTAAGATAAATAATAATATTACTAACTTATCAAATATAAAGGTAATGTTTCATTTATAGATAAAAATACATATTATTTTTTAAAGATGATAAAGATACCATAGTAGAAGTTTTACCTCAAAAATCATTTATAAAAGAAGAATCCAAATAAAAACTTCTTAATATTAGTATTAATGGTGAAAGCTTTAAAATATCTAATAATAAATTGATTTCATTAGATAATAAATTAAATAATCAAATTAATATTGATAAATCATAAAAATAAATTTAATCTTTGACAAGGTCTAATTTATCCTGATCCTATTAATGGAAATTTAAAATTCATATCTAATAAAGATTTAAATAATAATAGACTATCTAATTCAAATTCAAATGCTAATATAAACTTATCTCTAGAAACAGTTAATTCTAGTCAAATAAATAATATTTTAGATGATAATACTCTTTATAATAATCAAATAACAAACCCTGTAGATATTAAAAATAACGAAAACTCTAATAAAATAAATAAACAAGTTAAAGATGAAAATATTTCTCAATATACTTCAAAAAGAGATATTAATCTTGAAACTAAAGGACTAGAACAAAATATTTTATTTAATAACTCAATAGTTTCACAAATTAATAATCAAGATAATAATATAAATACAAGATGAACCAGACACTATTGATAAGATAAATTATGAAAATCTACTATTACAGATTCAACTAAAGTAAGTCAATCATCTAAATCTAATAATACTGACACTTCAACTAAGATGTCTTTTGACTCTTTAGTTAATTCTGTTTTATCTGAAATGTAAGAAGATAAAAAGATTGAAAGTATAAAAGACATTCATCTTTTACTAAAAAAGGTGATGAAAATGAGAATAAAGAAAAAGAGCAATTCTAATGATTTTCTCTCCTATGATTACTTATGGAAAAGATAAAAAAATACTCATCAATGATAATGGCGAATTAAAATATATTGACGTAAATAATAAAAACTCTACTAAAAAGTTAGATAAGCCTGTTGTTGTTAATCATAAGGGTCAAAATAAGATATTAGCTGTGAAAGAACAACCTTTTATGATAAATATTAATAAAATAGATACTGATAAATTGTATTCAGAAACAATTAAACAGGATTCAAAAATTTCAAATACTTTAGAAACAAAAAATCCAAATAAAGAAATAAATAAAAATAATATTACTATTCTCAAATTGAGCTAATAAAATGATATTTCTAAAAACTAAAGAGATTATAAATAATATAGTTGATAATGAGATTTTAAGTGACTCTAATTTAGATATGTCAACACAAATTAATAAAATCTCGATGATGTATGGTGCTAGAAAACAAGTTAAAAACCTTAAATCAGAACTTAAGGATTTTAAAAAAGATGATAATAACGAATCAACTGAATCAGGTGTTTTAGATAGTTTATTATCTATAAGTAAAAATGATAGTATTAAAAAGTCTTTATCAAAAAGAAATTATAATGATAAATTACCTTTTGAAACTTTATTAAAATCTGTTTTGTCTGAAGTTTATGCAAAAGTTGAGAAAATAAGTTTAAATCTTCAAGGTAGAGAAATTTTATCCAATAATGAAAAATGTTTTTGTATTCCTTTATCTATACCAATAGGAGAGTTAAGGTTTAATGGTGAAATTATGGTTAGACAAGAACTTGACTCTAGAAATAAGATAAAAGGAAAGAAAGCTTTAAGTATAACCCTTTGTGTTCAAACAAAAACATTAAAAACAGTTCTTATTGATATTATGAATCTAGATAATGATTTACAAGTATCACTTAAGGTTGAAAATCAAGAAATTAAGAAAATATTCGATGAAAAGATTGATAAAATTAATCAAAGGTTAAAAAACTCAAGTTATAATATCAAACCTGTAACTTGTAGTATTAATAAAAATACAGGAAGAGGAAATAGTTTATTAATCCCTAAAGACTCTTTTCCAAAAAGTTTAAAAAGAATAGATGGTATAATTTAAACTAATTTACTCTTAAATGAAAGGAAGAATTAATGAAATCTATTAAAATTATTTTAACATCATTATTAATAAGTGTTTATGGTTGTGCTGATAAATATAAAGGTAATACTGTAGTGATTGCCTCAGCAAGTCCTAGCAGTTCCCCTTCATTAAGTGTTAATCCATCACCAGATCAAAAAGGAATTAAATTAAAACTTGAAACATCACTCTGACCTTTATGTTTCAACAATGTCATCTACTGTTGGTATTTTAATAAATCCTGTATATGAAAAAATTCAAGACTATAAAGTAACATTTCAAACAAATAATGGTTTCTTTTTATCATGGAATAATGAAGTAAAAAATCTTGGAAAAGAATTAACTTATGATAATAATAAAGTTTATTGGTCTTATACAGGTAGTGAAAAATTTAAAAGTGCTGATATTACAGTTTCAGTTTTTAATAAATCGAATAATACATTAGTAGATAGTTCTTTAGTTAAAATAAATATAGATGATAATGGAATGGCTTCTGTTGTAAGTAAAATATAAATTATAATAATAAGTAAAAAGTGAAAAAACAAGAAGTAAAAAGAAGATTTTATCTTCTTCTATAAGTAAATTTATGAAATTCACCTGAACCTTGACCATTTTTGATATACATATTTATATCTTTTTCAATAGCTCTTCTTAATTCTTCTGTATTAGTAAACTTTCTACCTTGAGCTTTATATACAGGTAACATTCCTTGAAACCTACTTATACCTGCATCTGCTGTAGAACTTATAGTATTTATTTTGAATTGGTCATAACTTATCATAAAAAGTTTACCCCATCTACCTTTTTTTAAAATATCTGCGGCTCTTTTTTGAGTAAGAGAACATAAACCACCTTCAACTTTTTTATCATATAACTTCATTTGGTCAAAGTATCTTACTAAATCTGGATCATTTAATATTTCTATTGGCAAATCTAAATCTGAAATAACTGTTGTTCTTGTAACTAAAGGCCCTATATCTAAATTTTCTTCATCTGTATTTTGAGTAACAGGCTTACTCACAGGTCTAACAATACTAGATTTTACAGCAGGTGTTTTTACTGTTGTTTTAGCCACAGGCTGTGTTTTAGCTTGAAGTGTAGGAGTTTGTTGAATAATAGGTTTAGACTCAATTTTTGTCTGCTGTGTAATAACAGTACTATTTGACTGTACTTTTACTTCTTTTTGTATATAATCTTTAGCTTCAAAATTTGGTTTTGGAAGCCTTAATTTTGATTCTGGTTTTGCTTGTTGTTTTGGTTTCCATCCAAAAAATAATTTACCTGTTGCATTTAATAAGTTATCAACTTTAGAAAAAACATTATCTATTGCATTTCCAATATCAGCAGGTATTAAATCATCAATATTTTTTTCTTGAGAACCTATATTAGATTCTTTTAAAACAACCTTTGATTTTTGACGATTAAATGTTTCTTTATCTTTATTATAATCATCCATTTTACCAACAACTTTGGCATCAGAAGGTTTTACATAAGCATCTTGTGGATAACTTGCAATATCTTTTACTATATCACCATCTTCAATAGAATCAGGATCTACAGATTTATAAGCATTATATTTATTTATATTATTGTTATTCTTCATTTTTTACTCTCGCTTTTTAAACATATCTGACAAATTAGACATCATGTTTTTTGCGATCTCATCTTCATAATCATCTTCTTCTTGTCTTTGTTTTTTCAATGCATTGTTATACATTCTTTTAGGCATTATTACCTCATCATCATTAACACCTGTATTCATTGAAACATTTGGTATTTCAAGATTTTTTAAATCTTTTAATGAAGTATCTCCAACCATATATGGAGTTGCTTGAACTTTAATAAAGTTTTTAGGTACAGCTATTGAAGAATCCTCTGCTACGGCAATATTATTAAAAGACTCAGCATTTCTAGTTATTACTATGGAAGCCTGTTTTTTTATATTCTTAAATTCTTCTTGGTAAGTATGCCATTCCATCATTTTATTTTTGACTAGACTAAGACTACCATCAATACCAGAAAGCTTTTCTCCTGTAATCTTAGATAATTTTACTGAAATCGGTTCATCATCTGCAGTTTCTGTGTCACCTGTAATATGTGCATCCATTTCACTAACTTCTTCAATTATTGGATTTTTTATTTCTTCTCTCTCTAGCTTAATTATACCTTTATCAGAATTAAGTCTATATAAAAGATTTGATCTTAGATCAACGCCTTCTCTAACAAGTTCTCTACCAAAAACTCTTAATATAAGAGGTGAAAAATTTATACCTTGTTCTGATAACATTTTTTTTGCATTTTTTTCTAATAACTCATAGTATTGTTCTTTTATTTTTTGATCCACATGAGGTGAATTGTATAAAATGATATACCAATAAGCTTGATCAATATAAGCATTTTTATAGAGCTTGTTAAATTGCTTTTGCACCTCATTAAGTGAGTTACAAATTGTTATTCTAGAACGTAATTCTCTTTCTGCAATACCCATATTAAAACCATCAAAAAACACAAAGTCCATGGCATGTTGCATTTCATGAAGTAATATAAGCTGAAGTAAATATATATCTTGCAAACTTAATTCACTTACTCCAATATATGGAGTTTTTGATTCTGTTGTATAAGCTTGAGTTCCAAGTCCAAAAAGATTTGCAATATCAGTATAAAAATTAAAACAGATTTTACCCTTAGTTAAAAACTCTGTTTCAAGCTTCATTTTCTCTGCTGAAACATCTATTAATTGTTGATATCTATGTAAACTATTTGCTAAAAGTTCTGTTCTTTCATCTGCATATAAAGAAGCAGCAGCACAAAACTCATCTGCATCTTTTAGATTATCATAATGCTCTTTATAGTCACTTTCACTATATTCTTTGCATTTATGAACAGAGCCTAATAGTTGATCATAAATTTCATTATTCATTTCTTATAGCTTTTTAGAATGGTTCATCTTCAAAATAACCAAGAGGGCTATTACCTGCACCAGCTGAATTATTTGCCCCTACAGCATTATTAGCTCCACCTGTACCACTTCCTGAACCAATTTTAGGTAATGGTGTTGCTCCTTTTATTTTTGGAGGTGCAGGTTTAGTAACTTGTTTAAATTTACTTTGTGATTGAACTGTAACTGTACTTTTATTTTGTGGTTTTGGTAAAGCTTTTGCAGCTGCAGTTTTTTTGTTACCTTTTAATTTAAGAGGTGCTGCTTTTTTCTCTCCACCTTCTTTATCTCCACCACCAAATAAATCTCTCTTTAATCCAGGAATTGATATACCTAAACTTAAATCACCTGTTCCTTTAAATAAACCAGAAGTTGAGGAGTAGGCAGAACCTATACCACGACCAATAATACTAAAGAAGAATATTAAACCATTAAGAAGTGCACCTATAACACCACCTAATAAAGAGAAACCTTTTCCAATTGTTTCCATTATTTTTATAACAACAGGTGAACGAGCTACAGCAAGAAGAATTTTATTTATTCCCCAAATTACTCTTACCATACTCTTTGTAACCCATCTGATACTATGTATCATAATACGCATAGGTAAGCTATTCATAAATAATAGAACAACAGCAGCTAAAACTCTTACAAATCTTGCAAGATATTTATCAAATTGCTTCATAAAATCTACTAATGAATTTCTTGCATTTGCTGCTCCTTGTTTTACAGAGTGAACAACAATAGAGTCATTAAGAGTACTTGAAACCTGTTTCATTGCTTCGTGTACTTCTTCTGCTAGTTTATAATCTGGCTCAGGTAAGGCCACATCTTGTTCTTCTTGTTGTGTGTAATCAAATACATCGGCCTTTTCACCTTCAGGTAAACCTGCTTCAAGAGTTCTCAAAACCTCTTCAATAATAGCAACAGGAGCTTTACCAACAGATGTTTGAATATATAAATAAAAAGCGTCACGACCATCTGTTCTTGGTATTATAAACTCATGAATAAAACCAACTGATGCAGATTGTGCAGATGGTAAATAAAATATTGATAATTGTTTTAATCTTTCTCGTTTACCCTTTTCCTTACCCATTTCTTTTTTAAATGATGAAGGTAAAAGTTGAAATAAAACTTTCTGAAGCTTAGGGTTAACAGGTCTAATTACTATACCTGTTTTTTTTAATGCATCAGGTCTTTCTTCAAGTGGACCTGGTAAAGGTATAGGATGCATAGTATGACCTAGAGGTGTTTTTGTAAACTCTAGAGAATAACCTGCTTTCCATTGAATACCTTTTACTTTAAATGATATTGTTTGACCAGCTTTTGCATCTGCTGATTGTAAAGCTAAAATATCACTTCCACCATTAGATTCAGCAATATTTGTATAAGTTTTTTGTTCTTTTAGTTCAAGTGAAGATTTATATGTTTTATTAATAATACCTTTTTCAGGAGCAATTAAGGTTTCATCATCTATATCATCTGCTTCATAAGGCTCATCATGAACATAATCAGATGTAATAACTCTTTGAGGAGTTCTTCTTTCTCTTAATCCACTATTTGAAGATTTTTTACCATAAGCAGCTCTAGCTCTATTAATTGCAAGTGAATCTTGAGATCCTGCAACTACACTACCATCTGTATTAAAATCTTCTTCTGAAACACTTGGTTGACCAAAGCCTTGTGCTTCTTCTTGTTCTATTGGTTCATCGGCCATTAAAATAAACCTTCATTTTCTAAAAATTATTAAATCAGCATTTTATCTTTATTTAATTATATCTGATTAAAGATTAAAAATCTATAAAGATTAATATACTTGAGTTTTCAAGATTCTTAAGTGATTAAACACAAAATTATTAATCTTTTAAGGAGAAATTTAAAATTATAATATTTGCTTCTTTATAATCTTACCTTTGAATGCCTCAGAAACGTCTTTAAAGTATCTTTCATCTGTTTGTTTTCTTATTTCAACTTCAAAATTATTCATTTCATTAGTGTTAATATTATATTCTTCTTGAATATTATCTCTTATAGAGTCGCTTTGTTCTATTTCTTTTAAGTCTTGAGATTCTGTTTGATATTCTTCTTTTGGTTTATCAGTCTTAAATTGTATTATTTTATTATCTTCTTTAACTTCATTTTCTTCTAATTTTTCAGGTTCTTTTTCTATAGTAGCAACATTTGTTTCTTGAGGTAAATGTTCTGTATTAGAAGAAGAATTTATATCATGATTTATACTATGTGTATGATTTGTATTACTATTTTTTTTATCTTCAATTGAATTTTCATCAGCTTTTTCCATAACTAGTTTATATGGAATACCAAAAATATGTAATAAAGCCTGTTCTACTTTTTCATATTTACCAGATTTTAAAATATCTATAAAAGCTTCGTTTTCAAAACTTACTGTAACAATTTTCTTTTCATTATCAATATTTGTAAGTTTTCCTTTTATTAATACAGCAGCAGACGCAACAGACTTTATTTTAGTTTCCTTAAGTATTTTATGCCAAATATCAGCACTATCAAAGTTTTGAGGTTGTGGTACTCTTTTTACAATATCACTATTTTTAACACTTTCTGATTTGTTCTCATGATATGAGTGTTGTGGTGAATGTACTCTCTCAACTTGTGCAAAACTTCTTTTTGATAAATCATCAACTTTACTTTCAAGAAATGAAATTTTTTCTAGTAATTTATTAACTGTTTCATTATTAACATTATCAGAAGCTTGTGAAACTTGAATTGGGTTTACAATACTTGGGATTGTATTAACAGTTGTATCTGGTGTTTTAGGCTTTTTACAAAGTTGAATCATATTAACTTCAAGCCATAATTGAGCCATTTGTGTTTTCTTAATTTTCTCTATAGCTTCATTTAAAAAACCTAATGTTTCTAGAATATCTTCTTTACTAAAAAGCATTGAGACTTTTTTAAAGTTATCAATGTTACTCATAGGAACTTCAAGATATTGAACCATATCAGGAGCAGATTTTACAACTAATAAATTTCTAAAAAAAGAAATTGTTTCAGTAATTATCACAACAGGATCATTACCTGCTTTTAAAAGCTCATTTAATGTTTTTAATAACTCTATAGAATCTTTATAGGCTATTGATTCAGCTAATTTTATCAAAAACTCAGAGCTTACCATTCCTAATACTTGATTAACAAGTTCTGTAGAAACTTCACCATCACCTATAGAAAAAGAGCTTATTTGATCAAGTAAACTTAAAGCATCTCTTAATCCACCATTTGCTTTTCTTGCAATAGCTAAGATAGATTCATCTGATATTTTTATATTTTCTTGTTCAGAAATAAACTTTAATCTAGTAACAAGAGAAGGTGTAGGTATCCTCTGAAAGTCAAATCTCTGGCATCTTGAAATAATAGTTGGTAAAATCTTATGAGCTTCAGTTGTTGCAAGTACAAAAACAACTTTTTCTGGTGGTTCTTCAAGTGTTTTAAGAATTGCATTAAATGCTTCAGTTGTAAGCATATGAAATTCATCTATTATATATACTTTGTATTTTCCTGAAACTGAAGCAAATCTAACTTGTTCTATCAGAGTTTTTATTTCTGATATACCTCTATTTGAGGCTGCATCTATTTCTATTACATCAAGATCTGAGCCTTGAGTTTGCCCAATACAGCTATTACATTTATTACATGGAGAACCATCAACTCTAGATTCACAATTAAGAGATTTTGCTAAAATTCTTGCACTTGTAGTTTTACCTGTACCTCTAGAACCACAAAAAAGATATGCATGAGATACCTTATTTGTGTTTATTGCATTTATTAGTGTTCTGGAAATATGCTCTTGACCAACCAAATCACTAAATGTTTGTGGTCGCCATTTCCTATATAATGCTGTATGTCCCATAATATTAATTTTATCATTTTATCAAAATTGCTTTTCTATAAATTACAAAAATTTTCATGAATTAATGAGTTTATTAAAAATATTTATTTTTTGTATATTAGAATTAAATTTTATGAATGACATCTAAAACAATTTTCATTTTATAATTTTTTTATAGTATTTGAGGTTTATTTATATGTCTATACCAAAAAAAGGTTCAAGAAAAATAGTTGTTGAAAATATAAATTATAGATGGACTATAAGAAAAAACGCTACATATTCACAAAGTTGTTTTGGAACAAATTTACTTGTTGCTGTTGAATTATTTGAAGTCCCAAGTTGTACATTGTCTATAAACTTTCCAAACACTAGATTTGATAATTTAGTTAAAGGTAATGAAAATTCTAAAATTATAACTCCTAAGTTAATTGAGTATTGTATAAAAGATGCAATAAACAAAGGATGGGAACCAGATAAGAATGGAGTTACATTTAAATACTAAATACCTATAAAAAATTATGAAATAAAAAATGATTCAACTTTGATTAGAAAGATTTCAAGTAAATATCGATATAATGAATACAACAAAAAAATCCCAAAGCAACAAAATAAATGTCAAGACTTATTAGAAATGTTCTCTTAAATATTTCGATAGATGATGTCTACATTAGTTTTAAAAAATGTGAAAAAATTCATACAGAAAACTCATATAAATACTCTGTGTCAGATTTTATTGATTTATTAGAGTTAATAGGATATAAAAGCCTCAAATATTTGATAAATAATAAAAACTACTTTTCTTTGTTATATTTTAAAAACTAATTACAGTATAATTTTAAAAACTTTTTCAGCACAATCGTTACAGATACCGTGACTAGCTTTATGATTTGCTTTGTAAAAACCATTTGAAACATACAAAAATTTTTTACACCATGCACAGTATACATCAATTGAGTTATTTAATTGCATTTGTCCCTCCAAATTTTCCATTTTGTCATCAGAATTAATTTGTTCCATCATAATAACTTCAAATTTAATTAAAATACTTTTTATAATTTTAAGGATAGATTATATATCTGTGAAGTTAAACGTAAATCGTGTGAAGTTTTTGTGAATTTTGTGATACAATCGATTTCTATGCTACACCTGAAAAAAACAAAATACTTAAGAAATTAATATATTTATATTAATAAGAAGTAAGAATATTTTAATTAATCATTTTTCTAATAACAAATTATTTAATTAAAATAATAAATATTATTCTGGAAATTCAGTATTTATCTTCGATTGAAGAATTAAGATATCTGCTAAATCATCAGAGGTAATATAGTTCATTCTTATCAAGACTTCTCCAAGCATTATATTGGTTTTTTGTTGTTCAAAAAGAGCCATTTCTAGCTGAGATTCATCTATATAACCTTCTCTTAGAAGTAAAGCTCCAAGTCTATTATCTCTATCTTGAATTCTTAGAGCTTCAATTAAATCATCTGAAGTGCAAAAGCCATTTGAAACCAATATAAATCCTAATAATGCTCCACTTTCATGCTGTTCCTTTATTGCTTCATTTATTTGTTCTTGGGTTATAATACCTGCACGAAGTAAAATCTGACCTATAGATGTTTCAACTCTTTGTTTATTCAAAGCTTCTCTAATATCTTCTTCAGAACAAACACCTTCTTCTAAAAAGATCTGTCCAAGTAATTTATTTTTCTTCTCTTCTTTTAATATAAGTGCTTGTTCTAATTGTTCTGGAGTAATAGACCCTAAATGAACAAGAATTTGTCCTAATCTATAATTTTCATTATCTTTTCTAAATCTGTTTATATCACTCATTAATTATGATTTCTTAAATAAATTTTTCACTTTAGAAAGTATACCATTATCAGATGTTTTTTTAGTAGTATCTGTTAAATTATTGTTAGGAATCGTATAATTTTGTTTTGCAATTGAGTCATTAGGATCAATACTTAAAGCAACTTTAAATTCTGCTTGTGCATATCCATTCCAACCTTTTTGAATCATTGCCAAACCAAGATTTGAGTGATACTTAGCAATATTACCGTTTAAATCTATGGCAGACTGAAAATCAGCAATTGCTAAATCTAGTTGCCCTTTTCTAAGCTTTTCTAATCCATTCTGAAAACTTAACTCTGCTTTATTTTGTTTTAATTCTTTAGCATCAACCTTATTATCTGTAAAGCCTTGATTTAATGTAAAACCTCCTATTACAGTTTTACGTGGATCAAAATTATAAGTAGTTTGTTTTGGATCTACATTATTATGAGCTCTTGAAATAACCTTTTTAACTTCTAAATCATAATCATATCTTTTTCTTTGCTCAGGATCTTTTAAAATATTAAAAGCAGAAGTTATTTTACTAAAGATATCTTCAATTTCTTTTCTTTCTTGCTGAGATTTACTTGTATGTCTATCAGGATGAAACTCTTTAGCAAATTCTTTATATTTCTTTGATATTTCATCTAATTCTGCTTTATTATCAACACCTAAAATCTTATAAGGATCTGACTCTCCAAGTATTGATTTATAATCAAAGTTCACAAGTTTTATTTTTTCCATTTATTTAACTTTTTCTCCAAGAGTTTAGAGTTTAGTATCTTTTTATAGTTAATTATAACAAATAAAAAGTTAAATTGTAGTTAAATATAAGTTAACAAAAATTAAACTACATTTTACTTAAAAATAAATGTATTTTATAATATAAAATATTCTACAAAGGTATTAGCTAAAATTTAATATTCAACTCAACTTTTTGAGTTGCTGCTATACCTAAAATAGCCCCTACAGCTTTTTCTTCAGTTGATAAATTGCCTACAAAATCCTCAAAACGATCTTTAAGAGTTAAATTTTGTTCTTCTTCGAACCTTTGGTTTAATTTTGGTGACAGAGTATTAAATTGATTTAAACTTTGAGAGTTTGATTTAGTTGGGAATTCAATTGATGTTGTTGAAACTGTTGAGGTATTTGTTAAATTAAATTGAACATTTAATATTGGTAAAGTAGATATTGTTTTTTGATTATTATCACCAGTATTTACATTATTATTATTTTGAGTTATTGGATTTGAATTTTTTACAACTTTTGATTCAGGTAAATTTACAACTTTACCTGCAATACTCATATCACCCATAATATTACCTCAATAATTTTATATTTATTTAAATATATATTAGTACATATATGTATTTAAGTAAATGATTAATTTATATATAATTTACTTTATAAAATACTCAAAAATATCATTAGAAATAAATATAGACTCACTTTTTACTTTAATAAAATTTTCATTATTATGAATCAATTTTTTATTGATAAGCTCTTTTAACTCATTTTTATAATAATCATCAAATTTTATATTAAATCTCTTAAAAAAAATATTTTTATCTAAACCATTCTCTAGAAGCCTTAAACCCATAAAAACAGTTTCTTCTATTTCCTCTTTTTGAGATTGTGAAACATAGTTTTTATTAAAATCATTTAGTTTTAAATATTCTAAAATATCACTTGTATTAGTATATCTAGATTTATTATGATAGGAGGCAGCACTTACTCCAACGCCAATATAATCATCATTTTTCCAATAAGCTAAATTATGTTTTGCATAAAAATTAGGTTTAGACCAATTAGATATTTCATAATGAATAAAACCTTTTTCAGATAAAAAATTTATTGCTAAGTCATACATTTTTATTGTTTCTTCCTCTTGTGGAAGTTTAAAAACACCTGCCTCAACATTAGTAAACAATGGAGTATTATCATGTAAATCTAAGCAATATAAAGATATATGCTCTGGTTGTAGTTCCATTGCTTTATTTAAAGTTTCTTGCCAAATATCTATGTTTTGATTAGGTAAACCAAATATCAAATCAAGATTATAATTTTTAAAACCAGCTTCTCTAGCTGCATAATATGTTTTGTAAATATCTTTTAAAGAATGATCTCTATTTACTTCTTTTAGAAGCTCTTCATTAAATGTTTGAACACCCATACTCAATCTATTTATTCCTAAATCTAGGTATTTTTTAAGATTTGCTCGATTTAGATTAACAGGGTTTATTTCTATTGTAGTTTCTACACTATTATTATTAAAAGTCTTATTTATAGAACTAAATATCTGATCTAAATATTCAATTTTCAAGACAGATGGAGTTCCACCACCAAAAAATATTGTATTTAAAGTTAAATTTTCATATAAATATGATTCTATTTCCTGACATATTTTATCTACATAATTTTTTATCAATGTATTACTATTATCTGTATGTGTTACAAAATCACAATAAGAGCATCTTTTTATGCAAAAAGGTATATGTAAATATAATGAAATTTTATTATCCATATTTTAATTAAAACATTTTCAATGATATTATTTACTTGATTCTAAAAAATACTTTATAAATTTTAGCCTCAATTTTATAAATTGAACTAAATGTGTTTTAGATAATTAAAGGAATTTTATAATGATTTTAAATAAGATAAGAGAGAAGACCTTTGTATATCATGATGATTTTACAGGTTGGGCAAATAAAATACTAAGTGGTACTGCTGATAATGAGCATTATAAAGATGTTTTAAAAACTTTTTACGGGTTTTATTATCCTTTTGAACAAAAACTTGAGAATGTTGAAGAATGGAAAAATCATGATTTTGATTTAAAAAGAAGAAGAAAGTCACCTATGCTAGTAGAAGATATGAAAAAGCTTGGTATAACTGATGATGAAATTAAAGACATAAAAATGTGTGAGAAACTTCCTAAAATGGATAATTTAGCAAATGCTTTAGGTTGTATGTATGTAGTTGAGGGAGCTACACTAGGTGGTCAAATAGTAGCTAATAAAATAAATGAAGTATTAGGCTTTGATGGAAATAATGGAGCATCATTTTTTAATAGCTATAAAGAAAACCTTAGACCTATGTGGAAAGAATTTAGTGATTTTATAAACAAATATTCTGATGATACAAATATAACTGATCCAATTGTTGATGCTTCTGATGAAACATATCATCGTTTTAATGAATGGTTAGCAAAACTTAGATAAAATGAATTTAGAAATTCTTGATTGTACTTTAAGAGATGGTGGTTATACCAATAATTGGCAGTTCAATCAAGAATTTATTATTAGTACAATTAATTCTTTAATAAACTCTCAAGTAAAAAATATAGAATGTGGTTATTTAACAGATATAGTTGAAATAACTAATTTTAATCCTCAAGGTACAAAATTAAATTTTATTGATAATTTTAATACTTTATTATCAAATATAGATAAAAAAGACTCTATCTTTTATATTATGATAGATTTTAATACTTTTGATATATCAAATTTAACTTCTAAAAATAATTCTTTAATAGATGGTATAAGACTTGCTTTTCACAAAAAAGACCTTAAATCTATATCTCAATATGCAAAAATGATTAAATCTAAAGGTTATAAATTATTTATACAACCTATGGCAATTCATTTATATTCAGATTCTGAAATAAACGATTTAATATTACTATCAGAAGATATTAAACCAGATTCATTATATATAGTAGATAGTTTTGGTGTTTTAGATTACTTTGATTTAAAAGAATACTTTTTAAAACTAAATAGTAGTTTAGATAAAAGTATTTCTATAGGTTTACATTTACATAATAATATTGATACAGCTTTTAGTAACTCTATAAATATATTAAAAGAATATAAGAATTTTGAAAGAAATATAATAATAGATTCTTCAATTTCTGGAATTGGGAGAGGGGCAGGAAATATTAAAACTGAATTTTTATTATTATACTTAAATAAAAAGTTTAATCTTTATAAACCAGAGTATATATTGAGTCTAATAGATTCTAACGATTTTTTTAACAATGATATTATCAAAAAAGATATTGCATATTTTATCTCAGGAATAAATAAAATACATCCTTCAAAAATATTAAAAAGTCTAGACAATAATTCTCTAGAAAGTATATATCTAACTGAGTAAGAGAAAAAGTAAAAAGACCAGAAGTGAAAAGACTAAGAAATTTCAATAATTATGTTGTATTTATTTTCTTAAAAGAATTTTATTTAATTATATTAGAAGTTAATAATAAATCTCTACTTTAAACCTTTATATATATCTGATACAATAATAAACTATCGATTCAGTAAAATGCAGTAATAAATGATTTCGGGTAATTTAAAATTGATAAGTAAAAAAATTAAAGTATCTTCTATTATTTATATTATTTTGGTTTCAAATATTGGATACGTCAACAATGCTGAATCTGTACAATATAGAAAAAATTATAGACCACCATATTTATATACAAGTTATAATAAACCTTCTTCAATAAATAAAGGTTTAGTAAAAAATGTTATACCAAATCCATCAATTTCACCAAGTATAGATCCTATGATAGAGCAACAAAGAATAATTGAAGAAAAAGTTAATAAATTAGATAAATCTGTTATTCAAAGTAAAAAAGACATAGTCAATTCAACTGAACAAGTTAATAAACTTAGATCAGAACAAAATATAGTAATATCTGAAAATCAAGATTTAAAGATTAAAAATAATAATCTATATAATTTAGTTATAAGCTTAACAGGAATTTTATTATTAACTTTATTATCTTTTATATTCTCAATATTTAAGATCAGAAAGAACACAAATAAAACTATTAATGATATAAGAAACGAACAAATTACAAAATCAGATGAAATGATAAAAGAAAGAGTAAAAGATTTTGATAATTCAATAAAAGATAGCCTTAATGATATAAAGTCAAAAAATGATGAAAATAATAAAGTTAGCCTAGAAGATTTTGAAAAAAAGCTTTCAGAGTTAATTGATAAATACATAAAAGATTATTCTTCTAAGATAGATAATCAAAATAATAATCCTGAAACATTAGAAGTAAAAAGGTACTTAAATAGTCTTATATTTAAAGAGAAAGAAATTTCCACTAAAATAGAGAGAATCCATATTGCTAATACATATTTTAATACTGCTAATAGCCTTATGAAAGCTAAGTTTTATGAGGATGCTATAGAAGAATATCAAGAGTCAATTAAAGCTAATCCTTCATTTTATGGAGCTTATCTCAATCTTGGGAAAGCTTATGAAAAAATAAAAGAAAATGAAAAAGCAATTGAAACTTATAATAAAGCAATAAACTTAAATCCTAACTATTTCAAAGCTTACTTTAATATTGCTTGTATTTATTTTGATAAAGGTGATTATGAAAATGCTATTAATAACTATGAGCAAGTTATAAATTTAAAATCGGATAATTATAAGTCTTATAATAATCTAGCAATAATAAATAAAATAAAAGGTAATAAAGACAAAGCTAAGGATTATTATAAAAAAGCTTTAGAATTTAATAAAGATTATATCGAAGCTTATTTTAATCTTTCAACACTTGAACACGAACAAGAAAAAGAGGATAATAAAGAAAGTAATATTTATCATTTATTGGCTTTGTACACTGAGAAATATAAAGCTTCTAAAAATACAAAAGATAAATTAGAAACTTTAATTGAAGACTATTTAAAGAAAAAAGAAATTGTAAAAAAATAATGAGGTGTATATGAGAGAGACTATTACAATTGAAAAGGTTAATTTTAATATTAGAACCCAAGCTTTACTCAATTTTACTCCTATTACATTTCAAATAAAAAATAAAACTCCTAAACCACCTGAGCTTATACAAAAAGAATATTGGAGTGAAGATGCTCATAGATCTTTAGGTAAAAATTTTATTACTTCGGTTGATAAAGATGGACATTTATGGGAAATAAAAATACTTAATTTTCCTAAAGAATATGAGAGAATATTCCAAATTATTGAAATAAACCCACAATTTATTCCACAACAATTCAATGTTCTTGAAGCTGGTTTAGTAGGTGTAATGTTTTTTAATGTTTTGAATTGGGTACATGGTAAACATATTATGCCAAGAAAAATGCAAGAAAGAAGCACATATTCAGGGTAAATTTTAATATGTCAGAGCAACAACCACCAAGACCCCCACGATCACTAAGAGATAGAACGGGAGCGAGAAAGCTTGAAAATTCAGAGTTACCTCCTAGTGATTATATTCAAAAAAAAACTATAGAAAAACCTGCTGATTTTTCTGATGGTCAGGATTATTTATCTCAAGTTGATCAAGAATCAGAAGATAATAATTTCAATAATGTTTCGGTTGATGATGATGAAGATGAACCTATTCCGAGTTTAAATACACCTCAAAATAAACCTAAAGTGCAAGTTTTAAATGTTAGAGAAAACAGAAAAGAAAAGAAAGAACCTAAAAACCAAATATCTACAGAACAGGTTAAGATAGAAGCTAAAAAGCAAATAAATGAAAATATTAATAAAGTAAAAGATGAATTTAAAGAAGTTGAAGATGCTTTTGAAGATACAAAAGAAGAAATTAATAAAATAAAAGAGAAAGTTTCAGAAGAAACACAAGTTGTAAAAGCTAAAATAATTGCTTTTGGAGTTCAAGCTTTAGAAAAACTTTTAACTACTCCTAAAAATATTCTTATGGGAATTGTATTTAGAAAGAAAAAGAGACCTGTTGAAAAAGAAGAAAAACCAAGAACTGATAATATTGATATAAGTTCAGCTAATAAAAAACAGATTCCAAAAGTAAAATATGCAGAATTATTAGCTCAAAATATTGATTTTCTAACTTATGATAAAAAAAGATTTGTTGAGCAACACGATACAGGGGCTTTAATGGAAGAAATTTTTATGGCAAATGTTATATCTGATATAAAATATTGTGTTAGATTTGTTGCAGATCTTCCTAGTCCAGCTAAGGGACATTATGCTGGAAGAAAAATAAGTGAAATATTTGAAGACTCTACATCTGAAGATATAAATAAGTTTTTATATTATGCTTTAACAAATCCTGAATCATTTAAAAGAAATAGATTTAAGTTTTCAGAAGCTTATGCAACTTGGTTAATTAGAAAATCTCATGAGATGTAATGGATTTTATAACTATAGCGTCTGCTGGTCATATTGATCATGGAAAAACTTCTTTAATAAAATCACTAACAAATATTGATACAGACACTCTTAAACAAGAAAAAGATAGAGGTTTAACAATTGATCTTGGATTTGCTCATTTAAAACTTATAGATAAAATTATAAATTTTGTTGATGTTCCAGGTCATAAAGACTTTATAAAAAATATGTTAGCTGGAATAAGTGGTGTAAATACAGTTTTATTAGTAATTTCTGCTAATGAAGGAATTATGCCACAAACTTTAGAACATATAGATATAATTAAACTTTTAGGCATTAAAAATATTGTTATTATAATTTCTAAAATAGATCTAGTTAATTTAGAACAAATAGAAATATTAAAAAAAGATATATCAGAGTTATTAGAAATTAATAATCTTAAAGCTTTAGATTTTTTACTTTTTTCAACAAAAATCAATAAAACTATTAATAGTATACTAGAATTTTTAAATAATAATATTCATAACAAAGATAAAAATATTTTAGAGCAAAATTTTATATTACCAATAGATCGTTGTTTTACAAAAAAAGGTCTTGGAACAATAGTCACAGGAACAATTTATTCAGGTATTATTAATCTGAATGATAACTTATATATACATGAACAAAAAGCTAAAGTAAAAAATATTCAACTTAATAATGAAAATATAGATTCTGGATGTAAAAATCAAAGAATATCATTAAATATTAATATTGATAAAATCTTTTTGAAACGTGGTGATATTTTAAGCAATAAAGTTTTAAAAAATTATAAAGAACTATTTGTAACTTTAGAATCAATAGATAAGATAAAAAATAACGATAAAATAAAATTTTATTATCTTACAAAAGAAATAACAGGAAGAATAAATCTATTAAACAAAAAAAGTATAGAAAAAGATATTATTACTTGTGCAAAAATAGTTCTAGATGAAGAAATAGTTATTACTCATAATATGAAATTTATAATAAGACTTCAATCACCAGAAAAAACACTTGGAGGAGGTAGAGTTCTTAGCTTTAATAATCCTAAAAAGAAAGTAAATATTGAAAAACAATTATTTATATTAGATTTACTTAATAAATACAATTTTGAAATTTTATTTGAATATTTAATCTCAAATATATATGATGTTTTTACATTAGAAGATTTAGAATATTATTTTGATTCAAGTGTTTTAAGAAAATTAATAGATGATTCAGATATTATAGTTTCAATTGATAAAAAATCATTTATTCATAAAGAGAAGTTTTTAAATTATAAAAAAATAGTAATAGATTTTATAAAAGAATTTAATGAAAAAAATAATGAAATATTAGGTATTGATAAATTTACTATAAGTAATGAACTAAGAATAAAAATTAATTTATTAGATAAAATTTTAGAATCATGTTTGAATAATGAAATAAACTCATATAATAATTTATTTTTCATAAAAAAGACGAATCATTCATTTAGTTTAGAAGAATCAAAGGTTTTAAATTCATTAACAGATTTAAGTTTCCAAACAATCAAAGATTTATCTATTACTTTAAATAAAAATGAATCTCAAGTGAAAAATATAATAAATTCATTAAAATTTAAGGAGCAAATAGTTATTATCTCTGAGCAAATAATATGTAAAAAAGAAATTTGGCAACTTTTTATAATAGATTTAAAAAAATTTATTGGTGAGAATAAAAAAACAACATCTGAAATAAGAGAATTTACTAAACTAAGTAGAAAATATATAATACCAATACTTGAATACTTAGATAAGTTAAAAATTACTAAAAGAGATGGTGATTTTAGGTATCTTTTAGAAAAAATTAATTTATAATTATTTATATCTAGTAAAAAGCACATAAAAGTGAAAAGTAAAAAGTGAGAGGTAAAAAGTAAAAAGATAAAATCAATAAGATTTAATAGTTTTACTTTATTAGTTTTCTCAAATCAATTTTGTTTAAGTATATATAAAATTTTAAGATAGGATAAGAGCATTGAGTTTATTATCAGTTTTTGATGAAATAGTTAGTATTATGCATAATGATTATGCTGGTATTATAGAAAAAAATGGTTGTGATAAACCAGAATTATATAAAGAAAAATTAGTTGCTCTTGAAAAAGAAAACAATCTAACTAGAGAAAATTTTTATGACATAGTTCAAGAATATTTATTAGATTTTAAAGATAAACATATTTCTCTTATAAATAAAAATAAAGAAGTTCCACAAATTACTACTGGGTTTAAAGTAAGAAGGTTTAAAGATGCTTTATATATAACTCAAATTACAGAAGAAGAAAAACTAAAAAAAGGTATGAAAATTATAAGTTTAGATAATAAAGAAATAAAAGAGTTAGCTGAATCTAATAGAAATTTATTAAGAAGCGATATAGAAGAAAGAGAAGATTGGGATAAGGTTTTACTAAAACATAAGTCTTGTCTAATCGAATATGATAATCAAAAAATACATTTTGAATTTAATCTTTACCCTTATAAACAGGCTCCTTCAGAGTACACACTAACAAAAATACAAGATAAAACTTTACTACTAAATATAAATGATTTTTTGGACTCAAATCAATTATTTGAATTGATTGAAAAGAATAAAAATTTAATAGAGGAATCTGAAAATTTAATTATTGATATAAGAGTAAATGCAGGTGGTTCTGATACAGCTTATGAACCATTATTAAAGGATATTTTTCCTCCAAAATCAAAAATTGTATTAGATGGTACTTTACTTTATATAACTGAAAGAAATTATAATAATAGATTTAAATTTATTAATGAATGGAAAAAAACTTTAAAAAATAAAGAAGAAGTAAAACAAATTGATCAATATTTAGATGAGTTAAAAAATATTATAAATAAAGGTTTTGTAGAATTAGAGTCAACTAAATCTCAAACAATAGAATTTGATGGTGAATTAAACCCTAAAAAAATTATTGTTTTAATTGATAGATATTGTGGAAGCTCGGGCGATCAATTTGCCTTAATATCGTCTTATTCTTCAAAAGCCAAGTTAATAGGTCGTAATACTTCAGGTGTAATAGATTATTCAAATGTAGCTTTTGAAAAATTTGATGATTATGGATTTGATTTAATGTATCCTACAACAAAAAGTACAAGAGTAATTGATGGTAGAGGAATTGATAATATTGGAGTAAAGCCAGATATATATATTCCATGGACACCAGAACATATAGATAGGGATATAGATTTAGAAATAGCTTTAGATTATATAAATCGGGGATAAAAAATGTTTGGTAAAGACGAGTTCATTATATCAAAACCAAGAGAGATAAAACCTGTAGCTAGAACATTTATGCAAAACATAAAAAATGTTGTATCTAATGAACCTAGTCAAAAAGTAGTTAATTTTGTTTCTGAACCTAAAAAAGTAATAGAACAACCTGTTCTTAAAAAGCCTGAATTACCAAAACTTCAAAAATTAAATACCAATAATCTAAATAAAGACAATGTAAATAATATAAAACCTGAACCAATTAAAACTATGGCAACAACCTTTTTAAACCAAGTAAATAAAGTTGCAGAAAAAACAAATCCTAACCCCCCTGATAAATTAATTTTTTCTTACTCTGATCGTAAAGGGAAAGTTGGAATCCTTGATACTAAAGGAGAAAAATTAAAAGTAATAGTAAAAAAAAATAAGCTAAAAGATTATGATGAAGACATAATTGAAGTTTATTTAAAAGGTGTAGAAGTTAAACAAGATGGGATTTTTATTCAAACAAAAGGATATGGTAATACAAAAGAATTAGCGATGGCAAATGCGTTAAAAAATGCAGTTTTAAAATTAAATGTTATTAAAAGTGATATGTTAGAGAAAATTATTTTAAATTATTCTCTCTCTACAATAAGTTCTCTTATAGATGGTGGTTTTGAGTGTAAATTAAAAGTTACTCCAGGTAAGCTTTAATAGATTTAAAGTCTTAAGCCCAAACACCTGCAATTTTTGTTTTGCAATTAGCACATTTACCATTTTCAAGATTTCGTCCATAAACCCTATGCCAGTCACGAACTATAACAGATGTTTTACAGTTAGGACAATAAGTTGTCTGTCCAGACATATCATGAACATTACCAACATAACAATACTTAATCCCCATAGACATTGCTAATTTTCGAGCTTCTGTAATTGTTTCTGTTGGTGTTCTTTTTTTGTCTTTCATCTTAAAATCGGGATGAAAAGCAGTAAAATGTAATGGGACTTCATCACCTAAATTATTTAATATCCAATCACACATTTCCTTTGTTTCATTAATATCATCATTCTCATCAGGAATTTTAAGATTAGTTATTTCAAACCAAATATTAGTTTCTTTTTTTAACCACACTAAAGTATCAAGTATTGGGTTAATCTTACTAAAAGTTACTTTTCTATAAAAATTATCTGTAAATGCTTTAAGGTCTACATTTGCAGCATCAACATTTTTATAAATTTCTTTTCTAGCTTCAGGAGTTATATAGCCTGCTGTAACTAAAACCGTTTTTATACATCGTTCTTTAGCTATATTATTAATATCAATAACAAATTCGCCAATAATAGTTGGATCATTATATGTAATAGCAATACTAGGGCAATTATTATCTATAGCTAATTGAACAATCTGTTCTGGACTTGCTTTATAGCTTTTCTTTTCATCCATTTTAGCTTTGCTAATATGCCAATTTTGACAAAATCTACAACCTAAATTACAACCAGCAGTACCAAAACTTAAAATACCTGTACTTGGCAAAAAGTGATTTAGAGGTTTTTTCTCAACAGGATCTATAGCAAATCCTGTTGATTCTCCATATCCTAAAGAATAAAGTTTTCCATCAATATTTTTTCTTATATAACAAAAACCAGCTTGATTATCTCCAATATGACAAAATCTTGGACAAAGAGTACAAAGAATCTTTCCTTTTGAATCATATTCCCACCAAAGAGCTTCTTTTAAATTTTCTGTCATAGAAAAAAAACCTTAACAAAAATAACTTTTAAGCTTCGTTAAATCCTTGTTTTACACATTGTTCACCTGTAAATGAAACTTGATATTTAGGGTTTGCTTCTGTACCAGGCATTAATTGAATAAAACCATCTGTTTCTATTTGAGATATAACAGCCTGTAGATCTTCATCTGAAGGATGATTTGGCATTTTAGCAACAAAATCACTTATATGTTTAAAGCTAACTCCAACATTTTCTAATCCTTCATATCTTTCATAATAGAATAGTATTGTTAAAACTAAATCATTATAATTCTTAGGTGATTTTAATTTGATAAAATCATTTATTGCTAGTTTACCTCTTGTTTGAGGTTGAGGAGCTACATTTTCTTCAACCTTTTCTCCTAATAACTCAGAGGGTAATTTATCTTTAAATAATGCCAACCACTTTGACATATTAGACTCTACAAATTCTTTATCTCCACCAACTGAAAACTCTGTGTTATCTATTCTAAGACTAAAATGATAATTTTCATTGCTCATAGTACTATACCTTATCTATATTAAAATGAATTAATGTAGATGTATTGTAACAAAGTATTATAAATATATCAAAAAAATTAAGCAAAAAAATAGAGCTTTATAGCCCTATTTTTTTATTATACTTATTATACTTAAGCAAAATTGTTTTTAAAAAATTAATAAATCAAAAGTATTGAAATTACTAACTCTTATCTACTCTCTTTTTATTTCTTGCCTTCTTCTCTTTAATTAGTTTACTTTTTAGCAGCTAAAGCTTCTTGTATTAAAGTAACAACTTGACTTGGAGTATCTGCAACTTTAACACCAACTTTATTAAAAGCAGCTACTTTTCCTTCTGCTGTACCACTGCCGCCTGAGATTATAGCTCCAGCATGGCCCATTCTTTTACCAGGAGGTGCTGTTCTTCCAGAAATAAATGCAACTACAGGTTTTGTCATAGTTGAAATAAATTCTGCTGCTTTTTCTTCATCATTTCCACCAATCTCACCCATTAATGCAACAGCATCTGTATTTGGATCAGCTTCAAAAGCTTTAAGAACATCAATAAAATTAGTTCCAATGATAGGATCTCCACCAATACCAACACATGTTGATTGACCTAAACCAGCTTTTGTTAAACCGTAGTCAACTTCATATGTTAATGTTCCACTACGTGAAACAACTCCAATTCTACCTTTACTATGAATATGACCAGGAATTATACCAACTTTAGCAACTCCAGGAGTGATTAAACCAGGACAATTTGGACCAATAAGTCTTACACCTTGTTTTTTTACAAATTGATATACATCAAGCATATCATTAACAGGAACACCTTCTGTAATACAAACAATTAAATCAATTTTTGAAGCAGCAGCCTCTAAAATTGCATCAGCAGCCATTTTTGCAGGAACAAATATAACAGAACAATTAGCACCTGTAGCTTCTTTTGCTTCTTTTACTGTATTAAATATTGGAAGACCATTTGCATCTTTAGTACCACCTTTTCCAGGGGTTACACCACCAACAACTTTTGTTCCATATTCAACCATTTGTTTTGTATGGAATGAACCATCTCTACCTGTAATTCCTTGAACGATTACTTTTGTATTTTCATCTAAAAATATACTCATTATTTTCCTCGTGCCGATATAATATTTATGACATACACGTACTTTACCAAAACAATTAGCAATTGTCCATCATAAGCATTTTAAATAGTGTAAAAAGTTAGTTAGAAAATAGAACACAGATTAAATAGATTTTTATAAATTTAAAAGATTTATTTTTAGTGAAAAGAAAAAACAAAATTTATTATTCAATAAACTTATAATGACTTAAAAAGTGTTTTACAACAATATCTGTGTAAATCTTTTAAATCCTTAATATCTGTGTTCTATTTTCTATTAATACTTATGTAATTGTCCTACTGTTGGTCTTTGTTTATTTAAAGTCCAAACTGTTTCTAAATCAGGAGAATCCATAAAATCTTCATTTGTAATTAAGTTCCAACCCATTTTTGCTTTATGAGGATAGATTTTAGGAGCATTACCCATTTGCATAACAGATTGATAAACTAATTCTGTACAATAAAATTTTGTTTCAGAATTCATTAAGAACAATGTGTCATAAGGTTTACCGACTTGTTCTTCTGCATATTTTACAGATTTTTCAAACTCAGAAGGATTTAAGTTTTTGTATCTTAAAACAACAAATTTGTCCCTTTGTGATCTTTTTAGATACTGTGTTAAAGGTTCTTTTACAACACCCCAAAACTTAGGATCTTTACTAGCTAAAGAGTGCACAATTTGACCATTACCTGTATGTAATATAGCATGAACAAATGAATCATCATTACCACAAAGGATTATATCCCCAGCTTTCAAAACACTTAGTAATGTGGATGTTTGAGCATCATTTATTCTAGGAACATTATCAGCTACGCCATGTTTGTTAAATTTTGCTTTAACTGGGTAATTTGACAATGTATAAGCTATTTTTTGAGCAAACTTGCTTTTATTTAATAAATTAAAAAGCATTCCACCCTTATTTTGAACAACTACATCATTTGTAACTGTTACATCTGTATCATCAGCAAAGTACTGTGCAAAAACATTTTTTGCTAATGCTTCTAATTCTTTCTGATTAGCATTAATAACTTTTTCGGCTTCTTTATCTTCAGTTGATAAGCTTTGAACTTGTTGATTAGTCTGTATTAAAGATTGATTCAAGGTCTCATCTGTTTGACATGATGTTAAAAAAACTAGTAATGAGGAAAATAAAATTAAACTTTTTTTCATTAAAAATTACCTAACAAAATCTCTACATGAATAAATAGTAAATCATCTATAGAAAAAATAATAGATACTTTTTATAAAACCTTTCTTAAAACTTATATATTTTTTTTACAAGAAAGTGATTTTTATTGATTATATGGGCAAAATATATAGATACTGATTGTGAGTTAAATTATAATATACTTAAATAATTTTGTCAGAAAGGAGAAATATGACTGTCAGTAAACAAAATGTTAAAGTTAAGGCGGATATTTTTGCATCTAAACTGGCAGATTATGTAATTAATCATACTAAAACTAATAAAAACTTAGATTTAGACTATAATGACTCTAGTTATAAGAAACATAGGATTTTATTAACAAAAATTGAAACTTTAGAAATATCAGAACTAATAGCTCAAGAAAAAAGAAATAAAGCTTTAAAAGTAGATACCCTAAAAGAAAAGATTATTAACACATTAAATACTAAGCTTTACAATACACAATCAGGTAGAACAAATACTAATTCAAATAAATCTGATATTATTACAAACTCAAGTAAAATAAAAACTTTATCCGAAAAAAAACCTTTGATAACAAACTCTAGTCAATCTTCTATTCAAACTCAAAATGAAAAGAATAAGATTATACAAGAAAAGCCAATATTTGAGCTTTCTAATACTATGGTTCAAGAATTATCAACTCCACCTAGACAATCTGTAGAAGTAAAGGGTGCATCTAATCCTAATAAAGAAATAAAGCAAGATTTTGTAAAGATGAAGGCTTTAACATTTATATCTAAAATAACTAATAAAATCTCTCCTAAAAAAGAATATAAGTTAGCTATAGATAATGTAAATGAGGAAAAAGAACCTGATAATATCCTTTGGAACTTAAAAATTGGAGAAACTAATAAAAAAGATACATTGGATATATTAAAAAAATATAGCAAAGAAAAAACAGAGTTTTATAAAGATAAAGATTCAATCTCTTATTCAGATATTTCTATAACAGTTTATTTTAATAAAAAAAATATTCTTAGCAAAATAGATTTTAATGAATATTTTAATGGAGAGACATTAGAAGGATTAAAGATTGGTGATACTATTGAAAAAGCAATGAAATTATATGGTAAACCGATTAGTTATGATAAAAAAATTATCAAATGGAAGAATTTTAGTATATCTTGTTTACTAGATAAAATATTTTCTATATCAGTTTTAGACAACTCATTAAAATTTAAATTTTCAAAAACAAATACTGAAAAATTTGTTATATATACTCATGGCTTTTTATTAGGGATAATATTACAAAATAGTACTAAATCTGTAATAGTTGACGCAAATGATAGAAAGTATGTAATAAACTTTATGAAAGATTATAGTAATATAAAACAATTTGACAATAAGCTTAACTATATAGACTATGATGATATTGGTATCAAATTGTTTTTTAATGAAAAAGATGTTTTAAGTGAAATAGAAGTAAGCTCTCCTTTTAAAGGCAAAACAATAAATGAATTAAGATTAGGTGACTCAGTTGAAAAGGCTATTAGTATTTATGGTCATCCTCAATCCTCAGACGCAAATCATTTAATGTGGGGAAAATTAAAAGCTTTGGTTAAAGATTATATTATTACATCTATTAATCTAAAAAAACAATTTTGAACAACGTAAATATCCAAATTATAAAATTTCAAGTATAAGATAAATTTGCTACTTAATCTCTAATCTTTTAACATCTAATTTTTCACAAAAATCTATAACTCTTGCAGCAAGTTGAACAGGGTGGTCTAAATATGGACAATGTCCAAACTCTTCAGGCTCTTCAATTATAGTATGTTTTGGTAAATGATTTTTAAAAAATTGCAATTGTTCTTTTATCATTATACGATCTTGTTTTCCCCAGATAAATTGTATAGGCATTTTTATCTTTTCTAATTCTTCAGGTGTAAATAAATAATCATGGGGAACACTATTAACTAAATCTTGTATATGTCTACTTCCAACTCCATTTACTAAAATATGTTCTGCAAGTAAAACAGAAGCGAAAAGGTTAGGTTTTGCAGTTATATTGTTCATAAATTTAATAGCTTCTAAATGATTTTTAACTCTAAATCTATCTAAAAATCTATCCCACTCCTCAGGAGTCATATAAGCACCGCCTGGTGAACTTAAGCTTAAAGCCTTTACTTTTTCAGGATGATTAATTGCATATTTTATAGCAATTGCTCCCCCCATAGAATTTCCAAAGATAATACATTCTTCATCTATAAGTTTATTGATTACACTAGATACACCATCATAAACAACATCTGCATCCATCATTAATGGATTCTCACTAAAACCATGACCAGGTGCTTCAGGAACAACTATTCTATTAAAAAATCTTTGAAAAATACTTAATACTTTTTCAAAAGAAGTAGAATTAGCTCCTATACCGTGCAGTACAACTAAAGTAGGTAATTTTCCTTTACCTTTAACATCATAAACGTGTTGTCTACTAATTGAAGTTTCAACCATCTTGCTCTTAAAGCCTTTAAGTTGCATTTTAAACCTTACAATTTTATTTATTTCTGTTAAAACATCCATTTTGAACTTTTTTTTTATAATTTTCATTCTATAAATATCATTGGAATATATTTTATATCCAAACTAATAATTTTAGTAATAAATTAACTTTTTTAAAGTTATTATTATCAAAAATTTCTATAATAATTCAAAATTTTATAATCTATTTTCTTAAAAAGAATTAAGAATTAAAATGTTCAATTAGTTAAATTTTTAAAATATGTCAAATAAGTATAAAAATGTTAATATATGTTTATAGTAGCATTTTATAGAAAGTACTCTTTTAGAAAGGTATGTAGCTAATTTAATGACAGAAAGAATTTACGATAAAACATTTGTTATTGATACTTCAATTATTTTAGATGATGTATATAGTCTATTTATTTTATCTGAAAAAGGAAAAAATAGAGTAATAATACCAGAAACAACCCTTGATGAAATAGATAATAAAAAGAAAGGTTTTGATGATATCAACTTCCAAGCAAGAGAGTTTAATCGTTTACTTGATGATGCTAAAACACTTGAGGAAATTGACTTCGACATAGATGGAGATAAGTTATCTTCTGTTGTAGTTGAAATAAATGATGCAATTTTTGAATTAATTTCTAAAAAAAGATACAGAGTTACAGAACAAAAAGATCAAACAAGTATTATAAACGATAGAAAAATATTAGAAATAGCAAGTTATTTTCCTGAAGCAACAGTCGTATCAAATGATATTGCAATGAGAATAAGAGCAAGATCATTAAAATTAAAATCTGAACCTTTAAAAATTCATAGATCTGATAATGTAGAAGAATTAGAGTTTATTGAAGTAGTAAATATAAATTCATCTCAAAAAGATAAAATAGAATATGCTAAAGATGTTGAATTTGGTAAGAAATTCTCACATTTTACTAATGTTGAATTTATTTGTGAAGATACAGGTGAACATATACTAGCTTTTTATAAACATGATGGATTTCATATCATAGATGAGAAAAAATTAAGACGATTAAATGTAAAACCAAGAAATAAAGAGCAATTATTTTTCTTAAATATGCTTCTTGATAAGGATTTACCTATTGTTGTTTGTGCAGGTGTTACAGGTAGTGGTAAAAATCTTTTATCATTACAAGGAGCCTTAAAATATGTTCAAAATGCACCAAGTCAAACATTAGCGTCTATAAAGTATTGTAGAAATACAATCACTGCTGGAGATACAGAAGCTCAACTAGGTTTTTTAAAAGGTGATGAAAGTTCAAAACTTAGTGTTTTTACTTATCCTTTAAATGATGCAGTTAATACATATATAGAACTTGAACAACAGGACGCTCTAGAAAGTAAAAAACCTATAAGTGTTTTAACAAGTAAAGAATTTATGGAAGAGAATAATATTCAAGTTATCAATATAAATCAAATGAGAGGCTCAAATTTAAGTGGATTCTTAATTTTTGATGAATGGCAAAATAGCTCCCCTTCTGTTAATAAATTAATGTTAACAAGAGTAGTAGAAGGAAGTAAAGTTGTAATTATTGGAGATATACACCAAATAGACCATCATCATTTGTCAAAATATAATAATGCCCTATCAATAATGCTAAAACATGCTAAAACAAGCGATCTTGTTGGTGGAATTAAAATGTCTAAAGTTGTAAGAGGTAAAATTGCTGCTTTTGCAGATGCTAATTTATAAGTAATAACTAATAAAAAAAATTTAATGAACTATATAGATGTAGGAATTGATTTTGGGGCTGAAAATATTGTTATTGTAGCTATTGGTTACGATAATAAAGGCAGAAAAGATTATAAATTAGTAACTTTTGAAAATAACTTTTCAATAAAAAATTATATTGGTCAAAAAGATAATAATGAATTAGATATAGGTTTTAATCCTAAGTTATCATATGCTCATAGTAATTTAGATAAAACTTATAAATGGGTAGAAGGTCGTTATAAAACATATTTATCTAATGAATCTAATAATGAAAATTCTAAAAAAGCAAAAGAATTAATTGAAAAGGGTTTACATTTAGTTATTCAAAAGATAGAGAAATTTGATTTTTCACCTTTTTTTCAGGGAGTTTTAAGAAATATAACTGTAGGTATTCCACAAGATTGGAGTATAGATAAAAAAAATTTATACCTAAATATACTATCAGTTTGGAAACATGGTGAAATAAGCCTACTTTCAGAACCTGTTGCGGCTACTATTACAGCAATAAATAAAAGTACTAAAGATCTTTCAAATAAAAATATAATGATCTTAGATATTGGAGCCTCAACACTTGATATATCTTTTTCAAGGTATACACAAGAACATAGTATAAATATTTTTAATACTACAAAAAGAATAGATACTGCGGGTCATTATTTTGATATAGTTTTAACATCTTTTTCTTTATTCTCTGACATTAATAAACAGGCTAAATATCATATACTACCAAGAATGGATATTTTAAAGCTTAGAAAAATTGAAGACTACATAAATTACCTTTATATAAACCAGAATAACTACTCATCATTATTATTAGAGGTAGAATCTATAAAAGAAAATAGTCTATCAGAAATAATTAAATTTAATAAAAAAAAGCTAATTGATACTAATACATTAAATCCATTAGTAATAAATAAAAGTATTTATGAACAAGCTTTAGATTTTTATATATCAAAAATATCAAAAGATATAAATAAATGTATTGAGGATTTTGAAAAATCTAATTCAGATAATATAAGTATTAGTCCTTTACTTTGTGGTGGTATTGCTTCTTTATTAGGTTTTGAAAAAAAATTAAAGGAAAATATAAAATATGGAGAAAATATAATATCTGTTTCTGATAGTAGCTATAATAAGATAGATATTACTATTGGACTAGGTTTGGCTTATTTTGCACAAGATAAAACTATAATATCAAAAAAGTTAGATTGTATTATAAGTTGTGATTTTTTTGTTGATGAAGAAAAAAAAGAAATAATTCTATTTAATAAAGAAAAATACCCTCTAAAAAATTCTAAAAGCTTAAGTTCTTTACTTGAGTCTGAACAAGTAATAGAATTTTATGGAGAATCAAATATAATAGAATTTTATTTAAATATAAATAAAGGCTCATTAACAGATAAAAAAATAATAAGTTCATCATTTAATAATATCAAAAAAGGTGATGAATTTGATATTTTCTTTAATATAGATATTAATGATATTGTTAATATTGAACTACTTAACAAATCTAATAATGAAATTGTATTCGTTAATACATTAATATAAATCATAATAAATTATCATTTACTAGATAAAAATACTTGAAATTTTTTGTTACATTTGTTAATATTTAATTGTAAAGTTATTTTAAGTTAGAGAATAATAAGATGAAAATATATGAGATTTTAGTAAGTGCTGTAATTATATTACTACTTGGTATAAGCAATTCTTATGCTTTTAACTCTTCTATTGAAAGTAGATATGATTTTAACAATGATAAAGTGATTGATGGATTTGATTGGAAAGAGATGTCTATGTTTGATAAGTTTGAGTTAATATCTTCTTATCATGATAATTCATTTAAAACAGTTACTATAGATAATAATTTAAAAGAAAAAGAGATTACAAGAATAATAAAAATTTTAGATTATTATTATAAAGGTGCAGATTCTGAAAACAAAAAAATTGCTGTTTGGGATACTTATGAATTAATGATTGAATAGTTATTATACAAAGTTAATTTGTAAAAATTGAGCCTTATTCTAAAAGAATAAGGTTCTTTTATTTATGACTTATCATAACAATTAATAAAAATTCTACATTATAAAATATCTCTGTCCATTAAATATAATAAATAACTCAAAGTAAAGCTTATCTAAATTTTCTATAAAACTTAAATATAAATTTTGTGTTCTTGAATTTTCATATAAATTCTTTGCTTCATATCTATCTATAATAATAAAAGAATAAAACTCATACTTATTTAATGACATTACCTGATTAGACTTAGATTCTGAATTAATAAGATGATTATTATTTTCTGGTAATAAACTAATTATGTTTAATAATTTATCACAAGTAAATATACTCTTAATAGGAAATTTTTTATCATTAATTGAGTATTTATCAGCTAATAACTCTATTTTCCCACAATTGATATATTTATAATTTAATAGTTTATCTTTTACTCTTTTTTCAAATTCATTATAATCTTCAAAAGCTTTTCTAAAAGTATCAGATAATATTATAGAATTACAATCATGTTCAGGTATGTATAGAGCTTTATCATTATAAAAATTAGGTTTATTTATCTTTATATCTAATCTATCTTTTTTTACTTCAACTTTTTTAATATTATTAGACTCAGCTCTTATATAATTTGGAGAGATTAAATACTTTTTATTAAAATCTAAAATACATAACTCATATCTTATATTATTTTTTTCTGAATAATATTTTATATACACGTTAATTATATTATTTAATTCTGATAAATTTTGTGCATCTTTTTTTTCTATTATTATATATGATTTAAAGTTTTTATCTAATTTTGAAAGTTTGATTATCTTATCACATTTTATATCTACTATTATAGGTAAAATCCTTGTATCAAAGTTATAGTCACTTGAAATTAGTTTAGCAGTTCCTATAGAAATGTAATCATAATCTATAATTTTATTAGCTAGATCTAAATATACGTCAATTTTACGATTATTAAACTCATCTTCTGTTTCAAATGGAGATTTATCTATTGATTTAATATCAAAGTCTATATTTTCACAATTATATATAGGTTTTTTAAACCAAACTTTGAATTTAGAATCACCAGAAAAACTTATTATTTTTTCATTAATAGAAATAATTTGTGATATCCAATCTGTATGAGCATTAATAGTTTGAGTATTTTTTTTATCATTTAAATCAAATAATCTTAATGTCTTATCATCACCACCGATAATACATTTATTTTTATCTAATAGAAAAGACCAAATAACTTGTTTATCTTCAATAGTATTTTCTAAATCAAATGTTTCAATATTCCATACTTTTAAGGTTTTGTCTTTAGAAGAAGTATAGATTTTATTATCAAAAATCTTAATTTGTGTTATAGCTTCTGAGTGCTCTTTATATAAGCTTAAAAGAGATAACGTATTTATATCATAAATTCTAAGAGAGCCATCACTTAAACCAGCAAATATTCTATTATTATAAATTAAGATTGCCCAAGCACTTGAATCTATATTAATTACACCTAATAATTTTTTATTTAAAATATCCCAAACTTTTATTGTTTTATCTAAAGACGAAGAAATTAAAATATTATCTTTACAATATATAGAATATATTTGATTTTGATGAGCAAGTATAGTTGTTAATAATTTAAAATTTTCAATATCCCATATACGAATTGTCTTATCTGTTGAAGAGCTTACTAAGTAATTGTTCCATATAGCTAATGAATAAACAGCTCCTGAATGCCCGTTTAATGTATTTATTAAATCAAAGTTTTCACTATCCCATAGACAAATTGTTTTATCACTTGAGCCTGTTATTATATAGTTTTTAAAGAGTATTCCTGATAATATATCTGAAGCATGAGCTTTAATTTCTTTAAAAGGAAATAATTCATATTTTTTAGGTTTATACAAATTATTATTATCAATTAAAGATTTTTCTTTATATTCACTTAATGATTTATTATTCTCTTTAATAATCTTTTTAGTTATTATTCTTAGTTCATCCATTTTTAACAACTTATTATAAACTTATATAGCTAATTTACCTGTTATTGATTATTTGCTAATAACTGATATAATTTAGTTTACTTAAAATTTAAACTTAGGTAAATTGTTTTTGATTAATGTTACTCAAACAAAATTTTTAATTGTTTAATTTACATACTTGAGTTAAAATTTATAGGTTTTAAGCTTACTTTTAATATATTATAATTTAAGCTTTATGGTTTCATACACAGAATACATATTTAAAATAGGATTTTATGTAAATGATGAAAAAAATTAATTTTCAAAAACTATCAAGCTCTTTATTAGCTTTAGCTGTTTTAGGTTCATTTTCTATTATGTCGACTCAAGAAGCTCAATCAAGAGCTTATGTTGATGATATGCAAGATGTAAGATCTGATCATTGGGCTTATAATGCAATAAAAGAATTAGTTGATAAATATGATGTTATGAGTGGTTTTCCTGATAATACATTTAGAGGAGCTAGAACATTTACACGTTATGAAGCTGCAGCAGCACTTTATAAAGTAATGCTTAAAGTTGAAGAGTTAACAAAAGGTCAAGTTGTAAGACCACCTTTACAAAATAACTCATCTGTATCTGGTGAAGATTTAAAAACCTTAAAAGAACTTGTAAGTGAATTTAGAAGAGAATTAGATGCATTAAAAGCGTCTAATGCTTCTCAGGATGCAAAAATAAAATCAGTTGAAGAAGATATAGAAAAAGTAAAGAAAGATCTTGGTAAAATAAGATTAGGTGGGGATTTTGAGGCTGGTTTTGATGATACTTTAGAGGATACATACAGACCAGGATATTATACAAATTATGTTTTAAATATGAAAGCAAATGTATTTGATGATGCAACCTTTAGAGGCTCTTTTAAAGGTGAGTTTAATAGTGCTGTAGAAGAAAAAGAAGAAAATGGTGTAAAGAAAAAAGTTGATAGTGAAATCCAAGAGCTTAAATTTGCTGATGCATGGTTTAATTATGCTCCATCAAATGTTGCCTTTAATCCAAAAGTAAAATTTGGTTATATGGGCTTTTGGAATTTACTTAGTGCAGGAACATCTATAACAAATTATTTCCCTAATGGTACTTCTGTTGCAAATGGTACACCAAACGTAAATGGTGGTAAAAACAGAGGTATAAGAATGAGGAAAACCGTTACAGGTGGTATTGAGATTGGAAATGGGCCATTTTCTGCAACTATTGCAGCAACCCCTCAAACTTTAGGAGCAATGTTAAAAATGGACTTTGGTTTTGCAAAAGTTAAACTTTTAGCTGATGCTGACCAAACATTATTCTTTGGTGAAATTGTACAAGATCCTATTCATAATGAAGCTGTAGTAGTTGATATAGGAAATGATAATTTTGGTATATCAGGACAAGCAAACTTTAGAGGCGTTGCTGATACATGGCAATTTAGAGCAGCTTCTGGTTTAGTATTTTTTAACCTAGCTAATTTTGAAATTGGTGCTGTTGGTAAGTTTGAAAATGAATCTACTCAACAAATAATAGCAGGCGGATTTTTAAAAACACCTGATAAAATTGGTGATAGAACAATACCTAGTTTACAAGTAACTGTTCAAGAACCTCTAACATTATTAAATGGTAGTATTATTGAAGGTTCAAACTTAGGGGATAAAGCAGGTATAAATGTTAGTCTTACATACGATAATCCATTTTTGCCTAATTTAAGTATTTATTTTGACCAAAAATCAAATATCTTATTTTCATCTGATCCTAAAGATATTATTGCTAGTACATATGGCTTATATACATCAACAAGTTTCTAAAATTAAGAATATTTTAATCCTCTCTTCTAATAAAAGAGAGGATTTTTTTCTGTTACAATACACTCTATGTAAAATAAAATTAGTTTAGTAATAACTAAAACGTTTAAATATTTATGTTTTTGTTTTTTCACTTTTTATTAAGTGTATAAATTTTTATAAGGAAGAATATTATGATAAATGTAGAACAACTATTAATTAATGAAGTTTATGAGATTTATAATGAAAATAATAATGATTATGTCTTTATTGATGTTAGAGAACCCGAAGAATGGGCAATGGGTGTTATACCAAATATAACAAAAATATCTCTTGGTAATTTATCATCAAAATTTGATGAATTAGACAAAGATAAAAAATATATAATAGTTTGTAGAAGTGGAAATAGAAGTAATACAGCTTCAAGAATGATGCTTCAAAGTGGTTTTAAAGATGTTTCTAATTTTCAAGGTGGTATGCTTGATTGGTATGATTCAGATTTTCCTCTTGAAAAATAAATGAAAAGAGTTGTTATTACAGGTGTTGGAGCTATAACACCATTAGGAAATAATATACAAGATTTTTGGAATGGAATAAAAAGTGGTAAAAGTGGTGTAGATTTTATAACTCATTTTGATACAAATGATTTTCCTACAAAAATTGGTGCAGAAGTAAAAAATTTTAATCCTGAAGACTATATTAATAAAAAAGATGTTAAAAGAATGGATCGTTTTTGTCATTTTGCAGTAGTTTCTAGTGGAGAAGCAATAAAAAATGCAAACATTGATATAAGTAAAATTTCTGATAGGGTTGGGGTAAGTATTGGTTGTGGTATTGGTGGTTTTTCTACCATAGAAAAACAACATGAAGTAATGATAGAAAGAGGTAATTCTCGAGTTAGCCCTTTTATGATCCCTATGATAATTCCAGATATGGCATCTGGCTATGTTGCTATAACTTATGGTGCAAAAGGTCCTAATATATGTACTGTTACTGCTTGTGCATCTGGAGCAAACTCAATAGGAGAAGCTTTTAGGATTGTTCAAAGAGGTGATGCAGATATAATGATTACAGGTGGTACAGAAGCAGCTATTACACCTTTTTCCTATTCTGGTTTTTGCTCAGCAAAGGCTATGTCAAGAAATAATGAAAATCCTCAAAAAGCATCAAGACCTTTTGATAAAAACCGTGATGGTTTTGTAATGGGAGAGGGAGCAGGAATCTTAATTTTAGAAGAACTAGAACACGCACTTAAACGAAATGCAAATATACTAGCTGAAATAGTTGGTTATGGAATGACCTGCGATGCTTATCATATAACATCACCTGATCCAGAAGCTTTGGGTGTCAAAAACTCAATGAATCTAGCAATAAATGACGCTAAAATAAATGTTAATGATATTGATTATATAAACGCTCATGGTACATCTACAGAAGCAAATGATAAAACTGAAACTTTAGCTATTAAAAAACTTTTTGTTGATAAAAATGATTTATTAGTAAGTTCAACAAAATCAATGACAGGACATCTTCTTGGTGCTTCAGGAGGTATAGAAGCCATAATAAGTGTTTTAGCAATAAAAGATAGTGTAGTCCCATCAACTATAAATTATGAAAATCCAGATCCAGAATGTGATTTAAATTATGTACCTAATTATGCTATTAATAAAGAACTTAGATATGTACTATCAAATAGCTTGGGTTTTGGAGGGCATAATGTCTCTTTAGTATTTAAAAAATTTGAAGGATAAGACAAATTTCCCATCAACAAAAGATGGGTAATTATAATTTAATATGTTTTTATATCTGAACAAAGTTTTTTAGAAAAATCTCTGATATAAACTATTACTTTATAATTTTAAAAAAGTAGTTAAAGTAGTTTGAAAGAAATAATGAACTAAAGGTATTGAAATTCCTAATCTTTTCTTCTTCTCTTATCACTTTTAAATAGTTATTATCATTATTTGACTTAATTTATCTACCCTATATAGTTTTTTACGATACTTTGGAGTTCTTGAGGTTTAAAAGGCTTTATTAAATAATCATTAGCCCCTGTCGATAATCCCTTCTTTTTATCTGTCTCTGTAGTTACCATTATTATAGGTAATTTTTTAAATTTAATGTTTTTTCTTAATAAGCTTATTAATTCTAAGCCATTTATTTTTGGCATATTAAGATCCACTATCAGTAAATCTATACCATTCCCTTGTTCTAGTTTATTTAACGCATCCTGACCATCTGTAGCCTCTATAGAACTTACACCAATTGCTCTTAGTGTAAAAGAGATCATATTTCTTATGGTAGGAGAATCATCCGTTACCAAAGCTGTTGGCATCTTATGAATATCCTTTTCTACTAATTATTTCAAGTTACTAATCATGCTAGGTAATAATTATTATATTAAACTTCAGCAAAATTTTTATTTCAATACTTAATTTCAAACTCTATTTTAATTAAAATTTAAATTAAAAACAACTAATTTTATTACTTTTTTATATTAGAAGGTTTAGTTAATTAAAGATTCTTATTATAATTTTTTTAACCTTAATGCTATGAATTTTATTGATTAGATTTTAGAGGTATGTAAAAAATTATAGGGGCTAGTTTTTAAGCTATCCCCATATCGATTCGTTCCTGATTATATAGACGTAATAAAAAAAAAAAAGTTCCATCTTTTTTGAAAATATTTTAATTTTTTTTTATAAATTTTGGAACTAAATTTAAAACATACTATTTTCAATGGTTTGAAAAATTACAAGAAGTCAATTGTAATCAAACTTAACATTATTAATCTTATTTATTTCTTTTTGTGTAGTTCTAATTGTACTCTCTACAAGTTCCACTTCTTTTATAATTTTATTTACATCAAGCTCATAATTAGATGAATCTGTTGTCATCAAATAGTCAGATACTAAATGGAATGAATCTTCAATATGGTCAATCTGAACTTTTAAGTTTTCTGATAAATTACTAATCTCTTTAACTTTTGATAAACGCTTTTCTAAAACCTCTAAATTATTCTGTAAAATATTTTTATTCTTCATTTTATTATGTATAGAATCTATATCATTCTTATCCTTCAAGTCAGTAAAATTATTTTTTATACTTTTTTTAGTTTCTTCTATTTCTTTAGATATAGTATTAATATCATTTTCTTTTAGATAATCCTTATATGAAATGTAGTTTTCAGAAAAAGAAACAAATTTATCTATTAAAATGTTTAGATTGTCTATCTGATCTTTTATTGCAAATGCAAAATCTTGATTTTTAGATACTTTCTTAACTATCTGATTATATTTTTTCTGTAACTCTTGAGTTTTTTCCTTGATTGGACTTGGTAAATGATAATAACTTTTATTATTAGATTTAAAAATACTGTTATTATCTGAACTATTATTTTTAAAATCTATATAACTTTTATAAAATGGTGTATTAGGAATAACTAACATATATAAAATCTCTAAGACTAATAAGGGTAGGCTTATTTTAAGTAAACCTATAATGCCTGTTACAGCAATTAAAACTAATAAAAGAATATTAAAAACTTCTTTGAGAGCTGATTTATAATAATTATTTTGTTCCACTTTTTATTACTTACATTTCAAAATCTATATACTTAAATAATACATTTTTTAGTACAATAATTTATAATCTTGTGTATATTATATTGAATAAAATTTGTTTGGTGTATGATTACAAAAATTCTTTTTCCTTTTGATGGTTCTGATGAATCAAAAAAACCTTTTAACCATGTATTAGAAATAGCAAAAAAGTTTTCTGCTTCTGTGTTATTAGTCCATGCTTATGAAAACCCTAAAAGAGTTGGTATTATTGCTGGAGAACATGGTATAGATGCAGACTTTATTGAAAATACAGAAGAAAATCTTATAAGTAATGGGCAATATCTGATTAATGAAATTAAAGATGAAATAAGGCAACATAATATAAAAGTCGAAACAGCTCTCGCTAAAGGTGATACAGGTCATGCAATTGTTGAAATAGCAGAAGCAGAAGAATGTGATCTTATAATAATGTGTGGTAAAAACTCTGGTATCTTTGAAAGATTTTTTATAGGTACTATTAGTGATTATGTTGTGAATAATACAAAAATACCTACTCTTTTAATTCATTAAGTAAGTAGTTATTGAAAAAGCTTAAGGACATAAGATAAAAGCAATTAGAAACGATATTTTTGTTTTTATATTTATTAAATCAATTTTATTTGATTATAATTTATTTAAAATTTAGGTATAATTAATTGTAAAGAATATTTAAGCTTATGAGATAAAAATATATGAATGAAATTAAAAGTGATGTTTTAAATAATAATAAACCTATACTTCTATTTGATGGAGTATGTAATTTTTGTAATGCTAGTGTAAATTTTATAGTTGATAGAAATTCTAAGAAGGATATATTATTTTCTAGCTTACAATCAGAAACAGGTCAAAAACTATTAGAAAAGTTTAATTTACCTAAAGAAAACTTTAATTCTTTAGTTTTAGTTGAAGGAGATAAATATTATACTCAATCAACTGCAGCTTTGAAAGTTGCAGAACATTTAGATGGTTATTGGAAAATATTGGGTATATTAAAAATAGTTCCAAAGTTTATTAGAGATATAGGTTATGATATTATAGCTAAAAATAGGTATAAGATATTTGGTAAATCAGATCAGTGTAGAATACCTACTAAAGAAATGAGAGAAAGATTCTTAAATTAAGCTATATTTATTAAATAATGTAAAAAGTAGGAAGAGAATAAGATAAGGGATAGGAATTTAAATCTTTTCTTATCTTTTCACTTCTTCTTTTTCTATAATATTAAATTAAACAAAAAACTTTGCCCATTTAGGAACATTTTTTAACTCATCAATTACTTGTTTTATTGCGTCTTTTTTTGAAGAATCTGGTTCATTTTTTAACATATCCATTAGTGTTTCTGCCAAAACTTTCTCTTGACCATAAGGACTTGAAACTTTTGGATCATGTCCCATAGAAATTATAAAGTCAAAAGCTCTTCTAGAATATAGCCCTGATTGAGTTGGTTTTACACCTCCAGATATTGAAAAACCTAATGCTCTATTTATTGCATCATTAACATCATTTAAGCTTAATTTACCATCTCCTTGAGTTAATTCATTCCAATAATTTTTTAACATTTTAACAGGTTCAAACCCATTAGGACTATCAGAATCTGGATTGTCTTTTGTTCCACCTACAAACATTCCTTTTGACATATTAAATGCAGCTGATAAAAAACCTACTTTCTGATTATTATTTAGATTATCTAAAAAAGGTTTTGGCATAGAATCAAATCTGTCTGTATGAGTAATAGCTTGATAAATAAGAACTGCTTCTGCTGCCTTTTCAGCTTTAGCATCTTTTCCAGCAACTAAATATTTATGTAATTTTGTATCAGTACAGCCATAAGCTTTAGTTATTGTTTTATCTTTTGTATCTTGTGTATCTGTAAAACCATATCTTTTTTGTGCATCTTTAGGAAACTCAACTTCTTTTAAAGAATCAATAACTTTTTGGTCTAATTTTAGATATGATAATTTCCCAGTTTCTTTATTTTTTATCTCTACATAAATAGGTAATTTAATTTTATCACTTTTAAAATCATTTATAATTTCTGGCCCTATATTATTTTTTACTATTGTTCCATCAGTTGGTTTAGGTGTAGATGCTCCTATAAAAATCTCTTTACCTTTTTCAACAACTTTATCAACAACCTTTTCAGCTGTTTCTGATAAATTTTCAGTTTCATTTCTAGCTTTATTATATATATTTGTTATACTATCTCTAAAACTATCACTTGTGTTAGCAACAAAAATTTCCTTACCTTCTTTATCTTGAGAAAACTCAACAATTGAAGGATCAAATTTACTTTTAAGTTTTTGTTTGCTTTGATCAACATCTTTAGAATCTAATTTTTCTACTATATATTCTTTATCAAATAAGCCAACTCTTTTTTCCCTAATTACTTCATTACCTTCATTGTTTCTAGCTAATGCTCTTGCTTCTGCTAAAGTATCAGCTTTACCAACTACTTTTGAATTTGATACACCAAAGTCTGTCATTAAATTACCTCAAGATTAACTTTATAGTTTAATAAATCACATTATAGATTTTATAAATTACGCTTAAAAACATTCTTACTTTATATAATTTTTAATGAAAATTTATTATTTAATATACCAAATATTATTTAGAATTTCCGTGTCATAGTTGTTTTAACTATTATAAAAATATTAGAATGTATTATTTAATATTAAGGATTTCTATTAAAACATTTTATATTATATTTTGAAAACTCATCTTTTAATTCTTGCATTCCAAACATATTCAGAAATAAAGGGTGCAAATATTTTAGCATAGTTTTTTGGTTCTAATGAAAGCATTGGCATACATGAAATTAGAATTTTTATATATGCATTATAGTAAAGTTCTCACTCCTCAACTTTCTTTAATTGAAGGCTCTTTTGGTTCAAAAATCTTTTTTACATCCTCACTATTTGTATGTATAGAGTAACTTACTCTTACTTCTGTTATTTTTTACAACTATTGTAATAAAGGAATATCTCTAACAATATGTTTTGAGATGTCTATAGTTTGAGACTCTAATTCTTTAGGAGGGGGCTAAAAAAATTTTAATATTTCTTTTAATTGATAAGGCGTTAATTATCTTACCTAAAGTTATAATATGTATTTAATTTTATCTACATTTTGATATTTAAGTATATAATTATTTTATTATTGAATAAAATTAATTAGTATTTAATCTATATAGAAATTTTTATGAAAATAAGTAAAATAAACAATGAAAATATAACATATTTAAAAGAATTATTTGAACTATCTTGGGGTAAAGAAATAGATATACAAGATGAAATAAATTATTTTAATGAAGAACAACCTAAAGATTGGTATGTAGCATTAGATGAAAATAATATGACTTTAGGATTTATAAGAGATTTTCCTACTATGGATAGCAATATTCTTAAAGTTGAAATATATAGTAGAAATAATAATTTTAAAATTGAAGAGTTGTTAATAAATGTATTTGCTCAAGACTTTAGTAAAAATAATGTAACCATTAGATTTAGTTTAGACTCTGATAAATTGTATTTAAAAGAATATTTAGAAGATTTAGGTTTTATAAACGATAAAAACTTTCTAAAGTTTCTATATAACAAAGAAATAGAAGTTAATAATATTAATAATATCAGATATTTAAATAATATTTCCCATGAAATAGAACAAGTAATTGATATTTTAAAACACTTTCAAACATTCACTGCGGAAAAAATAGTTCAGTATATTGATAAAAAATCTATAATTGTTTATGAAAAGGATAGTGAAATAATAGGAGTAAGTTTTAATCAAGTATCAAAAGATAATATAGAAATTATTGAAATTGTTATTAAAAAAAACCTTAGAGGTAAAGGATTTGGAAAAATATTTCTAGAAGGAATGATAGCTTTTTATAGATCAATAAATAATAATATAAATTTTGATTTGAAGGTTGAAAGTAAAAATATTTCAGCTATAAGTTTATATAAAAGTGTTGGTTTTGAAGAAATAATTTCAGAAAAAGAAACTTGGTTATCTAAAACTATAATGTAGTATAAAATGATTATATTTAATACATTAGACCAGATTTTAGAAAATTTAAATAATAAAAAGTATTCTAACTATATAATAAACGATGGTTTAGAGTCAATTTCTTTTTTCGATTTTTTTTCTAGAGTTAAAGAAAATATTTCAAGTATAAAAGTTAGCTCTAAAAGATTTTTTATAAAAGCTAATAATGATATCTTTTTTATTGAATCTTTATTCTCCATTATATTTTCTGGTAATATTGCTATACCGATAAACCCAGAGTTTACTAAAGAAAAAATAGACTTCTTAAAAGAAAAATTTAATATTGATTATATTATTTATGATAGTTTTCCTAAAATTAATGAAAATAATAATGATTTTAAAATAAGTTCAGAAACTCCTGCTCTTGCTATATTTACATCTGGAACAACAGGTGAGGCCAAAGCAGTTTTAATGAGTCATAAAAATATTTTATTTAATGCCTATTCTGTAATTAAAACAATGAATATTTCAAATCCTGAAAACATAGGTATTATTTTACCCTTATATCATTCATTTGCTTTAATAACTCAGCTTATAACATCATTTATAACAGGAGCTAATATTTATCTATTACCTAAAACTAATAACTATAAGGATTTTTCAGATTTTATTATAAAGAATAAAATAAATACAATGGCAGGTGTTCCAACTAATTTTAAAATGCTTTTGTTTGGTGAAAATAAAGAATATCCTAATGTAAAACATATTACAATAGCAGGGGCTTCTTTAGATAAAAAACTTGCAGAAAAGATTCATAAAAGTTTTTTTAATTCTGAAATATGGGTTGGTTATGGTCTAACAGAAGCAGGGCCTAGAGTAACTGCAATAAATTACAATGACCCTAAATTCCACAATGGCTCTGTAGGTAAATCCATAAATGGCGTTGAAATAATAGTTAAAGATAATGACATTTTAATAAATAGTAAATCAAATATGATTTGTTATTTAGATGATAAAGATTCAACAGATAAGAAAATAATAGATTCTTATTTATATTCTGGAGATACAGGATACATAGATGAAGATGGGTATTTATATATAACAGGAAGAAAAGATGATATCTTTATTTCTTCAGGTGAAAAAATATCACCATTAATTATAGAAAAAGTTCTAAATTATCACCCTAATATAGTAAATAGTGCTATATTTGGTGAATATGATGATATTTTAGGTAAAAGAATTATTGCTGTAGTTAAATTAAAGGATGAATCAATAATAAAAGCAAAAGATTTATTATTGCATTGTTCTAATTTATTAGAAAAACATCAAATACCTCATAAATTTTTTAAAACAAATGAATTACCCATGACGCCTAATGGTAAAATAATGCGTAGGGAGTTACCAAAGTGTCAAAAAGAGAAGATATAGAAAAAAATATTATAGAAATTATTGAAAATAATTTAATAGATTTAAATACAGTTTTAGATAAAAATACTAATTTAAAAGATAATTTAAATATTGATTCTATGACTTTAGTAAGAATTATTTTAGATATTAATGACTATTTTAATATTTCAATAGAAAGCAATGAAATAAACGATAATAATTTTTTAACAGTAAAAAACATTATAGAATTTGTAAAAGGTAAAATTTAATGGATACAGGATTAAAAGGTAAAAGAGCTATTGTTACTGGTGGTGGTAGGGGAATTGGTAAGGAAATTGCACTAAACTTAGCTTCTGAAGGTGTAAAGGTTTGTGTTTTAAGTAGAACAGAGGAAGAACTCAAAAGTGTTTGCGAAGAAATCTTAGATAAAGGAGGAAATGCTTGTTATAAGGTTTTTGACTTAGTTTCAGGCGATTATCAAAAATTAAAATCTGAAATATCAGAAGAGGTTGGAAATATAGATATATTAGTAAATAATGCAGCAAAACCTTCAAAACCTCAAAAACTATCTTTTTTAAATGATGAAGAATGGTATAAAGTTATTGAAACAGATTTAAATTCTCAATTTAAGATAATAAAACAATTTATAAATGATATGAGAGATAATAAATGGGGACGTATTGTTATAATAGGTTCTTTATCTGGAATGTTTGGAGCATCAGGTTATTCTGCATATTGTACAGTTAAATCTGGATTAGAAGGTTTAACAAAAAATCTTGCTGTAGATTACTCAAAATATGGAATTACAATAAATATGGTTAGCCCTGGTTTTGTAGAGACAGAGAGATTTAAAAAAGCAGCTCCTGAAGAAATGGTTCAAAAATTTATATCTGCCACTTCAACAAAAAGATTAGCAAAACCTAAAGATATTGCAAATGCAGTTACTTTTTTAAGCTCAGATTTAGCTTCTTATATTACAGGAGTAAATTTACCTGTATGTGGTGGTTTGAACCTTGGTAATCTTTGGTAATATAAATGAATAAAGAAAAAAATATACCTATAATTACAGAAGTTGGTAAAATATGGGGATGATACAGTTTTTGAATTTATTTGCATAGAATTTAAATTAAAGATCTTAGAATAAAAAAGTCAAGATAAATTAAAATTTTTAAAGTGAGATAGATTTTTTTTTATAGCTTTCAATATAACTGATACAATATAAGTTAGGTTATTTTTTAGGGTGGTATTTATGCGTTGGCTTATAGGCACATCAGTCGTTGTTACAAGTTCTATACTTGGTATAATTACAGCTTATGCTACAGCTGATCACTCAAAAACAATAGTTCCAAAACCAGAAGATAATATTGTTGGTCTTGTAGATAATGAGGATGGTTTTATAAATGATGAAACTAATACTAATGTTGTAACAGAAAAAAAAGACAAAGATTTAGATACAGAAAATTCTTCACCTGAAGTTAAAAGAGAAAACTCTGAACCTATAGAATCTGTTGAACCTTATACAGAAACTGAAACTAAGCCTTATAGATTATTTTTAGTTATGGGAACAGATGTTGTATATAGTTATCCTGGAAAAAAAACAACAGCTTTAAACGGTCGTACAGATGCAATTATGCTTGTCAAAATGACTGATGATAAAATTGATTTAGTGTCTATTCCTAGAGATAGTAGAGTTTTAATTCCAGGTTATGGATATAACAAAATAAATGCAGCTAATGTTTTTGGTGGGCCTGAATTAGTAAAAAGAACTATTGATAATTGGCTTGGAATACATATAGATGATTATGCTCTAGTAAATACATTTGGTATTGTTCAATTTGTTGATTTATTTGGTGGTGTTGACTTTAATGTTCCAAAAAGAATGAAGTATAATGATTTTTCTGCAAAACTTTTTATTGATATCTATCCTGGAATGCAACACCTTGACGGAAAAAAAGTTCATGACTTCTTAAGATTTAGACATGATGGTATGGGTGATTTAAACAGAGTAGCTAGACAACAAGAAATATTAAAAGCTATGGTTCCACAAATTTTAAAGCCCCTTAATATTATCAAAATTCCTAAAGCGGTTAGAATTATTAATAGTAATATGGAAACAAATATTTCTACAGGTAAATTTTTATTCTTAGCTAATAAAGCTCTTCAAATGACTAATTTAAAAGACAGTATATCAATGCATACTCTCCCTGGTGATGGAAAAATGTATAAAGGGGGATGGTATTGGTTTATAGATGAAAAGGGTGCCAATAAAGTATTACAAGAAGTAGGTTTAAGAGATGGTGGAATAAATAACAGTATTGTTTCTAACCAAAAAAATGAAATCACAACTACAGAGCAGTAGATAAATGCTTAATCTTTTAATAGCTTTAACTTTATTTCTTTTACTTGTTTTATCAACTTTTTTTGTTATAGATTTACCTTTTATAACTTTTATTTTTGCTAATATTCCTGAAAGTGTTAATATAGTTTATCAAAACTCTTTATTAGCCATAGGAACTTATTCTGGTAGTTTGCAAATTCCTGTTATTATACTTAGCTCTTTATTACTTAATCCTAAACTTAATTTTATTTTCATAATGACTTATTTTTGTATAGGTTTTTATAGTAAACCTATATTTTATTCTGGTGGAGGTAAAGAATACTTTGAACAACCTACAATTGGATATCTTTTATCCTTTTTACTAGTTACAATTTTAATTTCAAAATATGTTTGGAAGGATCATAATTATAATAAATACTTATTAAATACTAGGTATACATTTTTTATATCTTTTATGGGTTTATTATTAATACATTTTATAGGTATCACAACAGCATTCTTATTTGTAAATAATAATCATAAATTTTTAAATATGTTTCAATCTTTCTTTTATATACCTTTTCTAAGTCAATTAATGTTAATTGCAGTTGCTTGTATATTAGCTAAATATATAAATATAGTTAAGTTTTATCTAGTTAATAAGTATAGAAATCTAAATAAAGCTATAAGAAAAAGTACAAGAAGAAGAAAACTTTCTACAAACTATAAAAAGCAAAGAGTATAAGTTATTATATACTAGACAATAAGTGAAAAGACAAGAGTATTTCAGTAACAAAGTTACGGATAAATATTTTCTACGTATGCAATTTATAACTCTAAGTTTATAAATAATCTTTTTGAGCAGAAGAATACTATTTATTATTGGAAATAATCTTGAAGTAAGGTATAAATTATCTAAAGTAAGTAATGTAATTTTAAAAAATTAGATTTGAATATTAACAATCTAAATTGATTAAATAATAGGTGAACTATGAAATGGCAAGAAGAAGATAAAAAAAATTGGTTTAATCAGCAGAAAATTCAGCGTTCATATTTAAATGAAGTAGTTTCAAAAATACATAATTTAAAAAATAATTTTGATATTGAGCAGTATGGTGCTCTTTCACAAAATACTAATTTGTATCCAATTTACATTATTAAATCAAAGAATCAAGATTATGATAAAAAAACTGTATTAATTACTGGAGGAGTTCATGGTTATGAAACTAGCGGAGTGCATGGTGCTTTAGCATTCATTGAAAATAAATCTCAATATTATCTTGATAAATTTAATATTGTTTGTGTTCCTTGTATAAGCCCTTGGGCATATGAAACCATAAATCGTTGGAATGCTCTCGCTATAGATCCTAATCGTTCATTTATAAAAGATAGCCCTTCTGAAGAATGTAGATTATTTTTAAATGCAATGGAATATCATAAAATAAAACCATTTGTACACTTTGATTTACATGAAACTACTGATACTGACAATACTATTTTTCGTCCTGCCCTTGCTGCTAGAGATGGAATAGAGGAAGATTTTTCAGAAATACCTGATGGATTTTATGTAGTTGGTGATACTGAAAATTATCAAGCAGAATTTTTAAAAAATATAATTGATTCTGTAAGAAATGTTACTCATATTGCTCCACCTGATGAAAATGAAAAAATTATTGGTGAACCTATTCAACAAGAAGGGGTTATTAATTATCCTCTTAAAAAGTTAAATCTTTGTGCTGGTTTTTCAGATGCTAAATATACAGCAACAACAGAAGTTTATCCTGATAGTCCTAAAGTAACTCCTGAAAATTGTGTTGATGCACAAGTTTCAGCAATTGAAGGTGGCTTAAATTTTTTAAGAAGTAAATAAAAATATGGCATTACCTACAAAAAGAAGAGGTTTTAGGACAATAACGATTGACAATGAACTCTTTGATTGGAGATTCTCTGGTAATATAGATATTAGACCTAAAAATAATAAATCTAATAAACTGATTATTAATATTGGTTATTATGATATTTGGTTATATGTAAATGATAATGTAAAACCACCTGATTTTGAAACTAAAATAGTTACTCCAGAATTTATAAAAAAGTGCATTATTTCAGCAATAGAATTAGGTTGGGATATAAACAAGTTAAATGAAGAATTTAATTTAAAATACATAAATAATAAGTTTCAGAAATAAATTATTTAAAGTGAATAATAAATTAATAAATATTAAAAAAAAGAAGTAAATAATGAATAAATACATTTTACTACTAAGGGGAATTAATGTAAGTGGAAAAAATCTTATTAAAATGGATTCATTAAAAATAATTTTTAATGATTTAGGTTTTGAAAATGTGAAAACTTATCTACAAAGTGGAAATGTAATTTTTTCATCTAAACTTAATGATATAAGAGAGATAGAAAAACTTATAAAATCACAAATAGAAAAAAAATTAGGACTTAATGTGCCTGTTATTGTACTAACTATAAAAGATTTAAAATCTTACATTGATAATAACTCTTTAATAAAAAATAGAGATGAAAAATCTTTATACTTTACATTCCTATCAGATAAAGCAATTAATTATAATGAAGAGATTATAAAGAATAAAATAACTCAAAATGAAGAAATTGAAATTAGAGAAAAAGTCATATATTTATATTGTCCAAATGGTTATGGAAACACAAAACTAACAAATAATTTTTTAGAGAAAAATTTAAAAGTAATAGCAACAACTAGAAATTTCAAAACAACAATTGAACTTTTAAAAATAGCTGAAGAAATATAATATATACTTAAAAGTAATTAGTTTGCAAAAAATATTTATCTGTAGTGTTGTTACTGAAATACTTTTGTCTTCTCACTTTTTTCTTTTTACTTATTGTCTAGTATAAGTCTTTCTTTATCTTTAAAAAATAACTTTATTGATAAAAAGAGCTATTGACAAAAAAAACTTATAGTAATAGTATTGAATGTATATTAATTTTTTTAGGAAAATTCAATGAGAGTTATTAAGATAAATAAAACTTGGAGCTGGCGTTTATAATACGTCGGTAGTTTTGCTTGTCTTAGTTACAATATCAAACTTTAAAACACAAAAAAACACAATTTTTTTTAGTATTTAAAATTTTAATTCAATTTAAGAAATAACTGCCGAATCATTTGATTTGGCAGTTATTTTTTTTTGCATATTTTAGGAGCTTTATTATGAAACAAAAGATTAAAACTATATTAGAAACTATAGAAATAAAAGATTTTACACCTGTTGGTGTATTAGAAAATCTAATAAAAACATATGAATCAAATAAATTCTTTTTATTTGAGAGTAATGAAAAAACAGGAAATTATAGTTTTTTAGGAATTAACCCTATAGAAACTTTAGTTGTTAAAGAAGGACTTGCTTTTCTTGAAAGAGAAAATTCAAAATCTATATTAAAAGGTGATATTTTAAATATAATAAATAATTTTATCAATAAATATGAATCTAATATCAAAGATAGTTTTATTGGTGGAGATATTGGGTATATTTCTTATGATTTTGTAAAACATTTAGAAAATATTAATTTACCTGAAATAAATAGCTTTAATGAAAATGAAGCATAACTGTTATGATGTTTAAAATATAATTATTTTTGACCATAATGAAAATACAATAAAAATAGCTATAAATATTTTTAATGAAAATCCAACTTTAAATGATAAAGAAATAGCTGAAAAAGAGATTAATGAAATAAAAAACATAATATCAAACTCTCAAAATAATGAAATTGATATTCTTAATACAGAAGATAATATTTTAGATATTAATCATTCATTTGGTAAAGAAAATTTTATAAAAGCTGTTAAAAAGGTTAAATCTCATATAAAAAATGGTGATATTTTTCAGTGTGTTTTATCAGAAAGGTTTTCTTTTGATTTAGAAATTAATCCTCTTTTAGTTTATAAAGTACTTAGAAAAATAAATCCATCACCTTATTTATTCTATATATCAGCAGATTCAGAAATAATCTTAGGTTCATCGCCAGAAATGCTTGTAAAATCTCAAGCAAATAAAATAAGCCTTTGTCCTATTGCTGGAACAAGACCTAGAGGGAAAGATGAACAAGAAGATAATAAATATAAAAAATCACTTTTGAGAAGTACAAAAGAAAAAGCTGAACATTTGATGTTAGTTGATTTAGGAAGAAATGATTTAGGTAGAGTTTCAAAGCCTAATAGTGTAAAAGTAAAAGATTTTATGAAAGTTGAAAAATTTTCTCATGTAATGCACATAGTTTCATTAGTTGAAGGAGAATTAGAAAGTAATAAAAACTCATTTGATGCTTTTAATGCTGTTTTTCCTGCTGGTACTCTCTCTGGTGCTCCAAAAGTAAGAGCAATGCAAATAATATCAGAATTAGAGCCTGTAAAAAGAGGAGCTTATGGTGGTAGTATTTTTTGTCATAGTTTTTCAGACTATATGGATTCATGTATTACAATCAGAAGTCTTTATATAAAAGATAAAAAAGCTTATATTCAAGCAGGTGCTGGTATTGTGTCAGATTCAAAACCTGAGTCTGAATATCAAGAAATTTTAAATAAATCAAAAGCTGTTTTAAAAGCTGTAAATATTGCAAATAATTTAAGTACAACAAAAGGAAAAATCTAAAATGATATTAATAATAGATAATTATGATTCTTTTACATATAATCTTTTTCAATATTTTCAAGAATTAGGTGAAAAATGCTTAGTTATAAGGAATGATAAGATAACAACAAATGAAATAAAAAAATTAGATCCTAGTGCGATAGTTATTTCACCAGGGCCGGGGAAACCAGAAGAATCAGGAATTTCAATTAATGTAGTAAAAGAATTTGCTGGTAAAAAACCTATACTTGGAATATGTTTAGGGCATCAAATTATTGGTCAAGTTTTTGGAGCAACAGTTAATAGACTAAAAACTGTTTATCATGGTAAAAGTTCAAAAATTTATCATAATAAAAGTAAAATATATAAAAAATTAAAAAATCCTTTAAATGTTATTCGTTATCACTCTTTAATTGTTGAAAATATACCTGATTGCTTAGAGGTAACAGCTAAAACAGATAATGGTTTAGTAATGAGTATACAACATAAAGAATATCCAATAACAGGTATACAATATCATCCTGAATCTTTTATGACAGAAAATGGAAAAGAAATAATAAATAACTTTTTAAATGAATATGTGAGGACATAAAAAATGAGAGAATATTTAAATAAAGTATTTTCAGGAGAAAAACTAAATAAATTAGAATCTGAAAATGTTATGGATATTATAATAAATAATCAAGCTAATAATGAACAAGTTAGTGCTTTTTTAGGAGCTATAAGTAGTAGAGGTGTTTCATCTAAAGAAATTGTAGGATTTGTTAAATCTATAAGAAAACATTCTATAAAAATTAATCTTGATAATCCTTATCTAATTGATGTATGTGGTACAGGTGGAGACAATAAAGATACATTTAATATTTCTACAGCAGTTGCTTTTGTTGTTGCAGGTGCTGGAATACCAGTTATAAAACATGGAAATGGTGCTGTTTCAAGTAAATCAGGTAGTATTGATGTTTTAAGAAGATTAGGTGTAAATGTTGAATTAAAGGAAAGTGAAATTATAGATTCTATAGATAAAAATAATTTGTCTTTTATATTTGCTCCTCTTTTTAATCCTGCCATGAAAAATGTTGCAAGTATAAGAAAATCTATAGGTGTTAAAACTGTTTTTAATATATTAGGGCCGTTGTGTAACCCTGCTAATGTAAAAAAACAAATTATAGGTGTTTATGACCATAAACTAATAAATGTTATAGCTGAAGCTATGTTAGAACTTGATTATACAGAAGCTTTTATAATTTCATCTATTGATGGAATGGATGAGTTTTCATTATCTGATAAAACAAAAGTATGTCATTTAAAAAATAATAAAATAAATGAATATTACTTATCTCCAGAAGATCTAGGTTTTAATACACAAAGTATTGATAATTTTAATGGTGGTGATAGTCAAAAAAACTCAGAAATAATAGAATCTATTTTAAAAGGAGAAAAAAGTTCTTATAGAGATATTGTTATTGCTAATTCTGCTATTGCTTTACAACTTACAGGTTTAAATGATTTAGAAACAGCTGTTAAAATTGCAGAAAATTCTATTGATTCAGGTAAAGCTTTTTCAAAATTAGAATCATTAAGGGAGCTTTGTAAAATATGAATATACTAGATAAAATTGCAGAGAAAACTAAGCAAAGAATAGAAGAAGAGAAAGAGTTTTTAAGCCATAAAGAGATAATTAAAATATTAGATTCCAAAGATAATAATGAAGAAAAATCTAGTTTTCTTGAATACTTTTCACAAGATGATTTGAATATAATTAGTGAAATAAAATTATCAAGTCCATCAATGGGAAAAATATCTGAACTTAAGCCTTTAGATATAGCAAAAATGTACTTAGAAAATGGAGCTAAAGCTTTATCTGTTTTAACTGAACCATATTTTTTTAATGGAAATATTAACTATATTTCTGAAATAAAAGAAAAATACCCTAAATCTAAAATTCTAATGAAGGATTTTGTATTAAGTGAATATCAAATATATAAAGCAAAAGCCTTTGGTGCTAATGCTATTTTATTAATAGTTTCTTTATTAGAAAAAAAAGAGTTAAAAGAATATTTAGAACTTTGTGAAAAATTAAAATTAAATGCCTTAGTTGAAGTTCATGATGAAGAAGAAATGAAAATCGCTTTGGACTTAGACTCAAAGTTAATTGGTGTAAATAATAGAAATCTAAAAGATTTAAGTATTTCATTAAAAACATCTGAGAGTTTAGCTAATTTAAAGACAGCTAATATCACTTTAATAAGTGAAAGTGGACTAAAAACTAATGAAGATTTAGTTTACTTAAAAAGTATAGGTTTTGATGGATTTTTGATAGGTACTCATTTTATGAAATCAGATAACCCAGCACAAGCTTTAAAAGATATTTTGAATAAAGTTTGAACAATAAAAAAAGAGATATTTTGTTAATATCAATGTTTTTAGTATTTTATAGATAAAAATTTGTTATAAAGTTATAATTAAATTAGTTTTAAATTAATTAAAGTGAGGAATTATATATGTCATTAGTTTTAAATAAAAATTTAACCTATGATGATTATTTAAAAATTGATGATGATAAACAATATCAGCTAATAGAAGGAGTTTTAATATTGAATCCTGCACCATCTTCAAGGCATCAAAAGATTGTAAGTAATTTATCATACTTTATGTCTAATTTTGTAAGAAATAGTAAATTAGGTGAAATATATTTTGCTCCTTATGATGTTATTTTGGATAAAAACACAGTTGTTCAACCTGATATTTTATTTATTTCTAATGAAAATATAGTAAATATTAAAGAAAGAGGATTTTTTGGGACTCCTGATTTAGTAATAGAAATAATTTCGCCATCTAGTTTAAAAAGAGATATTGAAGATAAAAGACTAATTTATCAAAAATTTGGAATTAAAGAATATTGGTTAGTATTTCCTAATGAAAAAGCTGTCGAGGTTTTAGAATTAGTTGATTCAACATATACAGTTTATGACCATGCTTATACAGAAGATATAGATAAGGAGCAAAAAGTTAAATCTAAAGTTTTAGCTGGTTTTGAAATTGATTTAAAAGACATTTTTTAAGCAAAAAATAACTCAAATAATAAATTACTATAATGGAGTTAATTACTACTCCAACTAGCTTATAAAAATTTTGTTATAAGTTGTTTTTATACATTTTGAAATTATTATAAATTAAATAAAGTTGTTGAATAAAATTAATTATGAAAATAAAGATATGTGGAATTACTAATATTGATGATGCTTTATACATTTCAAATTTTAATGTATGGGCTTTAGGTTTTATATTTTATAAAAAAAGTCCTAGATACATTGAACCTATAAAAGCAAAAGAAATAATAAAACAATTACCTAGAAATATAAAAAAGTTTGGAGTTTTTGTTAATTCAAGTATTGAAGATATTTTAGAAATTAAAGAATTAACAGGTATAACAACTATACAACTTCATGGAGATGAAAACTTAGGTTTTATTAATAGTTTAGAAGGTAATAATATAATAAAAGCTTTTAGGGTTAAGGATAATGATGATTTTGAAAAAATAAAAGAATTTAATTTAAAAAGGTTTTTAATTGATGCAAATGTAAAAAATGAATATGGTGGTACAGGTCATATAGCAAATTGGGAATTAGCCAAAAAAAGTAAAGATTATGGAGAACTGATTTTGGCAGGTGGTATTAATTCTGAAAATATTATTGAAGCAATTGAAAAAGTATCACCATTTGCTATTGATTTATCAAGTTCTGTTGAATTATCAGCAGGAAAAAAATGTAATACAAAAATAAAAGAGATTTTTGATAAAGTAGAGAGGTTTTTATGAATAAAGAATATTCTGGATACTATGGAGAGTTTGGTGGAGCATATATTGCAGAAACTCTTGTAGAACCAATTAATGAATTAGAAAAAGCATATTTAAAATATAAAGATGATAATGAATACAATAAAATACTTACAGATATTTTAAAAAGTTTTGTAGGTAGACCAACACCTTTAACTTATGCTAAAAATATTTCTGAGGAAATTGGTGGAGCAAAAATATATTTCAAAAGAGAGGATTTAGCCCATACAGGAGCTCATAAAATAAATAATACAATTGGTCAAGCCCTTTTAGCAAAATTTATGGGTAAAACAAGAATTATTGCAGAAACAGGAGCAGGACAACATGGTGTTGCAACAGCTACAGCATGTGCATTATTTAAACAAAAATGTATTATTTACATGGGTGAAAAAGATATTGAAAGACAAGCACCTAATGTATATCGTATGAAACTTATGGGAGCAGATGTTATTCCTGTAAAATCTGGTTCTAAAACGTTAAAAGATGCTATTAATGAGGCTATGCGTGATTGGGTAACTAATATAAGTGATACATATTATCTTTTAGGCTCTGCTTTAGGGCCTCACCCTTACCCTATGATTGTAAGAAATTTACAAAAAATTATTGGTGAAGAAGCAAGAAAGCAAATATTAGAGATAGAAAATCGTTTGCCTGATGAGTTAATAGCTTGTGTTGGTGGTGGAAGTAATGCAATAGGTTTATTTTATCCATTTTTAAAAGATGAAAATGTAAAGATAACAGGTGTAGAGGCAGGTGGTTTAGGAATAGAAACAGGTAAACATGCTTCTAGATTTAGTGATTTATCTATTGGTGTTCTACATGGTTCTAAAACCTATCTTTTACAAGATGAAAATGGTCAAATAACAGAAACTTATAGTATTTCTGCTGGTTTAGATTATCCTGCTGTTGGTGCAGAACATTCAAATTTATTTGAAACAAAAAGAGCAAACTATACATATGCAACAGATAAAGAAGCTTTAAATGCATTTTATTTAACATCAAAAACAGAAGGTATTATTCCTGCATTAGAAAGTTCTCACGCTCTTGCTTATGCTTATAAAAGAGCAAGTGAACTAGATAAAAATAAAGTAATTATAGTCAATTTATCTGGTCGTGGAGATAAAGATATTGAGTATATAAAAAATATATCTGACGATGTATTAAATTCAGATATTTAATAATTTACAAATTTCAAATAAATAAATTAGGAGCAAATAAAGATGTTAATAAATAAAACATTAAATGATTTAAAATCTAAAAATAAAAAAGCTTTTATTCCATATATTACAGCAGGTGATCCTAATCTTGATGCTACAGAGCTTTTTATTGATAAATTAGTAAAATCAGGAGCTGACATTATAGAACTTGGTGTTCCTTTTTCTGATCCTGTTGCTGATGGTATTGTTAATCAATTATCTTCTCAAAGAGCTTTAAAAAATAATATATCACTAAATAAAATTTTAGATTTTGTGAAAATTTTAAGAGAAAAAAATTATACTATCCCTATAGTTCTTTTTACATATTTTAACCCTATATTTAGATTAGGTTTAGAAAACTTTGCATTAAAATCTAAAGAATCAGGAGTTAATGGTGTTTTAATTGTTGATTTACCACCAGAATCAGCAAGAGAATATAAAACTATAATGGATAAAAACAATTTAGAAACAATATTTCTTGCATCTCCAACAACATCAATAGAAAGAATGAAACTAATTGATGAAATGTCATCAGGTTTTATTTATTATGTTGCTAGAAATGGAATTACAGGAACTCAAAGTAAAATATCAGAAACACTTGAAGAAGAAGTAAATAAATTAAAATCTAATGTAACTAATAATATTTGTATTGGTTTTGGTATATCAAATGGAGAACAAGCAAAAGAAGTTTCAAAACTAGCTGATGGTGTTATAGTTGGTAGTGCTATAGTAAAACTAATAAATGAAGAAGATAATATAAATACTATTTCTGATAAGATATACGATTTTTCAAGTATTATAACAAAAAGTATTAATGAGTAATTTTTTTATTTTCTTAATCTATATTTTAAATTTATATATTGTAATCTTTTATTTTATAAATTATAATTTTGAATTAATGAATTAAAAATATGAAAACTAATATAGTGTAAGCAAATGACACTAAAAAATAAATGGACAATAATTTCATCTAGAATATTTGTTTTACATATAGGTTAATGTCATTTATACAGATGTTGTCGAACATTTTGAAAAATAAAAAGTAAGCAAGTTTTTAATAGAACAACCTATAAATTGCTTGGAGGAAGTTAATTTTGAACAAAATAGTAAACAATAATTTTATTGATAAGTTTGCTGAGTTTAGAAAAAATGGACTTAATCAAAATGAAATAAATCAATTAAAGGGTGCAATAATACCTTCAAAAATAGATTCAAAATCAGCAGAAAAATTAACTGATGAAATAACAAAAGATGGTAAAATAGATAACGAAGAGCAAATATTACTACAGGTAATAGGACATTCAATAAAAGATACAAAAGAATTAAATAAAATAGAATCTTTAATAGAGCCTTCAAATAAAAAAATATCAGATTTGATAGAGAAAGGTTTTAAAAATAAATCAGAAATTCTAAGAAACCAAAAGATTTATCATAACCCAACAGAAGATTTAAGTTACTCAAAACTTTCAATGAAAGATAAATTAAGTATTGTATATGACAGTTACAGTAACGAGATTTTTAAACAAAATAAAGAAAGAGGTGTGTCTGGATTACTTACCAATGTAACTTTAACGGCTTTTGCATCTAAGGTTATACCTGCTGTATTAGAAAAACAAACGCAAAAAGTAAAAATGATGGCAAATACTACACTTTTAACAGCAGGTTTAAAAGCAGGTTATGATGAAACAGATAGATTAAGCAAAGATATCTCAGATGCTGTTTATATGATAAAAAATCCAAAAAGTAAAGAAGATTTAGAAAAAGCAGGAGAGATATTGGCAAAAAGTGCATTTGATATGAGAGATGATTTGATGGTTGTGTTATCAGGAAGTGTTGCTTCAAATACAAAATTACCACCTATACCAAAAATAAACACAAAACTACCAAGTGCTTTAAAATTCAATATAGTTGGAAATATACCTATATCTGTAGTTGGAGATATACCATTAAATTTAAAACATAAAACTAAAATAGGTGAATCTAAAACAAATTCCAATATCTCTGACTCTATTGTTTTAGCAAAGAAAAGTAATTCTATAAGCGAAAATGCTCATATCCAAGTCAAACCAAGTAATATAAAAACTTTAAAAGAGGGTGGAAAGGGAACTGTTGTAAAAGTTAAAAGTATTGCTGAAGCAGAGGCACTTGTAAAGAAAGCTTTTCCAAATTATAAAGAAGTAGAAGCATTTGGCACATTAACAGAAAAAGATTTAAATAAATTTCCCCTTGAAATAAAGAGCATTATTGAAAACAGATGGCAAAATAACCCATCAGAAAAATGGTCAATAAATAAATCTGAACAAGAACTTTTATCACAATGGGGAAATAAAAATAATAAATCTAAAGAAGTTGAAGGAATAATAAAAGAGTTTAAAAAAAGATGGTTTGATAGTATGGAAGAATTTAATAAGGGGGAAACTTGGCATAAAGATTATAATATAACTGACCACCCCAAATTAGAAAATGGGCATGGTGAATTTCCACATATAAATATCAAAAAGAAAGATAAATCAAAGTTAGAAATTAGAATTGAAAAATGATGAGAGAATTATCATTAAATGAGATCCTAACTATAATAAGAGAAAATAAAACAGGATTTATTGATTTTAGTAGATATCCTTTAGAAGATTACGAAGGTATGTATGAGGAATACTCCCTTATTTATGATTACGATAGTAAGAACTATAAACTAATGCATAGTTTTATATGTTACATATTAGATTTTTTTGGAGATGACTCTCAAGATATAGAATATGAGTTTTCAAACGTAGAAGAAATAATCAAATATATCGAAAATAAGTTAAATAAAAAACTTAAAGATATCACTTTATTGGATAGAGAAAAAATTCCAACTCTCTTTGATATTACAGAAGATGAAAGAAAAAAAATTGAAAAAAATTGGCAAAAATGTAGAGAAGATTTTAAGAAAGGTAAATTTTTAGATAAAGATTTAAAATTAATAAACTAAAAACGTCCGATAACATAGTGCGGTTTATTGGTCTAATAATCACCCAAGAAATGAAAATATATATTTTAAAAAACTTATGATAAAGAGGCTTGGAAACAGAGTTCTGAATATCATAGAAGGAGCATATCTGAGAATGTATTTTTTAGGTATAAAACTATATTTGGAGAGAGTCTTAAATCTCGTAAATTTGAGTCACAAACAAATGATATTATTATTCGATGTAAAATGTTAAATAAAATGTTTCAGGATTGTAAGTTTATATCTGTTAAGATTTGTTGAGATAACAAAAATTAAAGGGAAAACTCTTTATAGATTTTCTTCATGCAACAAAGCCAATAAAAGATAAAAATTTAAGATATGAGTTTTATTTCTGCACTCAGAAACAGGTCTCCAGTACTCTGGAGTTTTGAGGAGGCTAAGGTAATGGCTTTAAGTAACAGAAGTTATGACTTCACTGATTATGATATGGTTGTTATTGAAAAAAGAGATAGAGAAATCGCTAAAAATTAGAAAATAACGAACCTGTAGAAAAAATATCATATTACACAGGTTTAACAATAACAGAAGTAGAAGAATTAAAGAAAAATTTGAAATAAAATAAATCTGTTATGCTCGTCCATGATCAAACAGATAAAAAATATTCAAATATAATTTCATCAATTTATTAAAGCCATAACATAACTAAAAATTTCTATTGTAGAATAGAAATTATAGGAGAAAAAGATTTTGAAGACTGACAGAATAATTCATAGAATTTTTCATGCCTGATTTATATGACTTTGTAGATTTTTAGGAAAGATAAAAAAATAACTTGTCACATTTTTATCTAAAAACTTAGTTATATTAGGTTTGATAAGTCAAGTTATTTTTCACAAATTACTAAAGCATGATTTTCTTACTATGGATAATTTGTTACTTAATAGGAAAATACTATAAATTTAATATTATATCGTTTGGCATAGAATTTTTTTCTTCTAATATATCAAATGAATTTTATTTGGCAATTTTAGAAATTTCTCTGGTTTTTGGATTATTTAAGAGTAAAATCTTTATTTCATCTGAATAAGTACTAAAATTTTCAATAAAAGTTGACTTATACTGTCTTAAGATATACTTATCAAAGTATATAAATTTAAAAATATAATCTATACTTTCAGGTATAGAATTTAAATTCATTAACAAAGAATAAAATGTACTATAAATTGTATTTTTATCTTTGTTTGACAATATTATATTTAATAGTCTATGTCTAATATCTATATCAAATTTAGTTATATTATTACTATCTCTTAAAATATTAATTATAATTCTAATATCAATATTCTTACTAAATAAATAATTAATAGACTTAATAAAATTTTCTTTATTATGTCCAGAAAGAATACTATTTATATTTGAATAATAATAATATACATCAGCAATAGTTAAGTTTTGTACTCTAGGAACAAACTTGTTTAAGAAATTAAGTCTAACATCTTCATCAATTTCATTTATAAATTTACTATAATCAATGAATTTCATATTATTAAAATTAGTTTTTTTAGTAAAAATATCGATTAATGTATAAAAAATAGGATTAGGTATTACATTAAATAAATGTGGTAAACTCTCAAAAAGATATTCTCTATAAGCTTCTGTTATATTCGCAAGTTGTATCAATTTTATATCAAAATTTTCTCTAAATCTCTCAAATAAATAATTATAATTATGAATGATAAATTTAACAAAACCTTTTAATTCTGATACACTGCTTTGAAACATTATATTTAAGAGTTTTAATTTAAAATTTTCATCTAAATCTTTATAAACTATAGTTAAGAGTTTTAAATCAACTTTTATTGAATTTATTAATATTATTTCTCTTGTTTGTTTTGTAAAATTATAATATAAAATAGATTCCGAATTATTTCTCCATGAAATATTATTTATTAAAGATTCTAATAGATTATTTTTACTAAGTATATATGTAAGTAATCGTTCTTTAAGATTTATAGATAACAAATCATATTTTTCAACATATATTTTTGAAAGTGTTTCAAAATTCATATCATTCTTAATAAAAACGAATATTAACTCTTCATCAAAAATTGATATTATTTCCTCATATAATTTATTTGTTATATTGATTATCAAATAAAAGGCTTCAAAACAATTTATTTCTAATAATTCATCAAATAAGTTTTTTACAAATATAGGGTTTGTTTTAGTATTTTTACTAATAATATCTACTATTTCTATAAATTCATCATCATCTGTTTCTATATATTTAACTTTTCTATTATCTTTAATTGAATCTTCAAATATAATATTATAGACTTTATTTATATCCATAAATTAATACCATAAATCAAATGAATATTTTAATTGTAATTTTATTTCTAACAAAAAACAAGTTATTTAAAACTGAAGGTATTGGAATCGAACCAATATTCTCAGGGTCAAAGCCTGAAGTCTTACCTTTAGACGAACCTCCAAAAAGGCTGAATAACGAGATTTGAACTCGTATTATACTGACTCACAATCAGTTGCATTACCATTATGCTATATTCAGCAAAAAGACTTATTTGCATATTGAATTAATAATAAAATAATTTTAAATTAGTAAAATAGAAATATGACATTATTCTGACAGTAACTTAATTTTAAATGTGTTTAATTAAACTCATTAATTGGATTAATTTAAGCCACTTTAATAAATAACTCAGTATATATACTAAAATAAAAGTTTTATTATTAGTTTTATGTTTATTTAATTTTTAGTGAGTAGATTTGACTATTGCTGGACTTCAGTATTATGGTTCTGATGAGAGAATATATTATGACTTAAAATCATAACACTTAAACTCATTTTTTTGTAAATTAACTTTCTCATAATACTTACCTTAAATAATTTGATGTATATATAATACTATTTTATTTTTTATAATGTCAACAACTATTTATTATAAAAAGTTAGGTATTTTTAGTCAAATAAGACAATATATAGTTACTTGTTATATTAAATATATTTTTATTGATTAGTTTTACTATTAAAATATATTTTAGTTTATTTTACAGTTTTTAAAATAGAAATACATAATATTTATATATTATTTCGCTTAAATACATTGCATAAATACGCTTTATCTAGTTAAATTAGGAATTATTATCTTTCTGACTCTAGGGAAAATATATTTTGCAAAAGATATTATTGATATAAAAATAAGTATTAAAGATAAAATAAACAAATATGGTAAAAATATATTTAAACCTATAAATCTTAAAAAATAAGATATTCCAGATAAAAACAATCCTGTATTTAAAGTAATATAACTAAACCAAGCTAAATAAACTTTACCATATAAATTATTTTCTAATCTTGGCATTATCCAGAAAGCTACACCAAAAACTAATTGTATTATCCATCCAAATAAAACAATTTGAATATGTAGAGGTAATATCTGCCATAGTCTTGGCTCAAACAAAATAGCTTTATTTATTAGTATTAATGCTCCTATTCCAAAACCTATTACTAAATAAATTAATGCTGTTCTTATAAATACTATTGTTAAAGGAGGCATTTATTTAAGTTTCTCCTTAACTTTCTTTGGCTTTACTCTTTTCCAAAGAATAAAAGAATATAAAACACCTGAGAAAAATTGAATAATAGCTGATAAGACTAATAAAACTGCCCATATCTTATCAGATTCTAATGCATTAAAAGGTTCAGCAATAGATCTTAAGATTAATCCTGTATTAATCAAAATATAGAGCAACCAAGCCTGATTATCACTTCCTTTAGGATTTTCAATTGTTATAACAGGAAACATCCACCAAGCAACACCAAAAATTAATTGTGTTATCCATCCTATCATATAAAAATGAAAGTAAATCGGAGTTGTGACAGTAAAAAATAATGGTAAATCAATAAAATTAGCTGATAAATTTATCATTCCTAATAATAATGATAAAACCATGTATACTAATGCAGTTTTTATAAATGTACGAGATATAGTATTAATAAAAAAACTCCTAAACCCTATCAAAAAAATCATTAAACTGCAAAGTAATTTACATCATAAATCAGAACTAATATTAAATGTTAATATTGTGTTACTTTATTTTACTTTTTTTTACCTAATTTCGTGCTTATCTACATAAAAAGTCGCTTTGAAAAAAGTATAATAGTAATAAGTAAGTTTAATATATACTAAAATACATCAAATAAATATAGCCTTTTTATCAATAGTTTAGTACTATTACAAGATTGTATCAATATAAAATTTAAAGAAAGAATTAATAATAATATGGATCTCACAAATAAAATACATGAAATAGAACAAACTTATAATGAATTGGGTGAATTATTATCAGACCCAAAGATTTTATCAGATCAGGTTTTAGTTAGAAAATATAGTAAATCAAGATCAGAGTTAGAAGAAAAAATAACTACTTATAAAGAGTTAGAAGAAACAAGAGCAAATCTTGAAAATACAAAAACAATGCTTAGAACTGAAACTGATCAAGAAATGAAGGAATTAGTTGAGTTGGAATTAGCTGAACTAGAACAAAAAGAAAAAAGTTTAGGGGAAAAACTTGAACTTTTATTTTTACCTAAAGATCCTAATGACGATAAAAATATAATACTAGAAATTAGAGCAGGTACAGGTGGTGAAGAGGCTGGGCTTTTTGCTGGTGATTTAATGCGTATGTACATTAGATATGCTGAAAAAAGAGGTTGGAAAGTAAAATTACTTGATGTAAATGACACAGGTTTAGGTGGTTGTAAAGAAGCTATTATGTCTATTACAGGAGATAAAGTTTATAGCCGTTTAAAATACGAAGCAGGTGTTCATAGAGTTCAAAGAGTACCTCAAACAGAGTCTTCAGGAAGAATTCATACAAGTGCAGCAACAGTTGTTGTAATGCCTGAGATTGAAGAAGTTGAATTACACATTGATGCAAAAGATTTGGATATATCAACTATGAGATCTGGTGGTGCTGGTGGTCAAAACGTAAATAAAGTTGAAACAGCAGTAAGAATTTTCCATAAACCTTCTGGAATTATGGTGGCTTGTTCTGAAGAAAGAAGTCAATTACAAAACCGTGAAAGAGCTATGGAAATTTTAAGAGCAAAGCTTTATGATCAAATGATAAGAGAACAACATGATTCTCATGCTGAAATGAAAAGTGCGATGGTTGGTTCAGGAGATCGTTCTGAAAGAATAAGAACATTTAATTTTCCTGAAAATAGAGTAACAGACCATAGAATAAAGTTAACTCTTTATAAATTATCTGAAATACTTGAAGGTGATTTAGATGAAATCACAGACTCAATGATCATAGCTGATCAAAGAGAAAAATTAGCGTTATTAACAGAAATGGAAGGAACGAAAGTATAAATGAAAAAAAACTTTTCTGCTATTTTATTAAGTTCAATTATTACTTTATCAATTTGTTTACCAAGTTTTAGTGAAACAATAGAATCAAGTATAAAGAATATATCACTCTCTAGTAAACAACTGAATGTTACTAGTGCTGATATTGAAAATAGTGATGAGTTTCAGAAGAAAAAAGCTGAAATTAAATACACTAAAATTAGTAATCAATTAGTTAGAGAAGTTTATATAAATGGTTTTAGAGTAAATGATCAAAACTTACCAAGCTTAATTAATGATAAAGAATTAGAGCAGAAAATAGGTTCAGCAGTAGGTTCAAGACGTGCAGCATGGATGGCAACAGCAGGTTTAGGAATTCCTGTAGGTGGAGTTTTATTATATATGGCAGCAGCTAGTAGACCTACTGTAACAAACTCTAGACCTGCTCCTATTGGACAATTTGGAACATCTCAGTCAACAACCCCGCAAACATTTATATTTGGGACTTTAGGTGCAGCTGTTACTTTATATGCTGTTGTTAATTCAATATCTTTATTAAATGATATGACAGGTGTAAATTCACCACAAATTTTAGCTGATAAAGATGTAGAAGCTGTTGTAAGTAAATACAATAACAATCTAAAGAATGAGATTTTAAAGAAAGTTAGTAATAATTTATCAAGTTCTAACTTGTCTGAAGGCTCAAATAATATTATGATATTAAATGTAAACAAGTCTTTCTAGGAGGCATATTTCGTGAAAAATTTAAATTGGTCTCAAGTAAAAGTATTAGTCGCAAGTTTTGTCTTAGCAGTAGCTATGACTGGTTGCAGAGCAAATCTAGGAAATTTATTCGATCTTTATTAGAAAATAATAAAAGAAGAGGGTTATAACCCTCTTTTTCTTTTATTCCTCGTTTGGTATAAAATATTAATTTATTATAGGAATCCATATTTCCATTTCTGAAGTGTCTGGATTTTCTTCATTCCATCTTTGATCATAATACTCAAAATCATAATTAGATGCTGATTTATAACCTAATTCAGTTAATCCTCTTGAATATATATAATCATAAGAATCCGATATTTTTTCTTTTGAGCCTACATGAGTAAAAACAATATAATTTGATTCAGGAATTGTTTTTAAAGATAGCCCCATTGGTATATCATCTATTTTTGAAACCTCCACAGAAGGCATATAACTATATTCCCATGGTTCAGGAAAGTTTTCAGGATAAATACCTAAAGCAGTTGTAAAGTATGAAGCTTTATTGTTAACTTTACCATAATGATTTTTCATAAAATTTTCCCATACTTCGGCATAATTAAAGTTTTTTCCTGTAACATGTGCATCTAAACCAACTAAATTCATTTTAGCTTTTTTCTCTATTCTGTGTTTTAACATTTTAAACTCCTCATAATTTTTTATACATATTTTTTCAAAGGTTTTTAATTTTAAATTTTCAGAATTTCTAAATTCAAGTGGATTTATATCAAACATATTTTTAAAAGATCTGGTAAATGCTTCTTGAGAACCAAAACAATAATCAAGTGATATATCTAATATTTTTTTTGTTGTATTCTTTAATTCTTTAGAGGCTTCACTTAATCTTCTTTTTCTTAGGTAATTCCCTGGTGTTTCACCAGTTAGAGAAGAAAACATTCTATTAAAATGATATAGAGAATAACCTACATTTTCAGATATTTCTTGACATTTTATATCATTTTGTAGATTTTCTTCTATATATAATATAGAATTATTTATCAATTCTGTGTATTTCATATAATCTCCTTTGATATTTATATATTAAAATATTATGAAAATAATTTCTTGATAAAATTTGCTTTATTGATATTATAAAATTTGATATTTTTTGCTATAAATATCTTTATTGAATGTATATTTATAATTGGCTATAGGTAATTTTAAAACTATTATATAAAATCTCCCAAATGAACAATGTTAATATTAATTTTGCGTTAAAATCCATCCCAAAAGAATTTAGGAGAAATAACAGATTAAAAATCCTAGGTATTCTTAATAAGAATAAAATTTATACCATAGAATTATAATAATCTATAAAATAGATTAAATCCTTATTGTTAGGTTCAATACTTTGTGCGTGTCTTAAATATCCCATTGCTTTTTCAGTATGTCCTGTATTTGCGAATATCTTTGCATATTTTATATATGAATCTATATGAGTTGGGTATACTTGTAAACATTTTTCTATTGATTTTATTGCTTTTTCAGAATCACCCTTACTTATATATATATCACTTAAAATTGATGATGCAGCAAAACCATATTTATTATCATCTTTTATTTTTTCAAAAGTTTTAATAGCATTATCCATTTGAATACTATCAAAATAAATTAATCCTAAATTATATATAGATTCTGAATCATTTTTTTCAAAAGAAATATATTCTTCAAAAGCTTTTATAGATTCTTTAGTATTTTTTATATTTTTATATAACTCTGCTTTAAGCTTTAAAGGTTCTTTATTCTTTGACCAAGTCTGTAGCATTTTATTATATATCTCTATAGCTTTATCATTATTATTTATTGATATAAAATATTTAGCTGATTCTTTTAAAACAAGGTAGTTATGGGAATGTTCTTTAAATATTCTTTCAATCTCTTGATTATATAGATTTATATTATCCTTATTCTTAAGATATTTAGCCAAATAAACATCTATTTCAGGCTCATTATTTAAAATATTTTTTATTATTAAAAAATATTTATTTGCTTCTTCTACTAAGTCTAATTCAAATAATAAAATTGATATATCTTTAATTATTAAAGGATATTTAATAATAACTTTATCATTTATTTTAGATAGAGTTTTTAAAGCCTCATCAGTATTTTTAACTTTTAAATAGTTTCTTATTAAAAGTAACAAGGTTTTATAACTTTTATTCAATTCGAAGCTTTTTTGATAAAAATCAATTGATTTATTATAATTCTTTAAAATATATAAGCTTTCTGCTATTCCTAGATACGATTCAAATAAAAATATTTTATTTTTTATGGATTCATTAAAAAGCTCAATTGCTTTTTGATATTCTTTATTAAAAGCACTTATTTTAGCTTTAAAATAAAATTTATAATTTTCATCTATTTTTTTATCTATAATTTCTTGATAAAGTTTAATTGCTCTAAAATCTCTATTTTCATTTTCTTCAATTTTACCAAGATTATAATAAGACTCAACTAAGTAAATTTTATTAACTTTTTTATTTTCAATTATTTGATTAAAAAACTCAATAGCTTTTGTTGTATTCTTATTTTCTAGATAAGTTTTTGCAAGGTTAAAAAAGTAAGTATCTTTATCATTATCTATTTTATAAATCTCTTCATAAGTATATATTGCTTCTTTATATTTTTTTTCCCTCTTAAAACTAATTATTTGAGAGTTATAAACCTTAACAATATTTTCACTTACTCTATTTAATTCATCTTCTTCAAGAACTGTGTTTTTTAATTGGTTTAAAACTCCTATTGAAGACTCAAAATCATTAGATTTTAAATAGGCTTGGGATAATTTTAATTTACATTCAAAAGAATTTGGATTCCTCACTTAAATATTTTTTTAATAATTCGATTGCTTGAGTAGTGTTGTTTTCACTTAAATATATTTTTGATAAATTAATAAGACTTCCATTATGATTAGGCTCTATATTAAGAATTTGTTCAAATTTTTTTTGCTTGTTCTAGATTTTTTCTTTCAGTAGTCTAACTGCATCATTATAGAGATCTTCAAAATTAGATTCATCTTTCTTTGACCTTATTTTAAATTTAGCTAAAAATGAAGACATTTTTTACTTTTTAACTATACATCATATAACTATTCTTAAGAGATTATACGTGCAATTTAAGTGATTGTTAATTAATACTTGATAAAATGTAATTAAATATATCAGATAAAACTTAAACAATAGATATTTTTTATATAAATAATATTTTTTATTTAAAATATTAAATAGAAGTTTATTATATAGTTTTTATGCCATTTTTAGTATTATATGTTTAAAAATATCAAATTTTCAATGTTTTTTAAACATAAAATAATAATATAATTAAACAAAATTAGTTTTAAAAAAATTATTAATTCAAAGTTTTGCAATTTATTAATATAATCTTTTTACTCATTACTAATCTGTATTATTTATATAAATCACAAACTAGATTCTATTGAACACTAAAAAACAGATTTTCCAAACATTATTTTATATTCATGATCTACTTTATTTTCATAGGTACTAACATTAGGATCTCCATATCTTTCTAATGCTCTTTTTATATTTCCATTATTTCTGTCTTTTATTTCATAAGCCATATAGGCTGTAGCTGTCCATATATTTTTCTTAATATCATGTCTTTGACTTAGGTTTGTTTGACTTTTTATAAAGTTATCTTTATATTCTATATAAGGACTTCTTCCTTGTTGTCCTTTAGCCATTCCAGCCATATAATGGACTTGTCTAATAGCAATACTTGTTAATTGTCCTAATCCACCTGCACCTGTATGACTTGTTGCTCTAGGATTAAACCCAGCACTCTCATGTGCAAAGACTCCTAACATAATTTTTGGATCAACACCAAAAGCTTTACTCGCTTTATCAAGTTCTACAGCAATTAATTTCATTTCATTTTCTGTAGTTCTTGTTCTACCTACATTACCAACTTTATTATAATAGTTTTGATATTTTTTTAGAGCATCATATATACCTTTAGCTCCAAGATTCATTTCACCTAGATCGACTGTTCTATTATTATCTATAGCAGAGGAAGGAGAAGGAGCTTCAGGTTTAACGTCATTAACAGGTATTTTTAATTTCATACCTACTTTTAAGGAATCTGGGCTTTTTAAGACATCTCTATTTGCTTCAAATACTTCCATATATCTTTCTGAATTTTTAAGATATTTCAGTGCTATTTCACCTAATGATTCACCTCTTTTAACAGTTATCTCTTTATATTGAACATTATTATTAGTAGTGGTATGGATTGTCTCAATCGGCTTTGAGGTATTAATTTCTTTAAATTTATTAAATTGTTCAGAAGAAACAGGAACTTTTATAGTCATTCCTATTACAAGATCATTAGGGTTTTTAAGTTTGTCTTTATTAGCTTCAAAGATTTCCATATATTTATTAGGTGAACCAAGATATTTTTTTGCAACATCACTTAAAGACTCACCTCTTTTTATTTTATGTTCTATAAATTTATTTTCTTCATTAAAACTTAAAGAAGGAATAGAATTATTTTGTAAGAGTTTATTTAGTGTAAGATTATCTTTTGCAACATTTGATTGGGTATTTATACTAGGTATATTAGTTTTTATAAGTTCTTTACTTTTATTATTTAAAACTGGTCCTAAAACTAATTTATTATAGTTAAAATTAAAATTACCAAGCTCAGACATAAATTATATTCCTAAAAATTATGATATAAATTGATTATACATATAAAATGATAAAAACTTGCTTTTAAATTTCTCTTAATGAAATAATAAATCATTGACAGAATATAAATACTTAGTGTAATATATACACTATATTAGTTATGAGGTAAAACAAAATGACCTATAAAACTTTAACATATAATCAATCTCTATCTCTTTTAACAGATCTTTATCAATTAACAATGGCTTATGGTTATTGGGAATCTAAAACGGATGATAAAGAAGCTGTTTTTCATCTTTACTTTCGTAAAAATCCATTTCAAGGTGGTTATACAGTATCTTGTGGTTTAGATTATGTTATTGATTTTTTAGAAAATTTTAGCTTTTCAAATGATGATATAGAATATTTATCTTCATTAAAAGGAAATGACAATGAGCCTTTATTTAAAAAAGAATTTTTAAAATATTTATCGGATTTAAAATTTACTTGTGATGTAGATGCAATCCCAGAAGGAACAGTTGTTTTTCCAAATGAGCCATTGTTAAGAATAAAAGGCCCTTTAGTCCAATGTCAATTATTAGAAACAGCATTACTTAATATAATAAATTTTCAAACTTTAATTGCTACTAAAGCTTCAAGAGTTGTCTTAGCAACAAAAGGAGAACAGGTTTTGGAATTTGGATTAAGAAGAGCACAAGGTATTGATGGAGGTTTGGCAGCGAGTAGAGCTTCATATATTGGTGGTTGTTCTGCAACATCAAATGTATTAGCTGGTAAGATTTTTAATATTCCTGTACGTGGAACTCATGCTCATAGTTGGATAATGTCATTTGATAATGAGTTAGAAGCATTTAATACTTATGCTCAAGCAATGCCTAATAATTGTGTTTTTCTTGTAGATACTTATGATACATTAGAAGGAGTAAAAAAAGCAGTTGAAGTTGGTAAAAAACTTAAAGATAAAGGTTATAAAATGGCTGGTATTAGATTAGATTCTGGTGACTTAGCTTATTTAAGTATTGAAGCAAGAAAAATTTTAGATGAAAATGGATTTAATGAAACAGCTATTGTTGGTAGTAATGATCTAGACGAAACAATTATTAGCAGTTTAAAAGATCAAGGTGCTAAAATAAATATTTGGGGAGTTGGTACAAAACTTGTTACTGCTTTTGATCAGCCTGCTCTTGGCGGTGTTTATAAATTAGCAGCAATAAGAAAACCAAATCAGGATTGGGAACATAGAATAAAATTATCAGAACAAACAATAAAAGTTTCAACTCCAGGGATACAACAAGTAAGAAGATTTTATTCTGATACAGAAAACTTAGGTGATATGATTTATGATACTAATACAAATTTTTCTGAAAATATAATTATTGATCCTCTTGATTTAACACGTAGAAAATCTTTTGATGAAAAAGTTAAGTTTACAGATCTATTAATTCCTATTTTTAAGAATGGTCAAAGAGTTTATAATTCACCTGATATTCATTATCTAAGAGATATAACAATGAAAAATCTAGATAAATTTTATTCAGGTATTAAGAGATTTGTTAACCCTCACCAATATCCTGTTGGACTTGAAAAAAATCTATATGACTTGAAAACAGAGCTTATACTTAAACTTAGACAAAAGAAATAATTATTTTTTTTACAATTTTATATTAATTAATTAGTATCTCTAGCATAATATAATCTGTTTATTTTTATAGATTTATAATTTCATGCCTGTTAAAGAATTTATTGATAAATTACATAGAGCTATTGCTTATGAGAGAAGACAAGGGTTTTCTGATTCAAGAGGTGTTAAATACAACTTTTCAGAGTTTGTTTATAATGAATCAAAAAACTTAATTAATGAATCAATTGATGATTCAAAAAGAAATGTTTTATATGAAATAAACAGTATTTTTATTAATTATAAAGATTCATGTGTTGCTGATAGAAAAAAAATAATTGAAGGTTTATATAATTGTCTTGATATTTTAGAAAAAAAATCCTCAATAGCAATTAATGACTCTAAAAATGTAAAAAATGAATCTGTAAAAGTTAAAGAAGAAATCAAAGTTTATCAAACAGAAAAAAAAGAATATCCAAAAATTACTTATGATAAAAATTTAAGTTGGGAAGATAAACCTGTTCAGTTTATAAAAGGTATAGGTCCTAAACTAGCTGAAAATTTATTTGTTGCAGGAATAAAAACAGTTAAGGATTTATTTAGATATTATCCAAGGAAACACTTAAATTATTCAAATAGAACTAAAGTAAAAGATTGTAAGATTGGTCAACTTGTAACAATTTGGGGAGTTATAAAAGAAGTAAATTGTTTTACCCCACCAACTAATAAAAACATAACTATTATGTCTATAGTTGTTACAGATGGAACAGGTAAAGTAAAAGCTAGTTGGTTTTATTCTAAAGCCAATAAATTTATGCAAGAACAATATAAAAAAAGATTTCCAATAAATGCACAAGTTCTATTAAGTGGTGAAGTTAAGCTTGATAAATTTACAAAAAGAATAATGATAGATAGACCAGAAGTTGAAATTTTAGGTGAGGTTGATATTGAAGAAAATGATTCTACTAATACAAATAGAATCATACCTGTTTACCCATTAGTAGAAGGTTTAAATCTTAGATGGTTAAGAAAAACAATGAAAATAGCTCTTGATATGTTTAGTAGTGAAATAGAAGATCCTTTGCCTAAATGGTTCAGAGAAAAATTTAATTTATTTAATCTACCCGAGTCGATTAATGAATTTCACTTTCCTACAAATGATGAAACTTTGTTAAAAGCCAGAAATAGATTAGTTTTTGATGAATTATTTTATATGCAATTAGGTTTTGCTTATAAAAGGAAACAAGAACAACTTTATGTTCAAGGTTTAAAATTTGAAACTGAGGGAGAATACGTAACAAGTTTTTTAGAAAATCTTGGTTTTAAATTAACAAATGCACAAGAAAGAGTTTTTAAAGAAATAAAAGCTGATTTGGCTTCACCTAAGCCTATGAGTAGATTAGTTCAAGGAGATGTTGGTTCAGGAAAAACAGTTGTTGCTTTATTAACATTACTTGTAGCTGTTCAAAATGGTTTTCAAGGTGCAATAATGGCTCCTACAGAGATTTTAGCTGAACAACATTATAGAAAATTTAAGGCTTGGCTTGAACCTTTAGGTCTTAAAGTCGATTTTTTAGTTGGGAGTCAAGGAAAAAAAGTAAGGCGTGAAGTTTTAGAAAATATAAGTACAGGTGTAACTCATATTACAGTTGGTACTCATGCTCTAATTCAAGATGAAGTAAATTTTAAAAACCTTGGTTTGGTTGTAATAGATGAACAACATAGATTTGGAGTTGTTCAAAGATCTACATTGAGAAATAAAGGTAAAAATACTGAGATTCTAACAATGACAGCAACTCCAATTCCAAGAACACTTGCTTTAACATTACATGGAGATCTTGAGGTCTCTATTATAGATGAGCTTCCACCTGGTAGGACACCTGTAAAAACTATTTTAATTAAAGGTAGAGATAGAGTAAAAGCTTGGGATTTATTACGTTCTGAAATAGACAAAGGTAGACAAGCTTATATCGTTTTTCCTCTTATAGAAGAATCTGAAAAACTAACAGCTAAAGCAGCAACAGTTGAAGCAGAAAAACTACAAAAAGATATTTTTCCAGAATTTAGAATAGGTCTTCTTCATGGACAAATGAAAAATATTGAAAAAGAAGAAATTATGCAAAAGTTTATAAATAGAGAGTTAGATATTTTAGTATCAACAACAGTAATAGAAGTTGGTGTTGATGTTCCTAATTCTACTGTTATGGTTATTGAAAATGCAGAAAGATTTGGTTTATCCCAACTTCATCAATTAAGAGGTCGAGTTGGTAGAGGTGCAGAAAAAAGTTATTGTCTATTATTTAGTGATAAACCAAGTGATATAAGTGAGCAAAGATTAGAAATAATGACAAAAACAAATGATGGTTTTGTTATATCAGAACAAGATTTAAAATTAAGAGGGCCTGGTGAGTTTCTTGGGACAAGACAAAGCGGATTACCAGATTTTCTATTAGCAGATATTGTAAGAGATACTGAAATTTTAGAAGAAGCACGAAAAGGGGCTTTTTTACTAATAGAAAAAGATAATACTTTAAGTGATTATGAACATTCTCTTATGAAAAAAGAATTAGTAAGGTTTTTTAGTAATTATAAAGATTATTTTGGAAGCTAAATTTTTACCAAGCTAATATTTTAAGGAACTCTATATTTCTATCTAATTTCTTATTTTTATCATCAATAAATAACTCATCATTTAACGTTTTATCATAAGTACCATCACTATTAAATATCATAATTTTATCTTTTGAGTTGAATGCAATTTTTTTACTATCATCAGAATACTTTAATGAAAATATTGAATCATAATTTAATGTTTTTATTAGAACATTTTTCTCAATATCATATATTTTTAAAGTATTTTGTGAGCTTATATAAGAAACTTGTTTTTCATTTGGTGATAATTCAAAATTATAACAATTATGTATAAGAATTTTTGGATAAGTTCCATCAATATTCATTAAAACTAGATTAGCTTCACTTTTTTCTTTATCTAAAGATAATGCATATATTTTTGATTCATCATTTGAAATTTTAAATGATGAGAACCAATCATATTTTATGTTATTAACTCTAATTACATTCGTTTCATTGAAGTCACTGATATAAATATTATTATTATCTCCCAAAAATAAAATTTTGCTATATGAAACACTTAAAATAGTTTTCTTTATCTTATTTAACTCTCTAATTTCCCCTGACTTTGTATCATAAATACTATAATTAGAGTTAAAAATACTATTTGAATAGTATGGAAATATAATTTTTTTAGAGTCTTTTGAAAAAAACGCTCTAGCTATAAGTCTAGGTGTTCTTGAGTATATCATCTTCTTATTTAAGTCACTAATATTTAGTTCAAACCAATTAAGATTATAGTCAGTATTGTTTTTATCAATATAAATAATTTTATTTGAATCAGGGCTAATGTTAAAAATTGGAGATAATAAAAAATTATGAATTAGAATTTTATGATTATTAGTTCCATCATAATTAATCGAATATAGTTCATGTATTTGTTTATTACTTTTTTGATAAAATATTTTTCTCATATTTTTATTTTGATAAGATGAGTATTGAGACGGAAATGGTGTTGTATCTACTAATGGTGGTGTAACATTACTAATATCTTCTTTTAAATTGATAGTTTCATATTTATCTTGTTTTATTGTATTTAAGTTAATATCAAACATACAAGATGATAATAAAGATAATATTAGTATAAATAAAGATTTAGTTTTAAGTTTTTTCATTTGTAATATTTAATTAAGCTCAATATTCTACCCATTATTTATTCTTTCCATAGACTCAATTTTCCAATCTTTGATATTCTTATTTTCTGAGTCAAAAGAAACAGCAACTAAAACTATTTCTTTGTTACTAGCTAAAAAACTCTCGTAGTATTTTTTTTCTCTTATTTGATTTAAAGCTATTTCAGGGTTTGTCATTTTGAATTCAAATATATATACATGAGAATTTGTTTCTACTACTGCATCTATAAAACCTTTAGAAGTTGAAGACTCTGCTTTAATTTTTGAACCTATAAGTTTGAATATCAAGTAAAAAATAGTGTGATAATATAATTCTCTTTCATATAAACTAACTTTTTTATCTGGTTGCATTTTTACTGCTATTGTTCCAAATATAGATATAAATATATTTATTAATCCTTCTAAATCATTAGATTTTAATTTTTTGACCATTTCATTTATTGATATATCGTCTGAAATTTGCTGATAAGCATAGTCATCTAATAAATAATCTAACATTGATTTTTTTACTTCTTCATTTGGATAACTAATTCTATACTCTTTTTCTTCATCAATTTCTATTATTTCTTTAATTGTTAAATAACCTGTTTGGAATAGAAGTGCATAAACATTCATTTTATCTACTTCAAAAGCTGAGAAATCTTTTATTGACAGAAATAATTTTTCTAGTTTCTTTATATCTATATTGTATTCTCTTATTAGCGTTATCAAAAAACTTGGTGTTCCTGTCTCAAACCAATAATTACTTATATCATTTTTTGTAAAAGCACTTAATATGGAGTACGGATTATATACAAATTTGTTACCATCCCATGAATAACCGTTATACCATTTTTTTAACCTTAATTTTAATTCTTCAACTGTTATTTTTTTCTTATTTGCTAAAACATTTATATACTCATCAAAATAATGATAAAGTTCTTCTTCTGTTATCCCTAAAATATTTGAATATTTATCATACATTGTTATATCGGTAATATTATTTAAACTTGAGAATATAGATGTTTTTGAAAACTTAGAAACACCAGTAAGAAATGCAAAATGTATATATTCATCATTAGCTTTTATGGTTTCATAAAAGTTTTTTAATATATCTCTCATTTCTTTAGAACGTTCTAGGTTACTACTAAGATACTCAATAATTGGTTTATCATACTAATCTATTAATAAAAACTACTTTTTCTATCTTAGATAATTTATAAATCAGCCCCTTAAATGCTATTAAATAATCATCTGTATCTAACTTTAGATTATATTTATCATATATATTTTTTAAAAAATATAATAAAGAATTTTCAAAATCTGTTGTACTACCAGAATATCTTAAATCATTCATTGAAAGTTTTATAACAGGATATTTTTTCCATTCTATTTTGTCATAAATATATAAACCTTTGAATAAATCTTGATTTCCTAAGAAAATTTCTTCTAATGTTGATATTAATAAAGATTTTCCAAATCTTCTAGGGCGAGATAAAAAGAAGTATTTACCATTATCATTTAAAAGATTATATATATCTTCAGTTTTATCTACATAAAGATTATTTTTTTCTATTATATCTCTAAATGTTTGTATTCCTAGAGGAAGTTTTTTCATAATTGATTTAAAACTAATAAGTAAAAAGTAACGATATTTAACAGTTTTGAATCCTTTTTTATCATTATTTTTAACTATTTACATTAATATAGCTATATTTTAACATAAAAGATAAATGCCATTCTATATAAAATTTTTATTATTTCATATATAACTAATGACTACTACTTACATTAGAATAATCTATACCTTGTTTTTTTAATATATTACTTGCAATAATTGCAAAAGATGTTAAATATATAAAACATATAACAGGTATAAAAAATGATTGATGAATACCAATAATATCAGCTAGTTTTCCCTGTATTGGAGGAATTATGCCACCACCTAGGATCATCATAATTAAAAATGCAGAACCTTGAGTTGTATATTTTCCAAGACCTGCAATTGCTAAAGTGAAAATACAAGGCCACATAATAGAACAAGCAAGTCCACCACTTAAAAATGCATATATAGCTATTTTACCTGTTGAAAATAAACCTATAATCATTGCGATTATTCCAAATAATCCAAAATATAATAATGTAGTATCTGGTTTGTCTTTACTAATATTAGAAAAAACCATTTGAATTACAACACATAAAATATACCAATATAGGTATGACATATCATGTCCTGCAAGAGAAGTCAAAATAAGTATTACTGCAAAAGCGATAAATGGAACTATAAATTTAAGAAGTCTTTTTGTAGATTCTTTAAAATCAAAAGCACCAACTGCTCCTGTCCATCTACCAATCATCAAACTTCCCCAATACATAGCAATAAAAGGTGAAATCTCTGAAGATTTAAAAGAGCCAAATTCTTTTTGCTTTAATAATTCGCCCAAATTACTTCCTATTGCAACTTCAACACCAACATATACAAAAATGGCTAACATTCCATAAACAAGTTGTGGATAACTCATTGCTCCCCAACCCTCTGAGTTTGATTTAGCCATTGAATTAATTATAGGTAAACCTAAAACAACTACTAAAAGAGCTAAAACTAACCATGTTAATCTAGATTTTTCTATTGGCTTCATAATATCTGATATTTGGTTTGATTGTGTTTGAAAGGTTTCTTTTATTTTTGATATTTCATTAAAAGTTTTTTCTTTCTCTTCTTGGTTTTTTCCATTAAGAGAACATTCTAAATCAGAAATCTTTTTACTTTGTTCAGAATAAGTACTTTTTATTTCATCTACTTTTTTAACTTCATCACCTTTATAACTAGCAAATACAGGAGAAAAACATATAACTAATAATGAGGTAATTAATAATAAACTTCTAAGGGCTTTATTAGATTTTTCTGGAGTTTCTGGATTAATACCATCAGGAACTTTTTTTGAGAAAGAAAATAAAGCAGCAGAGCCTAAAAATAATGCTCCAACACCACTATATAAAATAATTACTTTACTTAGAGGTAAACTATTTATTTGAGAGTCGCAAACGGCTGAAGTTGTTCCAAAAAGAGCTAAACCAACTACTAAAGGTCCAATTGTTGTTCCTAAAGAATTAATTGCTCCACCAAGATTTACCCTTGTACTTCCTGTTGATGGGTCTCCTAAAGATATTGAAAAAGGTTGTGCTCCTGTTTGCTGTAATGAAAAACCAAGAGCAACAATAAATAAACCTATTAACATTCCTATAAAGTTTTTTGCATTTACAGTAACTATCATACATAAAGCACCAAATGCAGAAAATAAAAGACCATACACAATACTTTTTTTATAACCCCATTTACCCACTAAGTCTGTTCCAAATGAGTTTCCATAAGCAAATAAACCAAGAGCACCAACATAATATGCAAGATAAAATGAAAAATCAACTAATTGACTTTGAAATTGGTCTAAACTAAAATAATTTTTACAAAAAGGTATAAAAATACTATTTCCAGCAGCTATAAAACCCCAAAAGAAAAATACTGTAATAAGTGTACTTAGTGCAGGATAATTTGTTTTTTGTATATTTTCTTCTTCAGCCATAATTTTCCTAAGTGTTTAATTAAAATGTAAAGTCCTTACTATCTTGAGTTAGTATCAATAAAATATAAATAGTCTTATAGAATTAATTTTCTCAAAAAAGTTTTTTAAGTATAATATGCAAATTACTAAATCTCAATGCATTTATTACTTTTAAAGAGAAAAAAGTTATCTTCTTTTGAGTAACCTAAAGGATTAGAAAGTATTTTTGTTTTACCAATAAAATCATCTATAAATTCATGTTGATGTCCAAATATCCAACAATCAATCTTATTATTTAAAATAATATCATCCATATTGTTTGCAAACGCAGAAACTACATTAACATTTCTCCATTTAGGAATAACACAATTAATACTAGGTAAATGATGAGTTATTATAGCTATTTTTCCATTAAAGTCTTTTTTAAGTTCATCAATTATAAACTGCTTAGAAATTTCATGATAGTAGTTTGTATCTTCAACTTTTAAGTTTCTAATATGCTTATTATCAAATTTTTTTATATACTTATAATCATTTAATCTCCTTGCTATCTCTGACTCATGTACTGGATCGACTTTTGACCATAATGTGCTTACAATGAATTTAACATTATCAAAAATAAGAGATTGATTATTTAACAAAAAATGGTTATCAGATAGATTTTTTTCATAACTTGGAAAAGCATAATTTATTTCACTACCATAGAACTCATGATTTCCCATAGTTGATATTATTAATTTAAATTTTGACTCTATATCTTTAAAAAAATCTTTGGCATTATCTCTTTCAGTTTCAGAAACAATATCTCCTGCTAGAACTAGAACATCTCCAAATTTTTCTACAGGATTTTTTTTAAAGTATTCTCTATTTTCTATATACTCAAGATGTAAATCAGACATATACTGAATTTTCATTTAACTTTAACTCACCTCTAAATAGATAAAATACTCTCTATTTGATATTTTTACTTATATCTTCTAATTTATCTTTTACAAATTTTAAGCTTATGTTATTAAAATTTTTGCTGTTATTATAATTATCTAATAGTTTTTTAGAAATAAATTTCCCTATTTGTTCACCAGCCTTAATATCACTATCTAGAGACTCTTTACCCCAAGATGCAATATTTTTATTTTGAATTGATTTATTTAATAAAAAATCTTTTTCTTCAGGAAAAAAATTAGTCAAAATATTTAAGCTAAATTCTGAGATAGCTGATTTATCTGATGGATAAGATGGAATAATTTTATTATTAAAGCTTCTATTAAATAAAAATTTATTTTGATATGTATTAACCAGAGTATCATATAAGCCAATATTTAAAAGAAGTAGAATTTCTAGCTTTTTTTCTTCATCTAATTTATACTTTTTTATTAATGTTTCACTTATTTCGTTCCATTTATTAACAGGATTTAACCAAATAGATATTAAATTTTCCTCATCAGAATTTATTTTGTGTTTATTCAATTGCTCTATTTCTTCTCTTGTAATATTTGAATTAATATCAAGAGGCTTTTCTAAAGTAATTTTATCTTTTACTACTATTGGTTCTAAATTCATTACAAAGCTTTTAATAGTTTTAGTTTTTAAAATCAAATTATTATCTTCTAAACTTTGATTATTTTGTATATTACAAGAAATAGCAACTAAAAAAATGAACATACTTATTTTAAATGAATTGGGTATTTTTAACATTATTTTTAACCTTCATATATTATTCAATTAGAAGCTTTTTTAATCTATTTCTTCTTTTTTTTAGAGTTAAAAAGTTCTACTTCTTGTATATAAGCTTGTTTACCATCTTGATAACTATACATTTCTAAAGCTTTACGCCATATTCTTAATTGTAACTCTATAGGATATTTACTAAATTCTTTTAAATCATCTTCTATCATAGGAATATAGCTTTTAGTTATTATTTCTTTAATACCTTCACCTAAATTTTTTTCAACCTTTTCTAAAGCTCTTTTTATATCTTTATTTTCTAACAAATCACGCCAATATTTTTGATTAGCTTTATAACTTTGCATATCTAGAGGTTTTGAGTTTTTATATCTATCTAAAGCTTTATCCATCATTATTTTTAATTCTTTTTGTTCTTTTAATAAAGTTTCTTCATTAATTTGAGGTAGAAGCTTTGCTAGTTGCTTATTAATACTTGGTTTATCATCTTCTTTAGTAAAATCATCAGGATTAAAATTTCCATTCCAAAAATCAATTAAAGCTTTCAATTTATCAACATTTTTTTGATTCTCTAAGCCAACAAGATTTTTAAAAGACTCTTTTAACTCATGAGAAACATCCATTTCTAAACGCTCTAATTTATGTCTTTCTCTATATCTTTTAACTCTTAATGCAACTTTTTCTGGGTCTTCTTTTTTTCTCATATTAAATTCTATTTAATGGACTATAAGTAATATTCAAAAGTTTACACTAAAAAATTACTAGTGTAAAAATTTTAATTACTTTTTACTCCTTCTCCTTTGACTTCTTACTCGTCTTTTCAATTTTTCCTTAGTATAATCTATTTATTATGTTTGAAAAGTTATCACCAAAGTCTATAAAAATTATTATGGTTGCTCAAGAAGAGGCTAGAAGTTTACTAAGCTCTTTTGTTTTACCTGAACATATATTTTTGGCATTGCTTAAAGAGGAAGGAAGCATAGCTCATAAACTCCTTATAGAAAAAGGTTTAAAATATGATACTGTTTATCAAAATATTGAAAATAATAATCCAAATAACTCTAAGTTTTTAAGGCTTGAAATGCAGTTTTCACCATCTACAAAACACGCTGTTGAAATAGCTTCAGATGAAGCTAAAAGACTTAATGAAGATTTAGTTGAACCTGAACATTTACTTTTAGGTATTGTTAATATCGGTGAAAGTAATATAACTGAACTAATAAAAGATGCAGGAATAAACCTAAGCCGTATAAGATGGCATTTATTAAGACTAAGAGAACAAACAGAGATTAGTGAAGATGAAGAAAAAGAGTTAATTCAATTAAATATATCATTTACTTCAGATCTTACATATAAAGTTGAAAACAAAGAAATACAATCTGTTATTGAGTATAGTGATTATATAGAAGAGATAATATCTTCTCTCAATTTATATGAAAAACATTATCCTATAATAATAGGTAAATCTGGAGTCGGAAAAAGAAGCCTAATCATTGGTTTAACACAGTATTTAATGGAAGGTAAAATCTATAAAGAACTTCAAAATTTTAGAGTATTAGAATTTAATTTTAACTCTTTTATATATGAAATAGATAATTTACAAGAAATAAGCAAAAATTTTAAGAAATTTACAACTGAGTTAAATAATACAAAAGATGTAATTTTAGTTATTAGTGACTTAACTGTTTTATTTAAATTTAAAGAATACCAAAGTTTATATAATATGTTTATGCACTTTATAAATACAACAGATAAAAACATTATATTTGTTGAAGATATTACAGATTTTGATTTATATATTAAAAACAATATTTTAAATAATTTTTTAATACAAGTAGAGATAAAAGAAGCTGATATTGATAAAACTTTAGAAGTTTTAGAATTTAAATCTAAGAAAATGGAAAAATATTATGATATATCTATTGATAAAGATGTAATAAATGAAATAATAAAAGCTTCAAAAGAGTTAAACCCTAATGCTTATTATCCAGATATAGCAGTTAAACTATTAGACCTATTATTTTCAAAGAAGAAGTTTTCAAAATCTATAAGTCAATCAAAAATTAAGGAGATAGAAAAAAATCTCAGAGCTTTAAGAGATAAAAGAGATGAATATATGAATAACAATGATTATAAAAAACTAGAACAATTAAAAATTAAAGCTCAAATATATGAAGAAGAAATTAAACAACTAAATGTAAACATCTCAACAAATATTAAACCTCTGTTAACCATTAGAGATGTACAATTAATATTAGATAAAAAAAATCTTATGGAGGATATTTAAATGATTATCGCAATAGATGGGCCTGCAGGAGCAGGTAAAAGCTCTGTTGCAAAAGATTTGGCTAATAGACTTAATATGCTTTATATAGATACAGGTGCAATGTACAGAGCCTTAACTTGGAAAGCTTTAAATAATAATATTGACCTTTCTAATAATAATAGAATGGAGTTACTCTTAAAAGATTCAAAAATTGATTTAATACCAATAAAAGGACAGAACTTTTTAAATGTTTTAATAGATAATAAAAATATAACTTCTGAGATAAGAGAGCCATTGATCAGTAAAAATGTTTCTCAAGTTGCTAGTCATAAAGGTGTTAGAGATATTATGGTTGTAAAGCAAAGAAACCTAGCAGAAAACAAAACAGGTGTTGTTATGGATGGGCGTGATATAGGAACAGTTGTTTTTCCTAATGCTGATATAAAAATATTTTTAACAGCAAGTGTTGAAGAGAGAGCAAATAGAAGATTTAAAGAGCAAATGGAAAAAGGTATAACAACAGATATTCAAGAATTAATCAATGATATATCAAATAGAGATCATTATGATATGAATAGAGCTGTTGCACCTTTAAAACCCGCTAATGATTCGATTATTATTGACACCACTAGTATGAATTATGAAGAAGTTTTAGAAAAATTAATTGATATATCTAAGAAAATAATAAACCCTGTATAAAATCATAATTTTTTCTTATGTTATTTTTTAGTATTATTTCATTATCTTTTAATTTAAAAGGTGTTTCTAATACATCTATAAAATTTAAGTTAAGTACATTTTCTTCACATAATTTTTTATCATATATAGAAACTAAAATAACTCTTGAGTTTTAAATCATTTATTTGAGATAAATTATCCTCATCTAAAAAATATAATAACCTTCTAGAGTTTTCAAAAAACAACTAAGTAACCTAGATTCTTTAAGGTATTTTCTAAAGCTTTTTATAGAATTTTCAGAGCTAATAATGCTTATTTGTTTATTTTTTATAGTTTTATTGTTATTTATAAATACTATTATTTTAGAAAAGTTTTGTAATTGTTGCGACAAAATACTTACCTTTATTGAATCACTTTCTGCTGTGACCAAATATTCCTCAGCTTTTGAATTTTCACCTCATTATATTTTGGCAAGAGTTATATTTCATTATTCCACTAATAATATGTTCAAAATCATTACTAACCTCCTGCAAAAACTAGTAACTGATTCAAGATTCCTAGCTTTTATTAGTTCTTCTTCCGTCTTAATTTTTTCAGTGATATTTTTAATAAAGTATAACTAGGGTATTTGATATATTCTAGCACAACTTACAATTACAGTTTTTTAATTATATTATCTATTTCTAACTTTTAATAGACTATTATTGTATACATTTTAGAGTCTACAAAATTTTTATATAAAATTCTATTATTTTCATTATCATATAAAAATAATATATCATTAATATTCCTATTTATTATCTCATTTTCTTGCTTATTTAAAATCTTTTCAAAACTATTATTTATTAATTTTATTTCACCTTGAGCATTTATTGTTAATACAGCATCAGGTATATTTTTTAATAAATATCTTAAATTGTCTCTTTCTAAACTTAATTCATTCTCTGCATTTTGTCTAATAAAAACTTCTTGTTTCAACTTATCTCTGCTGACAAGCAATTCTCAAATCATCTTTTAATTGTCTAGTTCGTTTTGTTACTTCTCTTCTTAAATCTGAAACATAGTTTTTAGATTTTTCATATAGATTCCATTTTTTTACTAATGTTAAAGCTAATTGCTTTACTTCAATTGCATCAAATGGTTTTTTTAGAAATATAAGCCTATCATTTGTTCCTAATTTTTCGATAATTTTATCCCATGATAATCAGAGTAAGCCGAGCATATAACTACTTCTGTATTTGGATATTTTTCCCAGATTTTAGAAATTGTTTCAATCCCATCCCACCCAGGTGGCATTCTTACATCCATAAATATTAATGCATAAGGTTTATTTTTTTTATCTGCTTTTTTTGCCATTTCATAAGCATCTTGACCTTGAAATGCAAAATCAATACAATAATTTATAGCTGGAATTGTTAAATTAGAGCTAGTTGTCATACCAAATAGCTCTTTTTCTAAATCTATATAATTATTATCTTGTTTATTAATGTCATTACTAAGAAGAATTTTTTTAAAATCTTCATGGATTAATTCATTATCATCAACAACAAGTATTCTATTATTTTCAAAACATTAAACTATTAATTACATCACTATATTATACTTAATAATATCATTTTTAAATTTAAAAAAATATAGTATTTATATAAAAATAAAGTTATTAAAAGATTATTTTTATTTTATTAAATAAATATTTTTTTAGTAATATATATAGTTTTTTATAGTTTAATATCTTTATTATTGTTTTTAATAATTTTATTACAATATAAGCATAAAAATAATACATATGAATATTAGAATATTTCATTCTAATAAAAGGTTAAAAATGTAAATCCTTAAAAGAAATAACATTAAATAATTTTGTGATAAAGAGCCTATACATGTCTCAGGTAAAATACAAGCTCATGGTTTTATATTAATATGCGATAATAAAAATTTAGATATAGTTCAACTTGAGCAGTGATCATAAAAGATTTTATTAACATAGACAAGAGATAATTAATAGAAATTTAAATAAAATACTTGATATAGAAATTATCAAATCTATTAAGGAATCTATAAAAATTGAAATTTTTTCATCATTTAACCCCTCATATTTTTTCTTATAAAACTAATAATTTTGAAAATAAATTTAATATTAATGCACTTTATCTCATAAGGCTTACTAATATTAGAATTTGAGCCTTTTTTTGATAATCAGAACTCTAATGTTAAATTTTATAACCTATTTAATAAATCTATAAATAAAATACAAATTCATCAAAAGTTTGAAAGAATTATTTCAGATAACAAATAACAAATAAAGATTTTACTCAATTATGATAGAGTTATGGTTTATAAATTTGATACAAAGATTGGAATGGTGAAGTAGTTGGAGAAGCTAGAATACAAATTTAGAACCTTACTAGGTTTGAATTATCCTCATACAGAGATATATCAAAACAAGCTAGAGATCTTTATTTAAAAAATTGGGTAAGATTAATAGTTGATTTAAATAATAAGCAACCTTTAATATATCCTGAGATTAATATAATCACAAATAAACCATTGGATCTATCTAACAATATTTTAAGAGCTACATCACCTATTCATATAGAATATTTACAAAATATGGGTGTGTGCAACCTTAATACCTATTATTTTTAATAATAAATTATGTGGGGTTTATTTGCTTGTCATAATTATTCAGCAAAGTTTATTGATTACATTTAAGAATGAATAGAATTACTTAGGTAAGATTTTTTCAAATCAATTAAAGCTTCAAGAAGAAAATGAAGACTCAAAAAATAAAGAAATTTTAAATAATAATCTAAATTTATTAGTTGAAGATATGTCTAAAGAGTGGAGTATTGTAGATCCTTTGAAAAAGGATATTTTAAATATTAACTATTCTGATTCAGCTATTATATTTTATGATGAAAAAATTAATAGAATTAATAATTCAATTGAAGATAAATATATAAAAAAAATTATAGATTATATAAAAAATTTGAATCAAAATATTTTGGTAACAGACGAGATTTCAAAAATTATTCCTGAATGTATAGATATTAAAGACAATGCATCTGGTTTAATGGCACTTTCTTTATCAAGTAATAATTATATTCTTTGGTTTAAGAAAGAACATATAAAAACTATAGATTGGGCAGGAAAGCCTGATGAAAAGAATATTAGTATTGAAAATGATCTTATAAGATTAAGCCCTAGAAAATCTTTTGAAAAGTGGTCTGAAAGTAAATCAAATAAATCTAAAGAGTGGAAGAATATTGAAATTAATATTGCACTAAAGTTAAGAGAAAATATTGTAACTATTATTTTAAAGAATATTACTATTTTAAAGGAAATAAATAGAGAATTAGAATTACAAAGAGAATTATTACAAAGTAAAAATAATGAACTATTAAATTTTGCTTCAGTCGCATCTCATGATCTAAAAGAACCTCTTAGAATGGTCACAAGTTACAATCAATTACTTTTAAGGAAATATAAAGACAAATTAGATGAATCAGGTGTAGAATTTTTACAATATAGTATTGATGGTGCAGAGAGAATGAGAAAGTTAATTGAATCTCTATTGAAGTATGCAAAAATTGGTACTGAATCCAAAGAGTTTTCTGAAATAGATATAAATAATGTTCTAAATAGGGTTTTAAAAAACCTTAGATTAATTATTGAAGAAAAGAGTGTTAATATCAAATTTGATAATATGCCAAAAGTTATTGGAGATTCAACATTATTAGAAGTTTTATTTCAAAATCTTATTTCAAATTCTATAAAATATAATAAAAATAATCCTGAAATAAATATATTATGCAATGAAGATAAAGAAGAATATATTTTCTCTATAAAAGATAATGGAATTGGTATAAGCTCTGATTATCATGAGGCTATATTTTCTATGTTTAAAAGATTGCATAGTCGCTCTGATTATGAGGGTACAGGAATAGGACTTGCTACAGTTAAAAAGATTGTTGAACATCATAAAGGTAGAATATGGCTTGAAAGTGAAGATGAAAAAGGAACAGTCTTTTATTTTACTTTATCAAAAAATCTTAATTAATTTAAATTATTAATTATAGTAACTTTAAATATAATACTTCTTCTTTTACTTAACATTAACTATAATTAACTTATTGAATGAATTTATATTCAAAAGGCATTGGCTTAATAAACAAAGGTGTAGAATTCATATTTTCTTTCATTTTATCAAATACAGTAGATTGAAAAGCTCCTAATATATCATCTGTCCCAAGAGTTTCTTGTAATAAATGTCTAATATAATCAGCTACTTCTAATAATTCACTATTATCCATTCCATCAAGAGATTTAGAAAAATCAACAGATTTCTTTATTAGTCCTGCTTTATCATCGAAATCTAATTCAACAGCTTGATCAACTATAGATTTTGAAATAGAAACTTTAGATTTAATACTATTTTCTTCACTAAAATTTATAACAGGTATTGAAGGTATTTCTTTTCCTTTTTTTGTTTCACTAATTTTTACTTTTTCAGTTGGGATATTTATTTCTTGAGTCTTTTTTACTTCTTCTTTTTTTTCAACCTTAGTTTCATTTTTAGGCTTAGAACTAACAATGTTTTTTACCTGATCATTATTTGAAATAAACATTTGGTAAAAAAATTCCTTCCTTATTTTTAAAATCTATATTAGAGTTATACTCAATAATTATAAATACTTTCTAAAGATATGGTTTACTTTTGGTTAATCTTTGTTTAAAACACTTTTTTTGAAATAATATTAAAACTACTTTTTATAAATCCTTGTAAAACATATTTTAAAATAACTAATAACTAGTCTATGTATGATAAAATTGTTTTAATTACTTTTATAGTTTTTAATTAAAAATTATTACTATAAATTTTAAAATAAAAGGTTTTTATAGCTTAAAATATAAGGGGCAAAATGCTTTCATTAGAATACGTCAAAAGAATAGATTGTCTTATGAAAATACTTGAAGTGTTAGATAATTCAGGTATGGATCAAATGAAGCAAGAAGTTGACAATAATCACTCTAAATATCTAAAGTTTGTTAGCAGATATTTTTATGGTGGTAGAAAAACTGATGATGAAAAATCTGCTTTACTAGATGAGTTTAGGCAATTAAGACCACTTAATAATAGCTTTTTTAGAAAACATTATAGAGATATAATTAGAGTTAATTCAAAAATAGAAGTAATAATTAGCGAGTTAACTAAAGGTGATATCGAATCAACAGGATTAGATAAAATGCTTGTTATTTGTAAACAAATAGAAGATTTTATATCTAATATGGAAGAAACAGATAGTTTTTCATTGGAGAATGTTAATGAGTTAAATAAATATTTAAATGAATATCGTGATATTAAAAACTCTATTATAAACCTTAGAGATGTATATAAATCTTTTGTTATTGAAAAAGAACTCCCCAAAGATTATAACGAAATAGAAGTATCTTTTTATACAGATGATAATACAATGGATAATTATTCATCAAGATTATTAAGTTTAAAACTAATTTATGAAATTTTAATGAGACTAAATAATATAACTGAGAATAATACAAATAAATTTTTAGTTATAAAATCAGAAAAAGAAGATAAAGAATACTACAAATTAGCTGGTTTAAAACCTATTATTTCAGATCTTCAATTTTTACTTAAAGAGTGGTTAAAAGATTATGTAGAAAGTGAAAGCCCTGATATTAATAATATAGTTTCTTTTAAAATTGATTCTAGAATAAAATATTTAGTTGATAGAAATCAGATAAATTCTGATATGGCTGATAAATACTATAATGTAATAAAAAGAGCTTTAAAAAATATACAATTAGATAAATGCACAAGTATAGATTTAAATTCTGAACATTTAGTAATAAGTAAAGCTGATTCAGATAATTTTAAAAAGCTTACAGAACAGGAGATTAAAAGTATTATTGATGAAAAAAGACCTCCTAAAACATATAATGAGATTATGGTTGAAAATAAAGAAAGTGATACTCTTAAGAAAATTGAGAGTAATCTTTTAAATAGTCCAATAGTAGATGAAAATTATACAGAAGATTTATTTAAAAAAGGAGTAACACTTTTATCAATCAAACGTTATAGTGAATCATTAGAGTTTTTTGATAAATTATTAAAGCTAAAACCAAATGATGCTGAAGCTTATAATTATAAAGCTCATGTATACACTCAATTAGGAAATTTTTCTGAGGCAATAAAATTAGCTGATAAAGCAATTGAATTGAAAGAAAATTATAGAGAGGCTTACTTAAATAAGGGTACTGCACTTTTTATGATGTCTAGATATGCAGAAGCGTTAATACAATATCATAAAACAATTCAGATTGATAAAAACTATGCAGAAGGTTACTTTAACCTTGGTAGTTGTTATATGATGATTGAAGGTAAAAAGAAGGAAGCAATACAAGCTTTTACTAAAGCTTTAGAAATAACACCTAACTATCCTGAAGCTTTATATAATAGAGCTTGTGCTTATGTATCACAAAGTTATTTTGATGAATGTATTAGAGATCTTGAAACTGCTGTTGGAATTGATAAAAATTATAAGAGTATGCTGAAAATAGATAAAGATTTTAGTCCAATACATGAATCACAGAAGTTTAAGAGTTTAATAGCATAAAGGTTTTAATGGGATTACTTACAGATAATTATCATATAATCAAAGAAATAGGTCACGGCGGTATGGGTACTGTCTATCTTGCTAATGATAAAAGGCTTGATAGAAAAGTTGCAATAAAGATGCTTAAAATATCAGGTACTTTTACTTTAGAGCAAAAATCAGAAATAATAAGTAGATTTCAAAAAGAAGCAAGAGCTATAGCTAAGCTTTCACATCCTAATATTGTTAATATTCATGATATTGGCGAAGAAGATGAACAATATTATATGGTTATGGAGTTTTTAGAAGGTAAATCTATTGCAAATATACTTGAAGAGCAAAAGATTTTACCTATAGATCAATGTGTTGATATAAGTATTCAAATATGCAGAGCATTGGATTATATTCATAAAAACTTTATAGTTCATAGAGATATAAAACCTGATAACATAATTCTAATTAATGATAAAATTGCTAAAATAACAGACTTTGGTATAGCTCAAAATGATTCAGAACAGTTAAGACTAACACAAGACGGAGCTATTCTTGGTAGTGTTATGTATATTTCACCCGAACAATTAAGAAGTTCGAAAGATGTAGATAACAGAACAGATATATTCTCTTATGGTGTTACTCTTTATCAAATGCTTACAGGAGTACTTCCATTCTATGGTGAAACAGTTGGAGAAGTTGTTTCTAAGGTTCTTAGTGAAAATCCAGATTTGCCAAGAAAAATCAATCCTAGTATTCCTCCAGAACTTGAAGCAATAGTAATGAGAGCTATTAATAAGGATAGAGAAAAAAGATATAAAACAATGGAAGATATGGAAAGAGATCTTCAAAACTTAATTGCAACAACATCACTAAAAAAAACAACTACCATTAATACAAATCAAAACATAAATAAAAATGTTCTCAACTCAAAACCTAATAATCCAGTTAGTTCTAAGCCTACACCTGTAATAGTAGAAAAAGCATCAAATGAAACTAAATTACTTAGATTATTATCTAAAATAATAATATCTATTATCTTAGTTCATTTATCTTATTCATTTATAAGTAATTTAATAAGTTCATCTGTTGCTAATGAGTTAATTCAAACAAAGATTAGTGGGGCTATGATACAAGGTCCATATAGCCAATCAGTAGTTGAAAAAGCAGTCGCTTTTAAATCTGCTTTATACTCTTTGATAATAGTTTTATTGATGTTAATATTCTCAGCTTATAGTTTCCCTATAAATTCTAAAGGACTTCATAGAAACTTTAGTATAAAAGATGAGATTTTTCCTTTAATAATTACTTTAATTTTAACTTCTATATATACATTTGGATTTATCGCTAAAACAGATACTAATAAAGCTTATATAAACGCATATAATGAAGATTTAAATAAAGATATTAATGATATTGATACTATATTAGTACAAAAAGGGATTATTAATTACTCACAAATTGATAATTATAAGAAGAAGTATAGAGTTTTAGTTAGTAGTTCAGAAAGACAGGGGCGTTATGATAAACCAGAAGTCCAAATAAAGAATATAGTATCCTTATCTGATCATATTTTACTTAAGTCAGAATCTTTTAATAAATTATCAGACCCTACATTTCAAATACTAGATGATTTATTAGATAATATATTTGCTATTAATGAGCCTATTAAAGAACTATATGAGCCTAAAATAAATCAGATTTTAAATACAATATCGAATGGTTCTCTTTCTCTTTTACCACCAGAAGCTAAAAGAGAGATTTCAAAAGACTCTTTAAATAAAGTTGTAAGTGTTAAATTTGATTGGGATAAAAATAACCTAACACTTAATCATAATCAAATAAAATTAAAATATAATGATATTGATTATTTATATCCTCAGTCTACAGATAAAATAGTAAAATTTAGTATTAATAACAAAACAGATAAAAAGTTATTTGCTTTATTATATAATTCTAATTCTGATATAAAAGACAAAATGATTATATCTCCTAAAGAAAGTAAAGACATAGAAGTTAGAGAGAAAACTGAGTATAGTTTAATATTACTATCTTCAGATAAAACAGCAGTTCCTATGTTTAATCAGTTTATTTTTAATGAAGGTGATAAAATTAATATAGATAAAATTTACTATCAAGTAGATGATTACTATTCTTTAAAAGAAAAAGATTTTAGTACAAAAACGGACTTTACTGTAAAAAAACTAGATTTAAAAGCTAATAATATTTTTGCTACAGATGATGCAGATATTAGTTTATATAATCTAAATTCATTTAAAAAGTAATGCCTTATAAAATACTTTTTTTCTCTGGTATGTCTACAGAAGATAGTACAGGAGAACTTTCTCAGATTTTTGCATTTTGCGAAAAATTAAATAAAGAAGAATTTATTTATAGAATTTTAATTAAATACTCGAGATATCTTCAATTTCCACTTAATGATATAGATTTTTATTATAATAATTCATTAGATGAATTTAAAAATTACTTAGATTATTTTAAACCAGATATGATAATTTTATCTGAATACCCTCATACTCCAGAGATTTTCTTGAATTATCTTTTAGAAAAGAATATTTTATTAGTTACATTTGATTGTACTGGTATAATAAGAGAATCAAATAATGTCGATACTTTTAAGGTAATTTCTATAAAACCTTGTCCTGTCAATAATCCAACTAAAAATGATAAATTTAATAAATACTGGGACATATTTAGAGATAGTAATTTTATAAAAGATAAAGATAAGATTATTCAAAGATATAATTTAGATTTGAATACTAAAATAGTTTTATACTCAATAGCACCTTGGGCTTATCATTTAAGTTTACATTATAAAATAGAAAGTTTTTATGGATATCTACTTGATTTGTTATTTAAAATATTTGCTTCTTTTGAAGAAAAAATATCCTTATTTTTAATATCTCCTATAAAAATACAAAGTTTTCAAAAAAATAACTTAAGTGTTTTTACTTCTTCAAAACTAAAAAATCGAGACTATAAGGAACTTTTAAATAATGTAGACTTAATTATAAGTGAAAATATAGTTCAAGCTTCTATGGCTAAGTCATTTATGAACTATACTAATATTCTTGCTATGATAAATACTCTAGACATTGAAGTTGATTTTTTACCAAAATTTAATTTTAATATATTTCCCTTAGGTTTCATTGATTTTAATTTACCTGAAAATTATGAATATTATAAACTTATAACTAAATCTGAGGTTTTTGACGAAAATGATTTAAGAAATAAGCTTAAATACCTATTAAAGAATAAAATTGAATCACAATATAACTATATTGAACTTTGTAGAGAACTCTTATCAAATAATGATATATTAAGAGAGATTATAAAAGAAAACTTATAAACTCTCTTACTCATGTCTTATCTAACGACTTCTACAGGTGGAGCATCAAAAAGACCTTCTATTGAAAGGTATCTTTCACCTGTATCATAGCAAAATGTTAAAACTTTACTTCCTTCTTTTATAACACCTTGTGAAATTAATTTATTAACTGCTGCTAATGAAGCACCTGAAGAAATACCAACTAATAAACCTTCACTTTTTGCAGATTTTTTAGCAAATTCAAATGCATCATCTTTAGAAACTTGAACAATTCCATCAATTAAGTCTTTATTGTAAATATTAGGAACAAAACCAGCCCCGATCCCTTGGATTGGGTGAGGTGAAGGACTTCCACCACTAAGAACAGGAGATAGTTCTGGTTCAACTGCAAAAACTTTTAGATTAGGAAATTTATTTTTTAAAATCTCTGCACAACCTGTAATATGTCCACCTGTACCAACCCCTGTTATAAGGAAATCTAAACCATCAGAAAAATCATTTATAATTTCATTTGCTGTAGTTTCTTTATGTACTTGTACATTAGCTTGATTATCAAATTGCATTGGCATCCAAGAATTTGAGTTTTCTTCAACTAATTTTTTTGCTTGTTCTATAGCCCCCTTCATACCTTTTTCTCTTGGTGTTAGTACAAATTTTGCTCCATAAGAAGCCATTAGTTTTCTTCTTTCAATAGACATACTTTCAGGCATTACAAGTATTAACTCATATCCTTTTACTGCTGCAACCATTGCAAGACCGATTCCTGTATTTCCAGAAGTCGGTTCAATAATAACAGTATCAGACTTTAACAGTCCTTTTTTCTCTGCATCTTCTATCATCGCTAAAGCTATACGATCTTTTATACTTGCAGCAGGATTATTTTTTTCAAGCTTTACCCATACATCAAAATTTTTATCATATAATCTATTTAATTTTAAATGTGGGGTATTACCGATACCTTCTAAAATATTATTTAATTTCATTTTTTCTCCTTACTTAAATATGAAATAACAATTCAGATTCATTATTTTTTATTGTGATATTACTTTTATAATAAACTATAGAATTAGGTTCTAAACTCTTTGTAAGCCAGACATTACCTCCAATAATACTATCATGACCAATAATAGTTTGGCCTCCTAGTATAGTTGCATTTGAATAAATTACAACATTATCTTCTATTGTTGGGTGTCTTTTTTTATCTGTCATATCTTTATTAACAATTAATGCTCCTAGAGTTACACCTTGATAAATTTTTACATTTTTACCTATTTCACAAGTTTCACCTATTACAATTCCTGTTCCATGATCTATAAAAAAAGGAGATTGTATTTTTGCTGCGGGGTGAATATCTATACCTGTTTTAGAATGTGAGTATTCAGAAATTAATCTAGGTAAAACAGGAATATTTAATTGATGTAAATAATGACAAATTCTATAAGTTGCAATTGCAAAAAAACCAGGGTAGGTTAAGATAATTTCTTCTAAACTTCTTGCAGCAGGGTCATTATTAAGAATAAGTTTTGCATCCTCTATCAATTCTTTATATATTTCTGGTAATTTATTAAAAAAATTCTCAGCAATTGGTTTATCTTTCAAGTGCTTACAAGGACATAGTTCTAAAAGAGCATTTAACATTAATGATATATTATCAAGACTATTACAAGAAGTAATATCACAATTTAACTTATCACTTCTAATAGGGAATAAAAACTGAATTAATTCTTCAAAAAACTCAACAGATTTTCTATGAATAGGTAATTGATTTTTTAAACCATTTATTTCCTGTGCTTTATCTCTTCAACTATGTGTTTCATAATAACTTCTTTAAAACCTTAATAATATATTTAGCTTACCTAATAATTTTAAATTTGTCGTAATTTTTTTTTAATAAATTATATAGATAGCAGTTTAAATAAACTAATAAAGCATTAAAAAACTTTTCTAATAACCATAGTAAAATAGCTATCGTTTAAAATGTTTAGTAAAAGTAAATTATTTTGAGTAAAAATTAAAATGCCAATTGCAAAAGAAATTTGAAGAAGTAAGAAAAAAGAAAAAGATGAAATCTACATTTGAAGAACATAATAGAAAAAAATCTTTAATTAACTTAAATTTTACATAACTAAGTCCATATGTTATAGCTATGTCATCACTTGGCTATCAGACTATTTATAGATTGTTTAATCAAATGAATGATCTTAATTGTGAAAGAAGTTTTTTACCTGAAAATACAGATATTTATAGAGCTAAGAAAACTAAATTATTTAGCTATGAATCAGAAACAGAATTACAAAACTTTGATATTATAGCTTTTTCAATAGCATATGAAACAGAACTTTTGGGATTAATTGAATGTCTAGAATTATCTAATATCCCAGTATTGAGTAAAGATAGAAATCAAAAATATCATCCTCTTATTATTTCAGGAGGCCCTCTTACATTTTCAAATCCATTACCAGTTGGTCCCTTTGTAGATCTAGTAATTTTAGGAGAAGCAGAAGATTTAATATTTACTTTTATTGAAATGTATAAAGAATATCCAGAAAGAGATATTTTATTAAAAAAACTTTCTGAAACTCATGGTTTTTATGTTCCTTCAATACATCATAACTTTTTACCACCTATAGCAAAAGCTGACCATGATAAATTACCTGCAACATCTGCAATTATTACACCTCATACAGAATTATCAAATATGTTTTTAATAGAACCAGAAAGAGGTTGTTCAAGAGGTTGTACTTTTTGTGTTATGAGAAGAACTACAAATAATGGAATGAGAATAATGAATCCAGATTTAGTTCTTTCTAAAGTACCTGATTTTGTAAATAAAGTAGGTTTAGTTGGTGCTGCTGTTTCTGATCATCCTAAAATAGTTAATATATTAGAGGAATTAGTAATTAGTAGAAAAAAACAAATAGGTATAAGTAGTTTAAGAGCAGATAGATTAACTCCTAGATTTGTTGAAATGTTAGCTTTAGGAGGTTATAAAACACTAACCGTTGCAAGTGATGGAGCATCAGAAAGAGTTAGAGATTTTATGGAAAAAAGAATTAAAGAAAAGCACTTAATGAGATCAGCCGAGTTAGCAAAAGAATATAAAATGAAAATGATAAAACTTTATCAAATGATAGGTGTACCCGATGAGACTGATGAAGATATAGATGAATTAATTGAATTTACATTAAAAATATCTCAAATTACAAAAACAGCTATGGGTATTTCTCCTTTTGTTGCTAAAAAAAATACACCTCTTGATAAGTCTCCATTTGAAGGTATTAAAAGTATTGATAATAAATTAAAAAAGATAACTAAAGCTTTAGGAAAATATGTTGATATTAGAACAACTTCTGCAAAGTGGACTTGGGTTGAATATCAACTTGCCCAAGGTAATTATGAGTCAGGATTATTATCACTAGAGGTTTATAAAAATGGTGGTAACTTTTCAGCTTGGAAAAATGTTTTTAAGTAATCTATTAATTATATGTGTCTAAAAAATACTAATAATAAATAATCTTGTTATAATAAAATTTTCAAAATGAAGAAAGTTAATTTGGTATATAAAGGAGAGACAATTAAAGATATGCTTCCTGTTGAAAAGTTAGAAGGTCTTATTGATAAGGTTAGAACCAAAAGTGAGCATATAGGTTAATTAAATACTTCTAGTAATCTAATTATTAGAATAATAAAGAAAAAATTTAATGGTATATCAAAAAAACTTGAGAATAAAATACTAAATTATAGTGACATTGAAAAACTTAAAAATATTATTGAAAATTCATTTAGTTTTAAGTCTATTAAAGAAATTGAAGATATTTTAAATTCCTAAAATATTTTTATTAAAAAGAATCTTATCTTGTAATAAATATAGAACATTATTCAATTTAACAAAATACATTAAAGCTGTATTAGTCAGAATTATTTATCTATTTAACACAGCTTGGTATTTAGTAAAAATAATTTAAATATTTTCAAAAATAATTCTTATTAAGATCATTTATTCTTAAATAATTATAAAGTTAGTCACAAATAGTATTTACACTTAAATACTTGTTATTATTTTATAAATTCTCTAGCAACTTCTCTATCATCAAAATGAATTGTTTCATCTTTAAAAATCTGATAATCTTCATGACCTTTTCCAGCAATTACTACTGTATCACCTTTACTAGCCATACCAATAGCTTTTCTTATTGCTTCTTTTCTATCAACTTCAACAATAACTTTTTCTTTTTCTGGGATTCCTTGAAGGATATCATTAATGATCTTTTTTGGCTCTTCAGTTCTAGGGTTATCTGATGTTATTACACTAATATCACTTGCTCTTGCACCAATACCACCCATTATAGGGCGTTTAGTTTTATCTCTATCTCCACCACAACCAAAAACTGAAATTAATTTATTAGTAGTAAACTCTCTAGCTGTTTTTAATACATTATCAAGGCTATCAGGTGTATGGGCATAATCAACAACTACTGTATAAGGATGACCTTTTGGTGTTACAATCTCAATTCTACCTGCAACTCCAAGTGTTGCTTCAAGAGCTTTCCTACAAATTTCTAAAGGTATATTTGTTGCTATACCAAAAGCAAGAGCTGCTAAAGTATTATATACATTAAACTTACCCACTAAATTAAGATTTAAATATATTTCTCCAACAGGAGTTACTGCTGTAAATGTTGTTCCATCCATTTTTAATGAAATATCTTTAGCATATATATTAGCTTTTTCTGATAAACCATATGTCACAACTCTAGCTTTACTATTATCAATGTAATATTTTGAATTTGGATCGTCTAGATTGATTATTGATACACCAGTTTCTTTTACTAATTCTTTAAATAAAATACCTTTTGCTTCTTTATAATGTTCAAAAGTTGGATGATAATCAAGATGATCTTGTGTTAGATTTGTAAAGATAGCAACATCAAAATCACAAGCTCCAACTCTATATTGATCTAAAGCGTGAGATGAAACCTCCATAACAACAGCCTCAACCTCAACATCTAACATTTTTTTAAATGTTTTTTGTAATTCATTTGTCATTGGTGTTGTATATTTAGCTGTTTCAGTAATACCTCCGTATCTTGCATAAAGTGTTCCTAAAATACCTGTTTTTTTTCCATTTTCTTTTAAAATATTTTCTATTATATGAGTTGTTGTCGTTTTACCATTTGTTCCAGTAACTCCAACCATATACATTTTTTTTGTTGGATTTTCATAAAAATTTGCACTAATAGTTGAAAATGACTTACGTGTATTTTTAACTCCAATATAAGCTGTTTCTATTTTAAGGTTATATTGAGATTTTAACCAATCTGTTTCACATAAAACAGCTTCACAACCTCTTTTTGTAACTTCATCAATATAATGATGACCATCAGTTTTTGTACCAGGTAATGCTATATACATATCGTTTTTTTTTACTTGTCTTGAGTCTGAAGATAAATCTTTAATATCATGATTATCTAAAGAACCATTGTAATGTTCAACTTCTACATTTTCTAATAATTTTTTTAGTTCCATAACTTTCTCCAATCAATAATTTAATTGGAATTATATTTCAAAAAAATAAAGTATAAAAGCTCTATTGTTTTTACATTAGAATAAAAATAATCTAAAATTTTTCAAACTTTTAAAATAAAATTTAAGTCTAAAAGCATTATAATTCTATAAAATTTAAATATAGTGATAAAAAAATATTTTTGAAAATGTTTGAGTATAATGAAAAAAGTTGAGAACAAAGTATTAAGAATTGGGTTAATAATATTAGGAACAATATTTTTAATATTAGGAATAATAGGTTTAATACTTCCTGTAATGCCAGGAACAATATTTATAATACTTGCTACAGCTTGTTATATAAGAAGCTCAGAAAAATTATATCTTTGGATTATAAATAATAAATGGTTTGGTAAATATGCAAGATTATACCTTAAAGAAAAAGCAATGCCATTAAAAGCTAAAATAATTGCAAGTGTTAGTTTATGGTTTTCGATTTCAGTTTCTTTTTATTTAGTTGATAAAACCTTTGTAAGAATTATTTTATTATTAGTTGGAATATCAGTTACAAGTTATTTCTTATATTTAAAAACAGCAACCAGAGAAGAATTAGAGTTAGAATAAAATATAATGAGTTTTTTATAAATTTTAGTATTATATTAGATATATATTTTATAAACACAAATAGTAATTAATGAA
>JAXLXG010000014.1:0-124256 GCA_046328075.1 Candidatus Sericytochromatia bacterium
TTTTCTTATGAAATGAAGGGAATAGATGAAAATGGTAAATTATCTGGCAAATTTACTACAACTAATATAAGACCTAAAGTTATTGATGTTTTTGAAAGTAGAGGAATTAAAGTTCCTGATGTATTCTCACCACAAGCTATATTAGCGAAAATGAATTCAAAAGTTAATGGCTAATTCATTTTGTAAATAATTGAGTATAAATTATTTTGAGATATAATACTTTAACGTAAATTAATTTTGAGAAGAAAAAAGTGATAAGAAAAATATTTATTAGTATTTTAGCTGTATTAAGTCTAAGCTCTTGTAATAAAACAGAAGAAAGCACAACAAAAAAAGAATTAAGGTTTGGAATTATACCTTTTGAAAGTGCAGAAGAACTTATAAAAAATGTTAATCCAATGATGACAATGATTTCAAAAGGTTTAGATATGGAAGTAAAGCCTTTTATTGCATCAGACTACGCAGGTGTAATTGAAGCATTTAGAGGTAAAAAACTTGATGCTGCTTTTTTAACTCCTGCATCTTATGTAATGGCAAAACAAGAAGCTAATGTTAGAGTTATTTTAAAATCTCAAAGAAATGGAAATCCTTATTATTATGGATGTATAATTGTAAGAAGTGATTCTGGAATAAATACTTTAAATGATCTAAAAGGTAAGAGATTTTCTTTTGGTGATCCAATTTCTACATCTGGTCATGTTTTCCCAAGAAAAGTTCTTCTTGAGGCAAATATAAACCCTGAAACAGATTTTTCTAATGTTATATTTTCAGGAGCACACGACGCAACTGTTCTTTCTGTTTTAAATAAAAAAGTTGATGCTGGAGCTACATTTTCCGATGACTCAAGTGGTTCAAAGGGGTCATGGACAAGATACCTGAAACCAGATGAAGTAAAACAGATAAAAGTTTTAGCTGTAAGCGATCCTATTCCTGCTGATAATATATGTGTAAGCTCTGATTTAGATCCTAAAATTGCAGATAAGTTAGCTGATGTAATAATATCTTTTGGTAAAACAGAAGAAGGTAGAAAGATGATGGGTAAACTTTATAAATTCGATGGATATATGAGGGCTACAGATGCTGATTATGAACCAGTAAGAAAAGCATTTGATTTATCAGGAATTAAATTAAAAGATTCTTTGAAAAAGAAGTAGGTTAGCATTTTGGAAGAAAATCAATCTGAAAATCAAGAAGAACCAGTTCAAGAAGAATTAATTCAAGAAGTTCAAGAGTATTATGAAGAAAATGATCAAAATGAACTCTATAATGAAATACCTCAAGAAGCTGTTGAAAATATAGATCTAAGTGAAGCTATAGAACAAGAATATTATTCAGAAGATTTTGTAACAAACGAGAACAGTCTTGAAAGTTCTATGCAAAATTTTATTGAGCATGAAGAAGAATACTATGATGAAAATTCTTATGAAGAAGATGATTTTGAGATTGAGAATTATATAGAAGTAAATGAAGATATTGTAATGACATTTAATGATTGGATGTATGATGCAATTATTAATAAAACTCTTAAAGAATTACAAATAGAATATGAACATGACCTAATAGATATTTTAACCGAAGCCAAAAGGGATTCTAATGGATTTTTGAGTCTTTTGCATTTAGAATCTAAAGAATATAGGTTAATCTGTAGATATATGGAGAGAGCTTATAGAAATTCTTATAAACAAGAAAAAAGAGTTTATATAAGAAAAGCTCATAATCAATTTTTAAGAGAGTTCAAAAACTTAATTGATGTAATGGTTAGAGATGAAAGATATACCATGTTTTAACAATGTGATGTGTATTACTCACAGCATTTTTTTTTGTTTTGTTTTACAAAAGAGTATGCAGTAAAAAAATGGATTATATCAATGAAGCTAGGAAAAATATATAAATTATTAGTTACAACATCTTTATTGTTTAGTATTTCTTGTACAAAAGAAACAGAACAATTAGTTACTTTGTACTACTCAGACAATCAAGCAATGTACTTTATACCAGTTACAACAAATGTCAAATTAAAAGGTGATATTAAAAGTATTCAAAAACCTAGAGATTTAATTCCTATTCTTATGAAATTAGAGGAACCTATTGATAAGGAGCTTAGAGTTTGTATCCCAAAAGAAACAACATTCTCTGATATTGCTTTAGATCAAGATAAGAAAGAGATTTCTCTAAAAATTGAAACTAAAAAAGATCGATTAAGTGATAAAGAAGAAGAATTAATGATTGGTTCTATTGTTAATACTCTAACTGATTTAAAAGGTTATAACTCTGTAAAAATTAATTCAGGTAACTTAAAAACTGAAATGGATTATAGTGAATCTATATCTAGAGATTCTTACAGAAATCAATGGTTACTATCAGATGAAATTGATGATAAAAAATCTGTTGGTGTAGTTTATTGGTTAACAAAAAATAAGAAATATATAGTTCCTGTCTCTGTACCTATAATCAAAAATGATGTTACAAACTTACTTTCAACCCTTAAGAAAGGGCCTCAAGGAAGTAGAAAAACTTTTTTTGAAAACTCAATCGATTCTTCATTGGATATAATAATAAAAGCTGTGAATCTTAATCATATTGATATTGAGTTAAAAAATAAAAGTAGTATTAAACCAGAAATATTCGATAAAGCAAAACAAGCAATCGCACTAAGCATCTCTGAACTAAACGTATTTGATACTATTAAATTTATAACTCCTAATATGACTGAAGAAATAATTGACATTAGAAAAGATAATCCTAGAGAAAATATTAATAAAATTATTTTATCAGAAACAAATAGTTAAAAAGAGGTTTAAGTGTTATATAAGTTATATAAAAGAAATTTAGTTTTTCCATTTTTTTTCTTTTTATTATTTTTTGCAAAAAATGCTTATGCAGAAAATATGTATTTATATGATGTAATATATGATTCAAATAAAAAATCAATTACGTTAAAAACAAGTAAGGGAGTTAAAGCTCAAACTATAAAGGTTGATAATCCTCCAAGAACTGTAATAGATTTAGAGTCAACAATTTATGATACTGTTAGTAAAAAAATAGATATTAATGATGGATTTATTAAACAAATAAGAGTTGCTCAATTTCAAGCAGATCCACCTATATCAAGAATAAGTATTGATTCAGATGAACATATAAACTTTGATGTTAAAACTACAGAAAATAGACAAGGTTATAACATTGTTTATACACCTATAGAGCCAGAGAAATCAAATATAAACATTAATAATTATTCATTGAAAAAATATATTAAAAAGCATATGAATGATGTTCAAGCTCTTGAATATAGTGGGGATAAAGTTGTAATATCAGCTAAATCAAAAATAAATTATCAAATAAATAAAATTGATGATAATACTTACTCAGTTAAATTGCCTTATTTTACTATGAGTGGAATTACAGAGATTCCTGTAAAATCAAATCAAGATATAAAAGATATAAAGATCAAAGAAAAAGATAATAATTGTGAGTTCATTTTTAAGATGAAACCAAATACAAAATTATTAGCTAAAGTTAATGAGTCAAATAAAATAGAGTTTTATGCTCAAGAGAATGTTAGTTTACCTTCTACCTCTTTATTTACAAATAATACGATTAATTCAGGGGATAATTTTTTATCATTTGATTTTGTTGAAAAAGGAAAAAACAGTAAGATATATATTTCTTCTGCAAGTAAAGGTTTAAACTATAAAATGTTTAAATTAGAGAATCCAGATAGATTAGTAATTGATACTTATGGAACTAATGTAAAAGATTTTAAAGATATTCTTTCTGATAAATATTCAAAAAACTTACAGCGTTCAAGAATTGGAATAATTGATAAAACGGACACACAGCCAGAAGGTGTAAGAATTGTCTTTGAAATGAAAAACAAAGTTGAAGTATCTGACAGACTTTATAATGATAAAACATTAGAAATATCTTTTAAAGGGCTTGAAGATAGTAATTATGAGCAACAACCTAAATTTTCTTCTCAAGAACAACCAAGATATGCTTCTAATATTAAAAGAAGATTTGTAATAGCCTTAGACCCTGGTCATGGTGGAAATGACCCTGGTGCAATAGGTAAGGCAGGTTATAGAGAAAAAGATGTAACTTTAGCTGTAACTTACTATTTAAGACAAATGTTACTAGATAATGGTTTAGCTGTTTTAATGGCAAGAGCAGATGACTCAGAAATTCTTTTACAACCTAGAGTTGATGTTGCAAATAATAATACAGCAGATTTATTTGTAAGTGTTCATTGTAATTCTATGGATGGAGACGGAGCAAGAGGTGTTGAAACATATTATAGAACACCACAAAGCACAGATTTTGCACAAGTAATTCATAGAAATATGATAGAAACTTTAGGGGCACCAGATAGGGGTACTAGAGTTAGAAACTTCTTTGTAATAAGAAAAACTGCAATGCCATCTGTTTTAATTGAAATAGGCTATTTAAGTAATCCAAGTGAAGAATTATTATTAGGATCAGTTGCTTATCAAAAGAAAGTAGCAACTGCTATTTATAAAGGTATAAAAGAATATTTGATAAACCAGAATAAAATCTAATTCCTTTACTGAAAAGAGTTATTATAAAATAATAGCTCTTTTTTTTTATCTATCTAATATTCATCTTAAAATATTATGCTTTATCTTTAATATAAGTCTAAAATTATAGTTAAAAATATAAGTGTTAATATACTTAAAAGTAATTGGTTTGAAAAAATATTTATCTACAATATTGTAACTGCAATACTATTGTCTTCTCACTTTTTTCTTTTTACTTCTTATCTAGTATAATAAACTTTGACTAAATTATTAAAAAGATATCTTTAACATTTGGTTAATTATAAGAAACTTTTTAATTAAAAAGACTATAATAAAAATAGCTATTTAAAGATAAAATTTAGTGTGTGTAATGGAAATAAAAAATTTATTAAAACCTTTAGAAATTAATCCTAAACAAGTAAAGAAAATTGATACACCTCAGCCAGAGTTAAAACCATTAAATGTTGGAATTAAATCTGATTCTATGTCTTTAAGTTCAGTTGCTACTCAAAAAGCCCCTAGTGCAACTACTAGCCAAAAATTAACAGGTTTTGGGGAAAAATATGTAAATGGTCCAATATTAGAACACTATTTATCTTTTAGAAAAGATGCTAATTATAAGAATGTAATAGCTAAAATAGATAATGCTATAAGTAATGGTGCAAGTATAAAAGATTTAGAAAGAGTTGCATTTGCTGAAGTAAAAAAAGAGAATCCTAGCCTTAGGAAAGAACAAGTATTATCTAAAGGATATAATGCAATACTAGCTTCAGTTATAGACAAAAAATATTCTGATCCTAAATTTTTTAATGGAGAAAAAGATAAAATATTTCATTACTTTGTTAGTGGAGCTCTTACAGTTGAATCATATAAAGGTTTAAACTATACATTCATAATGCCACCTGCAATGAAAAGAGCTATGGCAGGAGCTTCAATATTAACAATAGGGTTTCTTAAAGAAGTTGCATCAATTCCTGGAAATGGTTATGGTAAGGATGATATGCAAGCAAATCAAAAAGGAATTGAGTCCGCTAAAAATTATCTAAGAACAATGTAATTGTACTTAAGTAAAAAGTTAAAAGTGATGAGAGAAGAAGATAAGAGTTAGGGCTTTAAATAGTACTAACTCATTAATTTTTTCAAAAGACTTTGAACAATAAAGAGAAGAAGTAAAAAGACAAGAAGTAAAAAGAAAATATAATTTATTTATTAAAAAAAAGAAGATTTTGAATAATTATGTTTTAAACCATTGTAAAAATGCAGATTATAAACTTTTAAGTATAACTATAAAAAAAGATCTTTTTATTATTTAAAAGTACAAATATAACATCAATTAATTTAAGAGTTAAAATATAATTATACTCAATGAGAAATTTATAAATAAAAATTAAATGACAGATAAGTTAAGTAATTTTTTAAACAAATTTTGATAAGTATAAATTTATAATTTGAACTATGTAGTAATGAAAATGGAGTGAATTTTTTCTAATGGTTGTACCAAGTGAATCAGATAGACGTTTAGGTGCTATTCTTGTTAGAAAAAGGCTAATAACTGCTCAACAATTAACCCATGCACTTGACTTTCAAACAAAATTAATTAGTAGCAATAGAATACCTATAGGTGAGATTTTAATACAATTTGGTTTAATTAATAGAAATTCTCTTAATGAAGCTTTAAAAGAGCAAGAGGAATTAACTAAAACTACATCACCCTCCTCTTCTTTAAAGCCACCACCACCACCTCCTCCATCAAATATAAATTCGAATGCAAATTCTAATTCAAGTGTATTTGAATCACCTTTTTCAAAAAGTCAAGGTTTTGCTATTAAACCTACATTTAATATGGCTTCTAAGAGTCCACCACCTCCTCCACAGCCTAAACCTATAGAGAATAATTTAAATACTTTATCTAAGCCTAATTCTCCTCCTTCTAGTAAACATAGACCAATAGGAGAAATGTTAGTTGATAAAGGCTATATTGATAAATCACAATTATCTAAAGCTTTACAATATCAATCATCTTTACCACCTGCTCATTTTAAGCCAATTGGTGAGGTCTTAATTGATTTAGGTTATGTTACAAGAGAACAATTAAACTCTGTATTAAATGTCCAAGCTCCAACTAATAAAAATTCAATAGGGGAGATATTAAAACAATTAGGAATAATAGATGCTCAACAATTATCAATGGTTCTATCTCAAGAATACTCAGTAGGTGGAAAATCCGTTATGACAGCAGATTTATTACTCCAACATGGATTTATTACAAAAGAACAACTAGATTTAGCTCTTGAAGAACAAAAGAAAAGAGGATAAATATTAATTCACTTATACAAAATTGTTACGAAAAAATTGCTTAAGTAAATCTGTTCACAAAAGTATTGAAATTACTAACTCTTATCTTGCTTATTTAATTTGAATCAACTAGAGGTGTTTTATTTTTACCTTCGTTTGTCATGACATATATTTTTCTTAAACTATTATTAGTATTTTTTCTATTTAAATTATTTCCAATATCTAATGATATAGGTTTTTCCTCAAAATATACAATAGGATCTTTTACAGCAGAATAGTATATATAATTTCCATCATCTGACCAAAAAGGATTAGCTGCAATATCTTCCGTATAAGTTAATGACTTATCATTAGTACCATCTGAGTCCATTATATTAATAGTGGTTTTGTGTCTAGCATCACTTTTGTTATACAAAATCTTTTTATCATTAGGTGAAAAACTTATTGAACTATAATTGACTATATCGTTATTAAATGTGATTTGTTTTTGATTATAGCCGTTTGAATCAATAGTATATAAATTATAATTAAGATCATATAAAATCTTATCTTGTTTATTTGAATAAACTATATTTCTTAGTTGTCCTGTTTTACTAAATAATAATTTATTTTCCATAGTATCTAAATTTAGTTGATATATTTCTGTTATTGTATTAATAGTTGATGAATTATACTTATAATAAAAGATACTTTTAGAGTCTTTAGATGAAGTTATAAAGATTGATAAGTTATCAATAATATTCTCAAGTGATTTAAAATCAGTTCCATCATTTTTTATAATACTGAAGTTTGTATTATTAAAATTACTTTGAAGAAGAATATATTCATCATTTAAAACCCAATCTATTTTATCATAAATTGTATTATTTAATTTTATTTTAACTTTTTTAGAGTCGTTAAAATTTAAAATTGTGAGCTCAGAATAATTATCATTTGCTTTTGTATACATATAAGCTATTTTTTCTCTGTTTTTAGATAAACCAAATTTTGGGTTAGAACCAAAAAAACTATCTATTTTGTCTATTTTATTATCAATAATATTTGTTTTAGTTAATACAAAACCGTCAATCGGGTTATTAGAAATCGTTATGAAAAATTTTTCTTTTAATTTATTTTTATCAATTAATTCATTATCTGAATTTGTTTTTATTTCTATATCTTTAACATCTGTTATCTTTTTTTGTGAATTAATATAATTATTATTAGTAATTCTTGTAATTTGTGAGTTTGTTATGTCATAAGTGTATATTTCATTTGAAATAATTTTATCTGTAGAATTTTTACTCTCTGTATAAACTATTTTATCATTAGAATTATAGGAGAAATTCTTTTTATTATCTAAATCAACTTCTATCATATTTCCTGTTTCAGTTGAAATAATAAATGTTTTATTAAAACCATAACCATATTTCTCACTAACATTTTCTCTTATGTCTATAAGTAAATTCTTATTACTATTAAACCAAATTGGATTACTAGTATAATTAAATTTTGATAGATAAAGTTTGTCTAAATTTCTATTTTCTATATCCTTATAAGGATTATCAAAAGATAATAAGGTATTATTTGTTAATTTTTTTATTAATTCTCCTTTATCTGAGAAAATGTAAATATCATCTATGTAAGTATTAAATTCTTTTACTCTATTTGTTCCAACAACTGATATTTGTTTATTATCTGTTGATAAAGAAAATTTAGAATAAGTTAAACCTGTATTTTTATAAAACTCTTTTAGATTATTTCCATCAATATCTATTTGAAATATAGGGGAACTTATATCATCAGCACTTGTAACAATCTCTTTTTTTACAGGTACAAAGAGTACCTTTGAACTATCAGGATGCCAACAAAAGTCTTTTGCTTCTGTAACAAATAGGTCATCTTGATTAACTAGATTATATACACTGACAGCATTGAAAGCATAATAATATAAAAGTTTTTTACTATCAGGTGACCAAAAGAAATTATTGAAATTAAATTTTTTGTCTCTTAATTTTACTAGATTGGTTCCATCATTATTAATTATAAATACTTCTGAATTTGGATCATATTTTTCTATAATATTTGTAAATGCTAATTTAGAACTATCAGGAGACCAAGTAACATTAAATGGATAATTTTCAAGATTTATTTTTGTATTTGTATTAGTATCAACATTAAGTATATGATATGTATTTGCATTTGTTGTATAAAAAATTCTAGTTCCATCTGGTGACCAAGAAAAATTATCTTTTCTATTACTATCAACAAATATATTTTCAGCTATTTTTATTTGATTTGAACCATCTATATTAATTAAATATAAATCATTTATACCATCTTTGTTGGATATAAAAGCAATTTTATGTTTATTTGGACACTTTTTAGGTTCAAAGTTACTAGAATATACTGTAACTAAAAATTTTGATTTCTTTGAAGTATCTCTCCTTGAAACAGCTGTAACAATTATATTACCTTCTTTTAGACCTATTAAAACTCCATAGTTATTAATTTTTGCAATTGAATTATCTGATATATACCAATCAACATCATTTTCTATTGAATTATCAGAAAGTTTTACTTCTGCGATGATATTTTTAATTCTTTTTTGTTGATTAGTATAGAAATCGCCTATGCTTATTTCTAATTTGTCATAAGGTACCTTAATTTCTTTAACTTTTAATGAAGGATTGGGATTCTTTATAATTGATATCTTATCAATTGGTGAATCTCTATATTCTAGATGAGGATAACTTATTGGATTACAAGAAAATAGTGTTAGTACAAAAATGAAAATAAAATCTTTTTATTCATGAATAAGTTTTCAACTTCTTTAAAATAAACTATTTATAATATAAATTTAAGCAAAATTGACTTTAAGAAAATGAATGTAAATAAATATTGAAAGTGTTTATTCTTTTCTCATTAATTATTATCTTCCATCTTACTTAATATATTTATTATAATCTAAAATATATTTTTAAATTTATTTTTTTCATAAAAAAATCATTACTATAATTAAAAAACTCTTTTAATGAAAGATATTAATCAAAAGTATTTAAATTTTTTATTATTCTTGATTCTTACTTTTTACTTCTTAATTAGTATAAAATGTGTTTAATGTATTTTATGGAGATAATTTAAATGAAATTTGTATCTTTTTTAAATAAAAATAAAGAACAAAGGGCAGGTTTATTAATAGACAATAATATAATTGATCTTTCAAATGGTGCTAAACTAATAAATCTAAACCTAGCAACTACTATGTCAGAGCTTTTAAAAAGTTGGGATAATACATTAGTAGTCTCTAAAAAAGTTAGTGAATCTTACAAAGATGGTAAGATAAACTCTGAAAATATGAGTGATATAAAATTACTTGCTCCTGTTCCTAATCCAACTTCTTGCCGTGATGGGTATGCATTTAGACAACACGTAGCAACAGCAAGAAGAAATCGTGGTGTTGAAATGATACCAGAATTTGATAGCTTTCCTGTTTTTTATTTTACTAATCATAATTCTATAATTGGGGAGGGTGAATTAATTGTTGAAGAAGATCATTTACAAAATTTAGATTTTGAACTTGAATCAGCTATTGTTATTGGTAAAAATGGAAAAAATATTGAAGCAAAAGATGCTGATAAATATATTGCTGGTTATACAATAATGAATGATTTTTCTGCAAGAGTTTTACAAATGGATGAAATGAAATTAAATCTTGGCCCAGCTAAAGGAAAAGATTTTGCAACAGCAATTGGAAATTACTTAATAACACCAGATGAATTAGAAAATTATAAAATAGAAACACCTGAAGGAAACAAATACAATTTATATATGAAAGCTTTTCATAATGGGAAACAAATTTCAGATGGAAATATGAAAGATATGAACTGGACATTTGCACAATTAATAGAAAGAGCTTCTTATGGTGTTGAAGTTTATGCGGGTGATGTGATAGGTTCAGGTACTGTTGGTACAGGCTGTTATTTAGAGCTAAATGGAACAGCAAATCTAGAAGCAAAAGCTAAGGGAGAATCATATACACCTGTTTGGTTAAAAGAAGGTGACACAATAGAATTAGAAATCGAAGCATTGGGTAAATTAAAGCACAAAATTATAAAAGCAGAAGGTAGTAAGTCTATTTTAAGAAAGAAAAAGTTATAATAGGATTTTTGATTTAACTGTATAACTAAAAATAAAAATATTACTTTACATTTTATTTTATTATGATAGAATAATTTGTAGAGTTATTTTTTTTGACAGTGTATAATATGTAAAGAGTGGGTTTGTTTTTCTATCTCTTATTTATATTCTATTTTCATGTCATTTCTCAATGGATTGAGCTTAATTTTATTTTTAGTTACTTTAATTGTGAGATTTTATGACATTATCTTTAGCAAAATTTGATATATCTATTAAACCAAAAGAGTTAATAGTTTTACCTCGTGAGAATAAAGGAAATATTTTAAGAGGTGGTTTTGGGCATACATTTAAAAATATGATTTGTGTTAAGAATTTTGATTTTAAATGTAAAGAATGTGAGTTTTTAAATAATTGTCCTTATCCTACTGTCTTTGAATCATCTCCACCTAGTAACTCTGAGATTTTATCAAAAAACGCTGATATACCTAGACCTTTTGTTATTAAAGCACCTATAACTAAAAAAACCGAATACACAAATCAAGATACAATTAAATTTTCACTTGTTTTAGTAAATAAGGTAATTAAATTATTGCCTTATTTTATAACAACTTTTAAAGAGTTAGGAATACAAGGAATTAATAAACCAAATAAAGGTAAATTTGATATTCTTAGTATAAAAACTAATGAAAAAGATATTTATAATGATGGAGTACTACAAAATTATTCTGAATACCTAACATTTGATAAAAAAGAAAAAGTATCATATATAAAACTTGAATTTTTAACAGAAACAACTCTAAAAGATAAAGGAATAATTATACAAAACCCAAATTTTTCAAGTTTGATAAAACGCCTTAGAGATAGAATTTCAAGTCTTGCTTTATTTTATGGTGATGGTTGGAATATAGATTTTAAACAATTAGGTTTAGATGCTGAAAAAGTTATAAAAACAGAAGACAACACATATTGGAATGAAAAGTCAAGATTTTCAAAAAGAAAAGGTGTAAAGCATGATATGAGTGGTTTTATTGGTGAAGTTGCATTTGAGGGTGATATAACACCATTTATGGAAATACTAGAAATTGGTCAATATATTCATGTTGGAAAAGGTGCTGTGTTTGGAAATGGTTGGTATAGAATTGTGGAGTTTAGATAATGCTTAAAAGAAAAAAGGGAAGAATGTCTGCTAAAGAGTTTCTTAGTTTACCAATTGAAGAACAAGAGAAAAGATTAAAGGAACAATCAAAAGAAATGGCTAAAAATTATGAATTGATAGAAGATAATCAAGAATTATTGGATTATTAGAGTATAGGTTAGATATTGTGAGTAAAATAAAATATGTGGGACATCCTTTTGTTGATGTTGGTGTGTCTGTAATGGAGATATTACTTGAAAAAACTTGTGAAGAATTTACAGATGAGGATATTGAAAAAGCAAAACAAGAATTAATAAAAGAATATGATAATAATACTTTAAAAGGTTATTTATCAACTATTTTCCCTAATTCTGCTTGGGCAAATTTTAATATAGGTAAAGAAAAAAAAGAAGAAAATATTAATAATTTACTTTATTCTAAAAATGAATTAAATAAAAAATGTTTTTATTGTGAAAATAAAGCTAATAGATATTCAAATAGGCAAGATATTCCATTATTAACAGGAGAAAGTGTTATAAATGTAGTTTCTACAGGTTTAGGTCTTCCTGTTTGTACTGATTGTTTAACAAGTATTCAGTTTTTTCCTTTAGGTACAATAAAAGTTGAAGGTTCTGCATTACTCTGGAATACTCATGATATAGATCTTTCTTATATTTTGACTAGAAATCATTTTGATAAACTAAAACTACTAATAGATGGTGCAGTAGATAATAAAGTTGAAAGTTTAAAGTTTCCATTTACAAGGATTTTTGAAGCTTTAGAAAATGCATTGAAAATTATTAAAGATAATAATCCAAATAAATATCCTATAACAGATTGTATTGCTTATCATTTTACAAATTATGGAACAAGTCCAAATTATAAAGAATATATAATACCATCTTCTTTTCTTAGTTTTAAAAAGAAATTGGATACAAATAATGAGTTAAATGCTATTTACAAACAAATCATAAATAATAGCTGGTTTTCTAAGAATAAAAAAGAAACAGAGCAAAAGAATAAAGAAAATAGATTTTATACAGATTTAGGTAAATTTTTACAGCAAGATACTTTTAAGGAGGTTAATCATAGATTATTAAAACATTTTATACATACAAAAAAGAAAGAATTAAATAGTTTTTCTTTGGTTTCATTATTTCTTATAGAGGTTACAGGAATGAATAAAGTTAGGTTAGAAAAAATAAAAGATTTAGCAGATAAGATTGTTAAATTAAATAGCGAAAAGCATATAAAAGAGCTTTTTAGAAAAAAATATTCTCAAAGGGATTTTATAGATTATTTAGTAAGGATTCAAGCTAAATTAAAAAGCTCAAACTTACCTGTTTTTTCAATGGACGAAATTTGTATAGCTTTGGGTATATCAAATAGTGATGATACAACAAATAATGATTTTTATTTAGTAAGAGATCTAATTTTAATAAGATTATTAGAATTAACATCTATTCATCTTGAAGATGATGAAATTGCACAAGATTTAGAAGAATAATAAAATTTTAGTTTAAAAAGAGGTTTTTTATAATGCAAAGAGTTCACTTAAATGGTGTTTTATTAATAGATTGCCCTGCATCTGCTCTTAATAATTCAGGAGATAAAATTTCTAATGCAAGAACAGATAATACATCAGCGACAAAATTTATAAGAACTAAATCAGGATTATATCCTTATTTATCAGCACAAGCTTTTAGATATTGGCTTAGAGATGGTTTGAGTGAGTCTGAAAAGTCACCTATTGAAAGAGCCAAAAAGATTGCTTATACACAAGCAGATCCAATTAATTATGCTGAAGATGATTTATTTGGTTATATGAGAGCAGAAGAAAAGAAAGAATCATTAACAAGATTATCACCTTTAAAAGTTAGTACTTTTGTTTCAATTTCTCCATTATATGGTATGACTCAAGATTTTGGAGTTATGGCTCGTCATGAGGGCGATCCTGTTCCTTATGAACATGAATTTTATAGAACAACATTAAAAGGTTTAATTTCTCTTGATATGTCAATGGTTGGTAGATTTTATCATATATCAAGAGCAGGATATAAACATCTTGGAGAAGAAAATAAAAAGAAAGCTCAAGAAATGGGTTTAAAATCTTATGATAATGATAAGGCATTTGAAATTTCAAAAGAAGAAAGAGTTAATAGAATTGAATCTTTAATGAACTCTCTTAAGGATTTAACAGGTGGAGCTAAACAATCAATTCATTATACAGATGTAAACCCTAAATTTATTATGTTAGCTGTTTTAAAAAGTGGGAATAACCTATTCACCAATGTTATAAGTTCAGATGAAAAAGGTTTGCCTAAAATAAATTTTCATACTATTAAAGAGGTTTTAGATGTTTTTAAGTCAGATATTATGAGTAAAATTTATATTGGTTTACCTCAAGGTTATCTTGATGAACAAAGAGAAGAATTAAAAAGAATTTTAGATGAAAGTGGAATAAATTATATTCTAGAACACCCAAAAAATATTATTGAATCATTCATTAAAGAATTGAAAGAAAATAATGATTGGTTGGTTTAAATATTATGGAAGTTTTAAAAGTACATTCTACAAGTTTAACTTCTTCTTTTAGATTTCCACATATACATATTGGTGAATTACCAACTTATGATATGCCCCCACCTTCTACAATATATGGAATATTAAGTGCTGTATTAGGTGAGGTTATTACTAAAGAACAAGCTTCTCAATTAGATTTTGCTTATATTTTTACATATAAAGGTAAAGAGTTTGATTGTGAAACTTTACACAGTACAGAGATTTCAAGTGGTAAGATGGCATATAAAGGCAAAAAATACAATAAAAATATTGAAATTACAACTAATGTTCAAAAAAGACAATTTTTATTTGATTGTGATTTCAAATTGTATTTAAAAAGTGATAATAGGGAGTTATTAGAATTAATAAAAAAATCTTTTTTAAGTACTCACTTTGCTTATGTATTAGGTAGAAGCCAAGACTTGGCTACTTGTCATAGTGCAGAGTTTATAGATTTAGAAGAAAAAAAAGATAATATTTTTATACATAATTCTTTAATACCCTTTAATTGGAGACAATATATAACAGTTGGTGAACCTGTAATGATGGTTAATTGGCTTGATTACGATAAGAATAGAGAGCCATCTTTTAAAAGATATTTACAACTTTTAAGAAGACCTCTTTTGATTTATAATCAAAGTCCTGATTTAGTTCAAAATATACCAGACACAATATACTCAGACACTACAGATATAAAAACTTTTGATGATACAGAACTTACAAGAGCTTTAGTTTTTCAAAAATTATTTGATCTGAGTGATATTTATGCAACAACTTAAAAAACTTTATGCAAAATCTATTGATGAAAAAGGTCATAAAACAACATTAATTCAACATCTTAGAGAAGTAACAACTCAAATGTGTGAATTTGTTACTTTATATAAAAAACAACTTGAATCAATAGATAATTCTTTAAATATACCAAGATTATTAATTTATTCTGCTTTTTTACATGATTTTGGTAAAGTCCATTCTGGATTTCAAAAGCAGTTATTTGAAGAAAAAATATGGGGTTATAGGCATGAAGTTTTAAGTTTAGCATTTGTAAGATATTTAGATGTTCCTGAAAATGAATTGTCTTACTTATTAGCTGGAATTGGATTACATCATAAGGACTTATTTGATATTGAACAAAAATATTATAACTCTGATTTTTTATCTTATAATAAATCAAATTCTATAGAGAATCTTGAAGTTTTGTCTAGAGGTGTTTCACAAGAAATAATAGATGAGTTAGAAGATTTTATTAAAGGAGAATATTTATTCAAGTTTATAAAAAACTATAATCTAAAATTTGAAAGATATAAATTTAATGAGAGTTTTAAGCTAACACCAGATAAAATACCTTCTGAAATCTTTAATAATATCAAAATTATAATAGAAAACAATAAATCTTTTGTAAAAAAAGGAGGTAGAGGTAGTAAAGATACAATTAATTATACTAATATTCAAAAAGGAATGATTTCAAGAGGTTTTGTTTTATCAGCAGATCACTTAGCAAGTGCTTATCAAGGTTGTTTAAAATTATCTCAAGGTGTTAATAATTTAGATGATTTAATTAAATTATTTCCTTTTTTAGATAATCTTAGACCCCATCAGGATAAAATAAGTAAAAAATTTGGTAATACAATATTAATAGCTCCAACAGGTTCAGGAAAAACAGAGTCTTCTTTATTATGGTCAACTTTCCAAAAACAAATAAATAATAGTAAAGGTAGAACATTTATTCTTTTACCGTATCGTGCAAGTATGAATGCTATGGGAAAAAGGTTAGGTGAAAAATTTGGAGAAAAAGAAATTAGTCTAGTTCATGGTAAATCACTTGTTAAAGCTTATACAGACTTAATGGAGCAAAAATATACAAGAAAAGAAGCTTGGAAAACTGCAAGAGAAAAAGAAACTTTAGCAAGAATGAACACCTCACCAATTAGAATATCAAGTCCTTATGCAATTTTTAAACCTTTTTTTGGTTATAAAGGTTATGAAGCAAATTTAGTTAGTATGTTAGGAAGTACAATTATTTTTGATGAAATTCATGCTTATGATACAAAAATAACAGGTTTTACATTAGCTTCTGCAAAGTATATTTCTAAAATGTTTAATTCAAGTTTATTATTTATGAGTGCGACAATGCCAACACATTTACAAGAAATATTAATTGATAATTTTGATACAGGGGAACTTATTAAACCTGATAAAGAATTTCTTGAAAATAATATAAGACATAAACTAAAAGTTAGAGAAAATAGCATTTTTGATTGTATTGATGAAATAATATTTGAAGCAAAAGAAAATAATAAATCAGTCTTAGTTGTTGTTAATACTGTTGATAAAGCTATTGAAATATATAATAAAATATCAGAAAAATATAAAAAAATAGTATTACTTCATAGTCGCTTTACTGCAAATGATAGAAATAAAAAAGAAGAATTAATTAAGCCAGAACAAGGTAAGATATTAGTTTCAACTCAAGTTGTAGAAGTATCTCTTGATATTGATTATTATACTTGTTATACAGAAATTGCACCTTTTGAATCTCTTTTACAAAGGTTTGGGCGTGTTAATCGTCATGCAATAAGAGAACCTGCCATAGTAAATGTTTGTTGCTCAAATAAAAATGATGATAAAGTCTATAATATTGATTATCTTTGTCAGACATATAACACACTTTTAGAATTTGATAATCAGATTATTTCAGAGTTAAAAGTTCAAGAATTGCTTGATAAGTCATACCCAGAAAAACTAAAAAATGATTTAAAAGAAGAAGTAAACAATAATATAAAAGATTTTACAGAGTCTTTTATAAATACTTTAACACCTTATGGTGTAGAAAATAAACAAATAATGAAAGATTTAATGAAAAAATGGAGTGATTTATTTGATGGTTATGAAATAATACCTAAATCTATTTTTGAAAAAACAAATAAGAAAAGACTTAATAGTTTAGAAATTTCAAATTTTATGATTCCTATATCAAGAGGAAAATATCATGCTTTATGTAAAAAAAATCTTATAGAAAAAAATGATGATTTTATACATATATACAACGATACAAATAATCCATATAACAGTGATACAGGTTTAGTTTTTTAGAGGTGTTTAGATATGCAAAGAACAGTAATTGTTTCAAACTTTGGATCTTTCATTAGTAAAAAAAGTGAAAGAATGGTTATAAAAGAAGGTACAGAAATAATTAAAGAAATACCTTTTTTTAGAATTGGTGAAGTTATTATTGGTAAAAAAGGTGTTTCTTTATCAACTGATTTTATTGCAGAAGCTTCACAAAGAGGAATAAAAGTTAGCTTTTTAGATATGTCTGGTAAACCTTATTGTATGTTTCATTCTGCATCATTAAATGGAAATGTCTCGACAAAAAGAATGCAATTAGAATCATATTCGAATAATAAAGGTTTAGAATTAGTAAAAAAGATAATTTCAGGTAAAATAAATAATCAATCTAATTTATTGAAATATTTTAATAAATATCAAAAAACTGCTAATATTGATAAATTTAATCAAATAAATGGAATTATTGAGTTTTTAGAAAATAATAAACAATCTATACTAAAAATATCTGGACAGAATATTAATGAAAAAAGAAGTGAAGTTTTAACTTTAGAAGCTAGTGCTGGTAAACATTATTGGAAAGGAATTTCAATTTTATTAGATTTAGAATCTTTTAAAAGAGAACATCGAGGGACTCAGAATATTACTAATGCATTATTTAATTATGGATATGGTATTTTATACAGTAAAATCTGGGGAGCTATTATTAATGCTGGTTTAGAGCCTTATGCAGGTTTTCTTCATGTTGATAGAATAAATAAGCCAAGCATGATATTAGATTTTGTTGAAGAATTTAGGCAACCTATTATTGATAAAATAGTTGTTGCCATGCTTAGTAAAGGAGTTAATTTTAAAATGAGTAGTGGTTTATTAACTCCTGATTCAAAGGAAAAATTAGCAGAAAAAGTATTAGAAAGATTAGAAGATAGGGTTATATTTCAGGGTAAAGAATTTGCTTTAAAGTCAATTATTCAAATACAAGCAAGAAATGTTGCATCTTTTTTAAGAAATGAAAAAGATTATAAAAGTTATTCTTTTAAATGGTGAAAATATGGAAGAAAATTATATTTTATTGATTTATGATGTTCAAGATTCAAAAATAAGAACTCAAATTTATGAAACAGCTAAAGATTATGGTTTGGATAGTATTCAATTTAGTGTTTTTTTAGGAAAATTAAATAGAAATATGAGAGAAGAATTATTTTATAAGGTTAGTGAAAAAGTTAAAAATCAAGAAGCCAATATTTTATTAGTTCCTATTGGTGAAAAAGAATTTAAAAAAATAAAAAGTACAGGAAGCCCTTTAGCAATATCTCAAAAATCTTTTATGAGCTTTGTTTAATAAGAATATGATAAGAATAAGTGATATAAAGCAATATATTTATTGCCCAAGAGTAATTTATTATCAATATTGTTTAATGATAGATAAAAAAAATACTTTTAAAATGGATTATGGTTCTTTAAAGCATAATGTTGAGGAATTATTAGAAAGTAGAAGAAAATTAAAATCTTTTGGTTTGGGTGATGGAATAAAAGAGTTTGAAAAGTATCTACAGAGTGATAATTTAAGTGGAAGATTGGATTTATTGATAACAACAGAAACAAATGGTATTAAAAGTTTTTATCCTGTTGATTATAAATACTCAAAATCTGTACATACAAATCATATTTATCAAATAGTTGGATATTCATTATTAATAGAAGAAATATATAAAACTAAAGTAGATTTAGGGTTTATTTATTTAATTCCTTTAAAAAATATTGAAATAATTAAAGTTACTGAAGAATTAAAAACTGATTGTGTTAAAATTATAGAAAATATTGAAAAAATATTAGATAGTGATGTAATACCTGAACCAACTAATAAAAGAAGTAGGTGTGTTGATTGTGAGTATAATAGATTTTGTAATGATATTTGGTAGTTTTCGCAAATGAAGGGGGGTTTTGTGCAGAAAATTAATTTGAGAAAATTTTTTAAAAATCAATTGCCGAAACTCTTACCAAATGGTAATATTAAATGCGGTTAAAAGCTTAGTTCCTATTAAAAGGAAATTGAAACACTAAAAAGTTTTTTCACTGTGATATAAGAGATATGTTAAAAGCTTAGTTCCTATTAAAAGGAAATTGAAACTCACTTGCTGATATTTTACCGAATACACAAGATTTAAAAGTTAAAAGCTTAGTTCCTATTAAAAGGAAATTGAAACTTCTCGCCAACACCTACAATTTCACGCCCATTTTTACCAAGTTAAAAGCTTAGTTCCTATTAAAAGGAAATTGAAACATAAATAATCAAAAATATATTTCAGAATCTGAAAAGTTAAAAGCTTAGTTCCTATTAAAAGGAAATTGAAACAAATAAAGCCTGTAAGTCATTCTCAACAGGAATAATAGTTAAAAGCTTAGTTCCTATTAAAAGGAAATTGAAACTTCCTAAGATTTGATTTAATTGTTCGTCAGTTAAAGTTAAAAGCTTAGTTCCTATTAAAAGGAAATTGAAACATCTCAGCAAGTGCAGTATTGCCTATAGGTACCATGTTAAAAGCTTAGTTCCTATTAAAAGGAAATTGAAACAAACTTATAATTATTTTTAAACTGATTATCTACTATCGTTAAAAGCTTAGTTCCTATTAAAAGGAAATTGAAACCTGTGTTTTCGTCTTTTATTTCTAAATTTTTATTGTAGTTAAAAGCTTAGTTCCTATTAAAAGGAAATTGAAACTCATATAATCTCTATTATTTAATAGATTTCTGCCAATGTTAAAAGCTTAGTTCCTATTAAAAGGAAATTGAAACTTTCAAATTTTAAGAAATGGTCAAGAATTATCTCTGTTAAAAGCTTAGTTCCTATTAAAAGGAAATTGAAACTATATATACATTAAGTTTAAGAGGTTAAACATTATGAGTTAAAAGCTTAGTTCCTATTAAAAGGAAATTGAAACAATAACAATGTATGAGCAAGGTTATAGTATAAAAGATGTTAAAAGCTTAGTTCCTATTAAAAGGAAATTGAAACATTACTACTCATATAAACGGTATTCCAATAGATGAGTATTAGTTAAAAGCTTAGTTCCTATTAAAAGGAAATTGAAACACTTTAACAATTAAATCTAATTTTTCTTGACGTTCTAAAGTTAAAAGCTTAGTTCCTATTAAAAGGAAATTGAAACCTAAAGCATTATCTAATTTAGAATTACCTCTATTATGGTTAAAAGCTTAGTTCCTATTAAAAGGAAATTGAAACTGTATATTTTCATATAGACTTGATACAGAGTTTTTTAGTTAAAAGCTTAGTTCCTATTAAAAGGAAATTGAAACTAAATCATGTATAGATTTATATATAGTATCTTTGAAATGTTAAAAGCTTAGTTCCTATTAAAAGGAAATTGAAACAATAGTTGAAGATTTACCACTAGTTGACTGCCAAAAAGGTTAAAAGCTTAGTTCCTATTAAAAGGAAATTGAAACTGAATATCAAGAATTATATAATTATCAAGCTTTAGTGTTAAAAGCTTAGTTCCTATTAAAAGGAAATTGAAACTGGTTTAATATTGAGTAATACAAATTAAATATCAATGAGTTAAAAGCTTAGTTCCTATTAAAAGGAAATTGAAACTAATCTAGACCTTGTTTTAATATTGCTTGTGAAAATTTGTTAAAAGCTTAGTTCCTATTAAAAGGAAATTGAAACGTGATAGTAGAATCACCACCACTTAAAGAACCACCATGTTAAAAGCTTAGTTCCTATTAAAAGGAAATTGAAACATTTTTTAAGCAACCTCTTTTTCTTGAGAATTAAAAGCGTTAAAAGCTTAGTTCCTATTAAAAGGAAATTGAAACTTTTCAGTCTTTAATTTTCTTACTTGATTCTTTATTGTTAAAAGCTTAGTTCCTATTAAAAGGAAATTGAAACAACTAATATTAGAAAAGTAGCAAATAGATTAGAGCGTTAAAAGCTTAGTTCCTATTAAAAGGAAATTGAAACTCAGGTGCAGGAGAAAAGGAAACTCTTTTTTCTCCTTCAAGTTAAAAGCTTAGTTCCTATTAAAAGGAAATTGAAACAATCACCGATTCGGAAAAGAATTTCTTCAAAATCGTTAAAAGTGTCACTAAAAATGTAAAACATTTATTATGCAAGAATAAAAAAAATACTCTTAAAATTTTTTCTCTCTAGATATTGACTTTTAACATAATCGTTTTTTAATTTTTACTTCTTACTGATATAATTTAGTGTTATTAACATTTTTAAAATAGTGAGAAGAATCTTAAATGGCAAAAATAAATTTTGGTGGAGTAGAAGAAGAAGTCGTTACAAGAGAAGAATTTCCTCTAGCAAAAGCACTTGACACTTTAAAAGATGAAACAATAGCTGTTATAGGTTATGGAGTTCAAGGTCCTGGACAAGCTTTAAATTTAAAAGATAATGGTTTTAATGTAATAGTAGGACAAAGAAAAAATTCAAAAAGTTGGGATAAAGCCATAAAAGATGGATGGATAGAAAATGAAAATTTATTTTCCATTGAAGAAGCTTGTAAAAGAGGAACAATAATCCAATACTTATTATCAGATGCTGGTCAAATAAGCTCATGGTCAACTGTTAAAGAATATCTTACAGAAGGTAAAACCTTATATTTTTCTCATGGTTTTGGAATTACATTTAATGATCAAACAGGGATTATACCACCTAGTAATGTTGATGTTATTCTAGTTGCCCCTAAAGGTTCAGGAACTAGTTTAAGAAGATTATTTTTACAAGGAAAAGGATTAAATTCAAGTTTTGCTATTCATCAAGATTATAGTGGTAAAGCAAGAGAAAAAGTAATAGCATTAGGAATCGGAGTTGGTTCAGGATATTTATTTGAAACAGATTTTAAAAGAGAGGTCTATAGTGATCTTACAGGTGAAAGAGGAACACTAATGGGAGCTTTAACAGGAATTATGGAGGCTCAATATAATTTACTTAGAAAAAAAGGGCATACTCCTAGTGAAGCTTTTAATGAAACTGTTGAAGAGTTAACAGAAAGCTTAATTTTACTAGTTTCTGAAAATGGTATGGATTGGATGTATGCTAATTGTTCAACAACTGCACAAAGAGGTGCTTTAGATTGGAGACATAAATTTAGAGATGCTGTTAGTCCTGTTTTTGAAGAATTATATGAAAGTGTATCTTCAGGAAATGAAGCTAAAATAGCTATAGAATCTAATAGTAAAGATGATTATAGAGATAAGCTTGAAAAAGAGCTAAGCGAGATTAGAGACTCAGAGATGTGGTCTACAGGAAGTCAAGTACGTAAACTTAGACCTAAAAAAGATTAAGATTCAATATGTTTTTTAAAAAAGAGAATGAGTTAGATTTTGTATGTCAATCTTGTGGTAATTGCTGTAAGCATTTTAATATAAATCTTACTCATCTTGATATTGAAAGAATTTTAAAAAATAGACCTGATTTAGAGCATAATTTTTTTATATCTTTTTCTCCATCAGAAAAAGGTGATACAGAAAGTTTTATCTCAACTTATGGAAAAAGACAAATTATTTTAAAAAAAAAGAAAGATAAAAATGAATGTGTTTTCTTAGAAAATAATAGATGTTCAATACATGAATTTAAACCTAGAGTTTGTAAAGTTTGGCCATTTTCCTTAGAAGAAAATAATAGAATAACTTGGATTGATGAACATAGAAGTTTTATAAAAAAGCAATGTATGCATACTATGGAGAAAGGAGCTAATAATCCAGAAGAAATTCTACAATTACTAAAGCAACACTATAAAGAACGCAATATATACGCAAAATTAACAAAGAAATGGAATGATAGTAAAAAAGAGCTTTTGAATAATAATGAAATGTTTATTGATATTTATGATAAAGATTTTTTAGATTTTATTCTTAATGAAATGGATATAAAAAAGGTAGTAGAAGAAGAAGTAGTAAGAGAAGAAAGTTTTTTAGGAAATATTATTAATACTTTAGTTAGTGATAGAAGGATAGAGGCAATAACTGAAACTAAAGTTGATATTTCTTATTCTAGTGATAGAAACTCAGATATTTATTTAAATATATATATTCAAGATAATGCAATTGAATCTTTTTGTAATAAATCAAATTTGTATAAAATAAATGAAAATTTAAAATCTGATTTATTTGTATATGATTCTAAAAATAATATTCTAGTATTTTATGTACAAGAAAAATTTTTAAATTTATATATAAAATCTTTTCATGAATTAAAAAAATCTTTAAATTATGATACTAAAATTATATATAACGCTTATTCTCTAGAAGCAAATCTAAAAAGTTTATATAATCAAACTAGAGAGGAGCTATTAGCAATTTATGAATTATTTTGGTTAAAGGTCTTAAAGTTAATTAAATACATAGAGAATAACAATTTTATTGATGCTAAATTCTTATTAAATTCAATCGTTAATAATGAAATTAGTTCTTTAATTTTTTGGCTTAATCAAAAAGTATTTATGCTTGATGATATAGTTTTATTAGAAAATAAACCTAAAGACTTATTTGAATTTATTAAAAATTTTGATAATAATAAATCAATAGAAGATTTAAAAAATTCAACAATAAATTTAATAGAAATTTTTTATGAAACTTGGAAAATAACTGGTTTAAATAGTAATAAAGAATTAGAGGAAAAAGTAAGAAAAGCTATATCTTTTTATGATTCATAAATTAATTTAATGATAAGGATAAGTTCTAGTAATTATACTAGATAATAAGTAAAAAGTGATGAGTGAAAAGTGAAAAGACAAGAGAAGTTGTAGTGCAACCCTTGCGGCTGCCCTTAGAGGGAATGAGTAAAAAGACAAGAGTATTTCAGTAACAAAGCTACAGATAAATATTTTTTGCAAACCAATTACTTTTAAGTATATAAAAAATCTACGTGACTAAATCTACTTAACTACTGGCTTAATTAGGTTCTCTTGTTTACCAATTCCTAGAGTTGGTTGAAATGCAAATAAAGATGTATAACCTAAAGGTCCAGTTTCTGCTAATTTAATATCAATAGGAGCGATTACTTCAGGGCCATAAGTAGATATTAAATCCATAAGTTTTGATATAACAGTTTTAACAGGATCTTTTATGGTGAATAGGAAAACTTCAATTTCTTTCTCTTTTAAGTTGCGTTTAGAGGATACCTCTTGTTTAGAACGTGATGAACCTTCTTCTTCATCAAGAGGAGCTGGTTTTTTAGAATTTGGGAGAGCATAATCACCATAACTGTATCCACCACCACCAAGTCTTACGCCACTTGCAGCATTTGTCATTAATTGCTTTCCCTTTCAAGTAGTAATAAAAATGATTTTTTCCTGATAAATTATATTTTATCATAAGCAAAATAAATTTGTTGAGATAAAAGCACTTTTGTAAAAATTATTTAAGATATAACCTATCTATGTAAGCTATATCTTAAACGAAGTCTCTATTCTGCAACCAATTTCACATCATGTGTAGCTTGTTTTGCTTCTTTAATTTTCACTGAAAAAACTCTGCTTATATAACCAGATTTTGAAATAGTCATTTTATAAGTGCCAATGGCAATATTTTTAACATTATAAGTACCATCTTCACCTGATATTGTCATAACAGTAAGCTTATCACCTTCAAACATTATTCTAGCACCTCTTAAAGCACCATTTTTATCTGTGATTTTACCTGCTATTCCAGCAGTACCTTTTTTTACAGGAGTTTCATCTTTTTGTATTACTTCTTTCTTTATAGGCTCTTTTAGTGGTTCAGTATTGTTTTTAATAGGTTCTTTTACAGGCTCAGTATTGTTTTTTAATGGTTCTTCAACTTTTTTTATTGGTTCTTTTACAGGCTCTTGAACTTTAACAGGTTCTTTTTTAGCAATAAATTTTGGTTTCTTAGACTTCTTTACACTTACATCAACAATTAACTCTTTTGTTAACTCTGTTCCAGCAATTACATCTAAATCAAATGATTTTACTTCTTTACTATCAGAATAGATAGATAAAAGATGATAACCTGCTGGAATATCAGAAAATATAAATTTACCATTTTTTTCAGTTAAAGTTTTTTTTCCTTTGTCTAGAGCGATACTAATATTTTCTAAAGGATTACCATTTTTATCTAACAGGCGACCTGATACAACTCCATTTGAAGCACTCATTTCTATATTAACTTCTGTTGTATCACCATTATTTATAAATATTTGTCTTGTTACAGAACTAAAACCATTTTTTTCAAAGCTTACAATATATTCACCTTTTGGAATATCTAAAAATGAATAATTTCCATTAGAATCAGATTTATCTTGTCTTTCAAAACTTGTTTTTGTTCCCTTAAGTTTAATATCAACTTCTAGAGGTTTAATTCCTCCTATACTTCCTTTTATTTCACCTTTTAATGTTCCCAATTTAGACTTTATTTCAATTTCAGGAGTTGGTTTTGGATTAGGTGTAACACTAGGTTTAGGAACTGGGGTTGCTTCTATTTCATCAGGTATAGGTGTTGATTTTGGTGTTGGAATCACTTCTGGTGTACTTTTAGGTTCAGGAGTTGTTTTGGGTTCAGGATTAAAGCTAGGTTTTGGAAGATTTTTGGGTGTTGGTAATATTGTTGGAATTGGAACAGGTGTTTCTTCTGGCTCTGGTGTCACTTGTATCACTGGAGTTTTTGTTGGGTTTGGTGTTGGCTGTACTGCTATTTTATCTTCTTTTTTATCAGATGCTTGTTTAAAAAACGGTATTTCGCCATTATATGATACATTTAAAACATACTCAGTATTTGCAAAACCTTTACTTATAGATGTACCTAATGTTAAAAAGCTTATTCCTAAATATGGTAATGGTTTGGCTTTAATACCAAAATTTATCATTTCATCAAAAGAAGATGTTTTACCAAGATATTCTCCATTAAGATTTACATATTCTGTTACAGGTACATCAAGACCAAACATTATTCTAGAATTTTCTAGATTACCACTAAAACCTACATGACCACTAAAAAGATTGTAAATACTTTTATCAGTCATTGTCCAATTAAAATCTTGACTTAATACCATATATAAAGAATTTCCAGTTGTTAGCCTTGTATCTTTAGCTAAACCTAATAAACTTAAACCTACAGCAAGAGAAGTCGGCATATTTATTGTTGGTTTAATTAATTGATATTTTAAGTTTCCAGCAAGACCACTAAAACCAGCAGAAGGAATACCTCCAACTAAACCCAATTCGAGTCTATCAAAAACACCTAAATGAGCATTTAATAAAACACCTGTGCCTCTAAATAAATAATTTGCTGTTACATTATACTCACCAAAGCTTAATGTATCTGCTGTTGGCATATTTATTAAGCCTGAGTAACCCCAAGGATTAGTATTAACACTTTGTTTTGCTTCTACACTAAAGCAAGAAGTAATTAATAATATTGATAATAAGCTTGATTTTAGTTTATTTTTCATATATCTTCATTTTCCTTTTTATATCTATCAGAAATTACCCAACCATTATTATCTTGAATAAGTTCATCTATTATTATTAGATCTATTGTTTGTTTATCATTTATCAACTGTATTTTATATTCAATTTTTACCTTAAAAATAGTATTTTCAATATTTACAAAATCAACAAATTTATAATCAAATCCTTGAGGAGGAGGAAAAATTTTAGAATCTTTTTCAACTAAGTGTGAAATATCTTTTTTATACACATTTTTCCAATAACTTTTTATCACATTTGTAGGTGTTGAGTTCTCTTCATTAACATCTGGCAATTTAGGTTGACTTGCAAGTATAAGCTCTGAAACTTTTTTATAATCCTTACCTTTTCCTATTTGTGTTTTATCTAAAACAATTGCTAAATCTTTATATAATCTATAAAGTTGAAATCTATCATCTGGTGTGTATCTCTCATAATGATTTACTTGCTCTAGTGGAAATCTTTCTATTCCTTGTATATACCACTTTATTCCTTCATCTAGATTATTTAATTTATTTATATAAAAATCACCAACTTGTTTATATAATTTTGGGTGAGCATAAGGGTTATATAAAACAGCATTTTTTAATGATTCTAAAGCCTCCTCTTTATTATTAGGGTTAGTTTTTAGAATTAAATCAGAATTTAATTTATAAAAATTATAGTTATATCTATCTAAACTAATTGCTTTTTCATTATACTTTAGAGCTTCTGAGTAATTTTTTTCTTTAGTTAATAAAAGTGCATAATTGTTATTATGTTTTGATGATGAATAAGGGGCAAAAAGCATTGCTTTTTCATTATATTTTTTTGCATTTTCAAAATCACCATTATTCATTGCTTCTAATGCTTCAGTGAATTTACTTAATGACAAGTAATTCATTGTAGGTACTATTATTAAAGTAATTGAAGAAAAAATTATTACATATTTTTTTATGTAATCAAATCTATTATTTATTTCAGTAAACCTTGTTTCTTTAAAATTGACTGAATGATAAATGGCAATTAATAAACCAACTTCAATCCAAAATACCATTGGTATAGATAATACACTCCAATCTATATCAACAGATATATGTATTAATGAGGATAGAATTCCAACTAGTAAACCCAAAGCGATTCCTCTAAAAATATTTTCAGAGTTTTTAAATGCTTTAAAACTCATATAAAGTATAGATAAAACAAGTATCATAAATGAGAAAAAGCCCATTACACCAGTTTCTGCAAGAAGTTGTAAATAATAGTTATGAGGATTAATTGAATAGTATCCTGCTTTTTGTTGATAATAACTAAAAACAAAAGGAAAAGAGTTAAGACCTGTACCTATAACAGGGTTATCCAAAAATATATTAAAAGTAGATTCAATTAAACTTTTTCTCCATTCTATGGAGTTCTCTGCATTATTAAATATATTTTGAATAGACAAGAATCTTGTTACAATAGCTTCCCAATTGATAATAATAGGAATAAGACCTATTATACCTACAATACCTAAATAAATTAGATTCCTTTTTAATATCTTTCTACCAAGTATTAATATTAGAGCCAAAGAAATAACAGCACTAAGCCAGATACCTCTTGAAAATGTTAATACAATAGTAAAAGAACTAAAGATTGATACTAAAGCATAAAAAGCTTTTTCAAGATATTCATCATTTTCATATAAAAAGTTTGATAATGCTAATGAAAATATTAAGAGCATATAAGCCCCTAAATCATTTGTTCTTCCAAATGGAGAAGATGCTAGTTCAAAAGTAAGAGTATTATAATAATTTATAAAAAATGAAATAATTGCAAATAAACTTACAATAAAACCTGAGCTTAAAATACTGTAAGACAAAAGTTTTGTTTTATCTTTAATATCAACCCAACTAAAAATTATAATGGATAATGAGATATACATTAAATTTCTCATTAGTTCTTCTATACTTGCAAGTTTTGCTACTGATAGAAAAGTTGAAAGAGAAAGAATACCTAACCAAAACATTGATATTGCCCATAGTGGATATTTAAAGATATTTTTGTTTTTTTGTCTTAAAAGGACTAGTATTAAAGACCCTGTTATTATCTGACCTGCAGTCTGTGTATTTAGATAACGTCCACCATAACTTATAGGCATCCATAGTAATAATAGACTAATGCCTATAAAAAATAAGATGTCAAATTTACCATCACTAAAACAATTATCAATAAAAGTCTTAAAATTTTCTTTAAAATTTTTTGTTAACTCTGACAAAGCTGCTTATCAACCTTTTTAAATAGAAAAATATAGTTCTTTTTTTATTGCTTCTGCTATTTCATTTGCATACTCAGTTATAGTTTTCATATCACTACCTTCAACCATTACACGAACTAATGGCTCTGTTCCTGAAGGTCTAACTAATATTCTTCCGTTTTCACCTAAACTTTGCTCAGCTTTTTTTATTGCAGAATTTATTACATAGTTATCATTAAGATGTTCTTTTGTTTTTACTTGAACATTTATTAATACTTGAGGATAAAGGACAATCTCGTCTTTAAGCTCTTTTAAGGATTTACCACTATTTATAATTGATTCCATTAACATTATTGATGTTAATAATCCATCTCCTGTAGTATTATAATCTAACATAATTATATGTCCTGACTGCTCACCACCTAATTTTGAACCTGAAGCATACAACTGTTCTGAAACATATCTATCCCCAACTTTTGCTCTGATAAAGTTTTTACCTTCTTTTTTCATTGCAATTTCAAAACCTAAATTACTCATAACAGTTGCAACAATTGTATGATTATCCTTAAATTGATTTAGGTATTTTGAACAAATCATCATAATTTCATCACCATCAACAACTCTTCCAGTTTCATCAATAGCAAGAACACGATCTGCATCACCATCAAATGCAATTCCTAAATCTAGCTTATTTTCAATAACAAACTTTTTAAGAGAATCCAAATGAGTAGATCCACAATTAAAATTAATATTTTTACCATCAGGATTATTATTAATAATACTATAGTCAATATCTAAACTATTATATACCATTGGAGCTAAATAAGAATTTGCTCCGTTTGCAGTATCTACTCCAATCTTTAACTTTGAAAAATCATCTTTAAATACTGTTTCTATATAATTTAAATATGAAGTAATTAATTCAGATTTTTGATGAATTATCCCTAAATCTCCGCCAGTTGGTCTAGTTAAACTATCATCATTTAATTCTATTATTTCTTCTATCTTATTTTCTATTTCATCATCAAGTTTATTACCCTGATTATTAAAAAATTTTATTCCATTGTCTTTAGCAGGATTATGTGAAGCTGAAATAACAACACCAGCTAATGCTTTACACTCTCTAACAAGCCAAGCTACAACAGGTGTAGGTGCTATACCTAAATCCCATACATCAACACCAATAGAACATATACCAGCATTTAGAGATGCATTCAACATATCACCTGATTGTCTTGTGTCTCTTCCAACTATAATAAAATTATTCTCACTTTTACTTTTATGGTCTTTTGTTAGTATATATCCACCAATCCTACCTAGTTTAAATGCAAGTTCTGGTGTAAGAACTGTATTTGCAATTCCTCTTACTCCATCTGTTCCAAATAGTTTTGCCATATATTTATTTCATTCTTTTAGTATTAAAATTTTGTATTAACTTTATCATTTTTTTTTATTGATGTGTGTTAATTTAAATTTTGTATATTAAATCATATGCTAATTAATTGTTATCAAAACTTAATAAACTTTTTTACACTATATTAGGTATGATTAAAATATTAGTGTTACCAATACTTAAACCTTTTTTACTAATATAAAAAATCAATTAAAAATCATGTAATATAACTTTATATTTTTAGTAAACTATTGTAAAATTGTTTTTAAGTAGTCTGAAAGTAAGTTTAATAAAAAAGGATATTATATATGAAGAAAATAATGGTGGTAGAAGATACAAAATCTGTAAGAGAAGAACTAGTAACCATTCTTGAGTTTGAAGACTTTGAAGTAATAGAAGCTGAAAATGGAATGATGGGTTTAGAGTATGCTCAAAAGTTTTTACCAGATTTGATTGTATGTGATGTTTTAATGCCTGAGCTTGATGGTTTTGGTTTATTAAAGTTACTTAGAGAAGAACCAGCAACAGAAAATACTCCTTTTATATTTTTAACAGCTAAAGCAGCAAAAGAAGATTTAAGAGGTGGAATGGAATTAGGAGCAGATGATTATTTAACAAAACCATTTACACCTGAAGAGTTACTTTCAGCAATAAGAACTAGACTAAATAAGCATGAAAATATGGAAAAACAATCTCAAAATAAGATTGATGCATTATGTGAAAATATTGTTTATGCTATGCCTCATGAGTTTATAACACCTTTAACTGCTATTTTAGGATATTCAGAATTATTAATTGATACCGCAAATGATCAAAATATTGTAAAAATATCAGAAGGTATTAATTCAGCAGGTAAGAGATTAGAAAGATTAATACAAAATTTTCTAGTATATTCTCAAGTTGAAGTATTATTAAATAGTCCAGAAAAAATTGATTCAACAAGGAGTTTAAGCATTACAAATCCTGCAAGTATTATTAAAGAATTAGCAATGTTTAAAGCTAAACATTTTAAACGTGAAAAAGATTTAGCAGTTGAAGTTATGGATGCAAATGTTCAAATATCAACAGAAAATTTAAAGAAAATAATAGAAGAATTAACAGATAATGCATTTAAGTTTTCAAAAGCAGGATCTATTGTAAATGTAAAATCTATCATGTCAAAAGATTTATACACAATAGAAGTCTCTGATAGTGGTCGTGGTATGACTTCTGAACAAATATCAAATATAGGTTCATATATTCAGTTTGAAAGAAAGTTTTATGAGCAACAAGGAATGGGCTTAGGTTTAACTATTTCAAAAAAACTTGTTCAATTACATAATGGTTCTATTTCAATTGAAAGTACACCAGAAAAAGGAACAAAAGTTGTTATAAAATTTAAAGCAAAACCAGCAGAAAAGTCATCTAAGAAAAAGAGTGTAAATGACTTTATAACCTCTGATCTTATTGGCTAATTCATAAATTAAACAAAATTGGATTGAGAAAAATAATAAAGTAAAAGTCTTGAAGCAAATAAATTTTTACTTCTTATTCTGAAATAAAAAAAGAGACATAATATATTACATCTCCAATTTTTTAGATATTTGCTTTTTGTAAAATTAAATTGCTAAACTTAGCTTATCTTTTAAGTGTTCATCTAACATTTCACTAAGATTTTCAGGTATTCTTGCTCCTACTTGTTGAATTACTGTTTCAGCACAAAAGTTAGCTATTTTACCACAATCCTCAAGAGGTAGATTTTTTGTAACTCCATACATAAAACCACCCGCATACATATCACCAGCAGCAGTTGTATCAACTACCTTAATCTTGTTTGCATTTATTTTAAATTTATTATCTTTTGTTTTTATCCAAGAACCTTCAGCACCACATTTTATTACTACAATTTCTGCCATATTAGATAAAATATCTAAACTTTCATCTAAATCTTTACCTGTAAGCATATTAGCTTCTTTAAGATTAGCAAAAACAATATCTATATGATCTTCTATCAAGTTAATAAAAGTCTCTCTATGTCTATTCACACAGAATGGATCTGATAAGTCAAAAGATATTTTTGTATTATTTTTTTTAGCTACATTAATCGCATGATTAACTGCTTCTATTTGATTATCTGTATCCCATTGATAACCTGTTAAGTGAAGATATTTAGCATTAATAATATCTTGCTCTGGAATTTCATTAACAGTATAGTTTCTACTCATCCCTAAACAAGTGTTCATAGTCCTTTCACCATCAGGAGTTATTAGAATTATTGATGTTCCTGTATTTCCAACTTTAGATTTTTTGATATTATTTTTTATACCTAATTCATCTATTCTTTGGAAACAAATATCACCATAAACATCGTCACCAACCATTCCTGCCTGACTAACTTTTTGTCCAAGAATTGCCATAGTTCTCATTGCGTTTGTTCCTGAACCACCAAGTTCAACTTTTTTGTCTTTATCTTGAAACTTTTTAAGGATATTTTGTTGTTCTTCTTCCGAAATAAGAACCATAATCCCTTTAGAAAGTCCAAGATCTTTTAATTCTTCATCACTAACTTTAATTATTATGTCTTTCAATACATTACAAATTGATAGAACATCTAATTGTTTTTCTTTTTGCATTTTATTGCTTATTAACCTCAAATAGGATATGACACCTTAACTATTTTACATGGAGATATGATATTTTTACCAATTAAAAAATATTAATTTGTAATCAGTGTGATAATATTAATCATATTAATTAAGTTTTGACCTGCGATATAGCAGAAAGGTTATTAAAATTAAATTTTATTATGAAATTAAAACACTCTTTAACTTTAGCTTTTTCTATTAGTTTATTGAATATAAATCCAGTATATGCAGATTATATTGATAATGCATTAAATTTTAATAATACAGAAGTAAATGGATATAACTCTGTTTCCACCTCTGATGACTCTTCATCTATGGTAATTAATCCTGGGGGAATTGGTCTTAGACAAGAAGGAGAAATATTTTTCTCAAATTCAATATTTAATTCCTTACCACAAACAAATTTATTTTTAACATATTCAAACTTTAATTTGGGTTATCAACAGTTTACTCCTAGAGGTAAGTTTTTAAATCCTATGAGAAAATTTGTTTTTGGAACAGGTTACCCGATCTTTGATGGCTTAAGTTTAGGTGTAACTTATTCAAATATTCAAACAACAGATAATTCAAATCTAAGTACTAATAGTATAGATTTTGGTATCCTTGCAAGACCAGCAAACTTTTTATCAGTTGGTTTATTTGCTCGTAATATTAATAATCCAATTTTAGGTTCAAGTATTATTAATAGGACTTATGGCTTAGGTTTAGGGATTAGACCAGGTGGATGGGATCGTTTAACTGTGACGCTCGACGGTGAATGGGTCGAAGGCTCACCAGCTAATAGAATAAAAGGTTTATTAGGGTTAGAAACAGAATTTATAAATGGTGTTCATCTAAAAGGTAGAGTTGCTTCTGATGCAACATTTAAAAATATAGCTTTTGGTGTTGAAGCAGGTATAGCTTTCCCTTATATTTCTTTAGGATATGGAAGAGTTTTTGATGTTGAGAGTAGAGATGCAGTATATGCAAAACTTAGTTTGAATAAGAGTCGTACAATATTTGAAGGAGAGGAGTCTGATGCAGCAGAAATAACTCTAAATGGTGCAATTCAGTCAGTAAAAAATATAAATGTTGGTTTATTCAGTGTAGAAAGTAGAAATAGTGTTTTTGATTATCTTGAAAATATCGAAAAAGCTAAAAATGATAGAAGTATTGGAGCTATCATTCTTAATATGAAAAATTTTAGTTCAGGATTAGCTGATAATGAAGAGATAAGAAATAAATTAATTGATTTTAAGAGTTCAGGTAAAAAAGTTATTGCTTATATTAGTTCTTTAGATATGAAACAGTATTATTTAGCAACTGTGGCAGATTATATTGTTATGCATCCGATTGGAGAAATTCAATTACAAGGAATAGGTGGAACTCAGTATTTCTATAAGGGGTTAATGGATAAAGTTGGAGTAGAAGCACAATATGAAAAAATAGGAAAGTATAAGTCAGCTTCAGAGCCACTCACAAGAACAAACTCATCAGACCCTGAAAAAGAACAAACAAATGATTTACTAAAAGACTTTTATAATAATATGTCAAAAAATATTTCCAAAAGTAGAGGTATTACAGAACAACAATTAAAAGAAATTGTAGATAAAAAAACTATTATTAATTCAAATGATAGTAAAGACTTAAAACTTATTGATAAAATTGCACATTATGATGAAATGGGAAAAATTGTTGCTGATTTCTTAAAGAAAAAAGGTAGATATAATGTTGTAAAAATAGCTTATGTAGATTATAAAAAATATAATTGGAGAGATGAAAATAAAATAGCTATTATAAATGCAAGTGGAACAATTATAGAAGGTGAAAGTACAAGGGATTTTTTATCAGGTGAAACAACAATAGGTGCTGATACAATTGCAAGAATGTTAGATAAAGCAAGAAAAGATGATGATATTAAAGCTGTTGTTTTAAGAGTTGATAGTGGTGGAGGTTCTGCTTTAGCTTCAGATATTATTGGTAGAGAAATAAGTAGATATAAAGATGAAAAGAAACCTATTGTTATTTCAATGGCGAATGTAGCAGCATCTGGTGGTTATTGGCTTACAACTGACGCAGATAAAGTTTTGGCTAATGAAAATACAGTAACAGGAAGTATTGGAGTATTTACAGGAAAGATAAATATAGCAAAACTACTTGATAAATTAGGTGTTACAACTGAAAGCTTTAAAATAGGGGATCACGCTGATGCATTTACTGAAACAAGAGCTTTTAATGAAGAAGAATTGAAAATATTAAGAGAGTCAACAAAAAATATATATAGAACTTTTCTTGAAAGAGTGGCTACAGGTAGAAAAATGACAGTTGCAAAAGTAGATGAGCTTGGACAAGGTAGAGTTTATTCAGGTACTAGAGCAAAAACTTTGAATCTTGTAGATGAAATTGGTGGTTTAGATAAAGCAATACAAATAGCTTTGGAGTTAGCAAAAATTAAAAAAGATAAAACACAAATTTTTAATTATAAAAATGGGCTTGAAGACTTAAGCTATACAAACACAGATCCAAGAATGGCTTTTCACTCTCTAGTAATGCTAAAACTTGTTAAAGAAAATAAGGTTTTAGCTATAATGCCTAACTTTGAAATTAATTAATTTTAAATAGAAAAGAAGTAAAAAGTGATAAGATAAGAAGACAACAAGTAGTAATATAAATATCTTTTTACTTTTCACTTCTTATCTTTTTTTAAACTTTTATTCCAAAACCTAAACCATCTCCAATGGTTAAAATAGTTGATTCTAATTGTGCATGATTCATAAAATATGTATTAAAATCTTGTAAAGCTCTAGTTGTTCTATCATCTGAATCATATGCAACTGCTCCACTCCATAAAACATTGTCAACTAAGATTAATGCTCCTTTATTTAGTTTTGGTAATATTAATTCAAGATAATCTTTATATTCAGATTTCACAGCGTCAATAAATACTAAGTCATAGGTTCCAAATAATGTCGGAATAACATCTAGAGCAGCACCCACGTGGATATAAATACTATCATCTAAACCAACCATAGAAAAATTGTTATTTGCAACTTCAGCAATTTTATGATCTATTTCTATTGTATCTATAATTGCATTATTATTTTTAGCTAAACCCATCCATGTTGCTGAATATCCTAAGTTACACCCAATTTCTAAAATTCTTTTAGGATTTACGAGTTTTGTTATTAAATATAAAAACATTCCTGCATCTTTAGATACAATTGGTTGCTTATTCTGTCTTGCTTGATTATCTATTTTTTCTAGAACAGGAGGTAGAGAAGGAAATAAGCCTTCTACATAATTTAAAATATCTTTGTTTAAAATTATTGGATCAATCATTTTTATTTTTACCTTTTTTATAATGTATACACATAGTTGGGCATAAACCCTCAAACAGGGAAAATGTTCCATAAGAAAATGTTGTAAAAACTTAACTAATTATTATGACTTAATGTTTTAGAGATTTTTTTATTGATATAATTAACTAATCTCTCTATTGATTTTGCATTATATAAGACTGTAATTAAGTAATCACGTGATTTATGTAAAAATCCATTTATGATAACAAGAATTATCAATAATCAATATGTTCACTTCAAGTTATAATGATAGTTTTAAGAATTAATTATTTCTGAAAATCGGAGATCTTTTTAGTGAGTACAAATTTAATTATACTTTCACAAAATGAAATCAAGCTTTGTGATAATCCTCCTGAATTTAACTGGAGTATACCTAAAATATGGGACATATATTTTATCAAAAGAGTTAATTTGATGTGATATACATTTATGCTACACTATTATTTCTATATTGTAAATACATTTCAGCTTCATTTGGTGTTAAATAATTTAAAGAAGAATGCCTCCTTTTATTGTTGTAGAATACCTCAATAAACTCAAATATAGCTAATCTAGCCTCTTTTTTAGTCTTAAACACCTTTTTAATATCTCCATCATACTTCAATGTTTTGAAAAAGCTCTCAGCAACAGCATTATCCCAACAATTACCTTTTCTGCTCATACTTTGTTTTATTCCTAAATCTTTTAATAAATCCATTACTACTTTTGATGTATATTGAACTCCTCTATCTGAGTGAAATATTGCATCTTCTGGTATCTCATTTTTATGTAAAGCTGATTTTATTATATTTGTTATCATATCTGCTCCTATTGTATCTGAGATTGTGTAACTTATGACCTTTCTTGTTGATAAATCTATTAATGTTGCCAAATAGAGCCAACCTTCAAGAGTATTTACATAAGTAATATCTGATACAATTTTTTGATTTAAGGTATTTGAACTAAAATCTCTATTTAAAAGATTATCAAATATTTTATTATTATGATTAGAATCTGTTGTAACCTTATATTTACGTCTCATTTTAGTATATAAACCAAGCTCTTTCTTTAGTTTTGCTACTTTGTTATGACCAATATTTATACCTTTTAATAATAATTCTATATGAATCCTTTTTATTCCATAAGTTTCACGACTTTCATAAAATATTTTTTTTATTAGTTCCTTGACTTCATAATCTTTATTATTATCTTTATTTAACCAAGCATAGTAATTGCTTCTTGTAATATCTAATACTTCGCACATCTGCAACACCTTAAATTCTTCTTTATTATCAAATATCAACTGATATTTCAAATTTTGTTGCAGATGGCAAGAGCCTTTTTTAGTATTTGATTCTCCACCTCTAATTTCTCTAATCTTTTCTTTAATTCTTTCATTTCTTTTGAATCTTGACTTATTTCTTTTTTTTCAGGGTTCATTTTACTTCTCCATTTATATAATGCTGATTCTCCTATATTTAGTTCTTTACAGAGATTACTTATAGGTTTATCTGTATTATACGATAATTCTACTGCCATATCTCTAAATTCTTTTGTGTACTTTGCTCTCATTTTGTATCCTCATAATTATTATTTAGTTTTTTTATTAGTTAAATTAAATTTGTTTCACAAATTCAATTTAACTAATTTTTCTGTCCTAAGTTTTGGGGATACTCCATATAACACTAATATACATTAGGAGACTATATACTTGAAACTCCAAGGGTTGAAAAAGAAGAAATTAACTCTGTATCGTCTTTATTTGAAGAACATAAAAATACTTCTTTACTTGAGGTTCTTTCAGTAGTTAATAATAATGTAATGTTTACAGATTCATTTGAACATTCTCAACCAAAATATGTAAAAGAAGGTCCTCATGCTTCAGCTTTTATTGCGTCTGTAATAGGGTATGGTTGTAATATAGGTAATAGTAGAATGTCTAAAATATCTAAAAATATTAATGAAAGTCAACTTGAAACAATTTCTGATTGGTATTTATCTTTGGAAAATATTCAATCTGCGAATAATAAAGTATTACTCAAATGGCAGATAAAAAAATATTAAGTAAAAAAGTTTGAAAATGTATGAACTCCGAATTAAAATAAAATAACCAAAAATTAATTTAAAAAGGAGTTCAATAAATATGTTATCAATAAGTGAAGAGATAAACAATATTTCACAAGAAATAAATAAACATTTAAATAATTTAGGTCATTTAACTCACTATAATGCAAAATTTAGTGATGCTAATATTTTAGTATTAATGATATTACAAGTTTTATGGACAATAAAATCAAGTAAACACTTTCATAGATTAATCAAAGAGAAATTTATTGTTGAATTTCCTAATCTTCCAGAATATAGTGCTTATTTAAAAAGGACAAAGAAATTAACTTATTTAGCTTTTAAGTTAATAGAATTAATATCATTTCAATCAAGAGATGACTTTTTCATTATTGATACAAAACCAGTTCCTCTATTAGAAATAGCTAGAGCAAACAGAAGTATAATGGTAAAACTATTTAAGCAACATAGAATAAAACCTGCTTATGGTTATTGTGCAGCAAGAAAGAAAAAATATTTTGGATTTAAGTTAGTAGTTCTTTGGAATAAGAATAATATAGTTTGTTATTCATTGGTAAGTGCTAAGAATGCTTAATGGAATTAGTTAAAAGAAACAATTTAAGGAATATTAAAATATTTGGAGATAAAGGTTTTATTCTTAATATTCAAGATAAAACAGAACTTTATAAATTAAATATTATTGTTGAAGCTATACCAAGAAAAAATATGGAAATTATTATTGATAATCTTGGGTATAAAAAGTATAAAAGAAAAGCTATAGAATCATGTTTCTCTCTTTTAAAAGACTTTTACATCGAAAACATTACTTTAAAAAGTATTATGGGATTTACTACTTCTCTAAATATTAGAATTCTTGCTTATAATATTAAATCTCGTTTAAAACATTTTAATAATATTTCATCTGCCATTTGAGTAATTTTAAAGACCTTTTTAATACAGAAAGAGTTTTTTCTCCATCTAAGTCGTCCTCATAATCAGAAACTTGGTTTGGCTTACCTGCTTGATTTTTATTACAAATAAGCATAAAATCGATAAGTATTTCTAATGCCGTTCTCACTCCTTTAGAGCCACCTAATGGCAAATCAAGAGTTTTAATTGGAATTTTAATTTCTGGTTCAAACAATGTTTTATGAAACTCTTTTGCTAATCCTTCTAGTTTTTGAGCTTTGTCTTCTTCAAAACAAGACCAATATTTATGTCCTGTACCTGCTCTAATTATAGCTCTTGCAGAAATTGGAATTGGTTTTTTTCTATTAATCAATAACAATTCCTCTACTTCATCTAATGGAGTTCCTTGTGTATTTATTTAAAAAAAAGACTGCTCTGCTTTCCCTGCATCGCCATTTACCCATTGAACCTGAAGACCTCTTGATATAATTTTACTTATTTTTCTTCTTTCTTCAAGTGGTAAATCAGGTTTTTCATTTTTTAGCTCAAGTTGTTTATAACTACCTATTGAATCATTTATCATTTTTCTTGTTTTGTTCGCAATGTTTTTTTGTTCTGGAGATATATCTCTACCAAAATATTCATAAGATAAAGCTCCATCACCATAGTCATCTTCTACCCACGCTCTTAATACACTTAATCTATGACCACCATCTATAACAAACAAAAAAGTTGGTGATTTCCAAAGTATTACTGAAGGAACTAAATCTCCACTAACAAAACTTTCTAGTAATGAAAGAACTTGTATAGGCGTCCAATGATTTGTTTCTCTTTGAAAATCAGGCTTTCTTATATTTGGACCAACTAAGGCTCCTTTTGTAAAATCTCTCAATGAAATTGTGTTAAAATTCTCAAAATTATCTTCATTAGAGTATACTCCGAAATCTTCTCTTTTTATCAGAGCATCCAAATTTACAAGATTTGATTTTGCCAATATAACTCACCTCATTTTAAACATACTTATCTATCGTCTAACGCCCGGTCGCTAACTGCTGTGCCGAATTTCTTCCTTCGGCATGGCAGTTAACGACATGTTATGTGACGGTTTTAATTAAATAAATTCTAATCTTTTCTTTAATCTTGATACTAAAACAGCATCAGGATTTACTTTCTTGTTTAAGTTTGCATCAATATAATCAAGAAAAATAGCAAGAGAGTTATTCCTTGATCGTTCAATACTTATATAATTAAATAACCAAGTTAGCAATGGTATTGAAGCAATACCTAATAACGCAAAGTATGGATTGCTTAATAATAGGCTTGCTAAACCACCTCCACTTCCCCCAACAAAACTTCCTAAAGTACCAACACCCCTTATATTACCTTTTATATCATATTGAGCTAATCTTTTGGCATTTTTTTCGTATCGCTTTACTTCATTATTAAATTTATCAATTGCATCTTGTAAGTTATCATTTTCATTTTTATTTTGTGAAAGGTTAAGAATTATCTTTTGTAATCTCGAAATATCGGAGCTTTTAAATTCTTTAGATAACTCAATAATATCAACATCACTATTAATAGTTAATATTCCTTCTAAAATTTTATTATGTCCATTTAAAAATACTTGCATACTTTCATTACGAATACCTGAGTAAGTATATGCAATCATTTCGGTTAATTCTTCTATACTATTATTTGGTGAAGAAACTGGTACAACAGTAGCGTTAAAAGGAGCACCCCAATCAATCCCAGAACTTGCAGTAATAAATTCTAAAAACATATCAATATTAGTTGTTGTTTTTATTAAACTCGATATTATTGCACCTAGTCCCAATGCTGGGGTAACAACAGCTCCTCTTAAATTTATTAATTCTTCTGAGTTTTGCCAAGATTGACCGATTCCTTTGAAAAACTCATCAAGTACCTTCCTCGAATTTTGATCTTTTACTTCATAACTAGATTTAATCAATGACGAAAAAAATTCTCTTCTCTCTTTTATGCCAAAAGGAGGATAAATTAGTGGAAATCGTTCTTTTGAATCAATAATAGTAGCACTTGCCAGTCTACGAGACAAAATAATTGATTCAGGACATTCGTTTGCTAAATTTTCGATTTTTGGTGAAAAATATTTATCAATAGAATGAGGCAATAAAAATTTAACTTTACCAATTTTACTGAGTTCTATTAATTGCTCAAATGTTACATCTAGTTTTTTTAAAACCTTTTCTTCATATTTTGCAAACGGTAGTGCAATTAATATTTCTTGAAAAATAGGAATATAATTACGTAACGTTGAAGGGGCATCAGATAAGGCATTAATAAAACATCTTAATTTTTTTTCATTCCATTTATTTGGCAATATTTTATTAACATTATTTATTTTTCCAGAAAAAACCTTTTCTCTATTTGAAACCCAAAATTCTTCATCCTCTTGAACAAGTTCATATAGACTTTTAGATAATATTCCTCTATTATTTCTAGAAATAATCAAATCTAAAGTGTCATTGGAAAATCTAGGATACTTTTCTTTGAAATCTTTTTCTTTTTGTCTTACTGACTCATTAAATTCTTCAATATTTAAACTACTATCTACAAAAAGATTATAAATAACAGGATATTCAAAGGATTCAAGGATACTTATGATTTTTTTTAACTGATATTTCCGAGGTTTTTTCTTAAAGATTATATCTAATTCAACATGGTTTTTTCCTTCTTTAACAATAAATTCTGGTATTTTTCTTGGTAAAACAAGATTTAATTCGTTAAAAAACTGTTTAACAGTTCTTGGATTGCCACTTCCTTTTACTAAATGATTAATCTTTCGTTCATCCATAAGAACAGAACCCTCGGGAACAGTATTCTCTAAGCTTATTGGAGATGTTAATGCTTTTACATCTTTAAACCATTTCGTAAACTCTTCACCATCCTGAGTTTTTAAAGTATTTATAGGCTCTTCGCATAAAACAAAGTAATTAAAGTACATTTTAAATTCATTTGAATCTTGTGTCTTTGCGTAAAATCCAAATTTATAAAGACCCTTTAATTTTATTTGGGGTTGATTATAAATAATTTGCTCATATGACCATCTTGCCCATCTATCGGCATATGTCGTATCAATTACACTAATTTGTTTCATAATAATTTTAAAATACTAATTTATTTTTATATACTACTGTCACATAACGAATAGCTGTATATGATGGATTAGCAAATGTGTGTTTACACCATAATGTACTTGCCATGTCTGTCATATATAGCATGTTATGTGATGCTTTTTTTCTTGCGTGGCTCTTCATTTTTATTCTTTTTCCTCTTGGCGTGTCTTTTAATTTATTTCATTACTTTAAATTATAAAACTTCAGGAGACGTTTTTGGATTAAATAATATTGCTTGAGTTGATAAGTGTTTAACAAAACCAACAAAATCAGGATATAGATTATCATAAGTAACATTCATTACAATTAATTTCTTTAGTAAATTTTCCTTTAAATTTTTATTTATCTTGAATCTTAGTATGTAATCATTTTGTACAAAGCATTTATATATTTCTTTATTAAAAATTAAGTCTTCAAATTTAAAATTAGGATTACTTACACAAATAAATAACCCTTGTTGAGCATGAATTCTTTTATTTGATATATTTGGTCTAACAGCAATTAATATGGGTGGTTCTGAATTTGATTTCATTTGTATTATTTTATTAAACCATTCTTCTGTACCCACAACTTCTCCAAAAACAGAACCCAAGATAGAATCAGCTATTTTATTAATTTCTCTAACATTTATAGCAAAAATAGAGCCATCACTTTCAAGAGAATTGATACATGAAAAAAATAAAGATACATAAGGTGAGAAAGAAAAATCAACTAATCTTGAATCAACTTCATAATGCCTCATAAAGGACATTAACTCCAAATTTAAACCTTTATTCATATCAATATAATGATTTTCAAAATAATTTCCAGCAGATCTTTTAAATAAAGTTAAAATATTTTGCTCTAGTTCGTTGTATGTTTGTTGATTATTTGTATTTACTCTTTCTAAAGTTGATGTGATGCCATGAACATAATTTCCTTGACCTCTAAATACAAAACCTTCATTTTTTAATTTCTCTAACTCTTTAAATAAATCATCATAATTATCATAAAATTTTTCAATATTATTGTCTTTATAATTATTTTTCATTCTAACTCCTAATTGTTATTTATAATATCTTGGTGAGTAATTGTTAAAACTATTATTTGTTAATCTAATTTCATAATATATGTTTAATACCTTATTTCCCATATTAATCTACTTATTATCTAATTATTTGACCAACTAATTGTTGCTCTGTTTGTATCTCCAGCTGATATATTAGTATTAATTTTATTAAGACCATTTGAATCAACTATTTTAATACTATGCAAATATATATATGCTATTTTTTTACCATCAGGAGACCAAATTGCTGGTTTAGAAATTGAGTTATTTTCAGATATTATTCTTGTTAGATTTGAACCATCTATATTCATAGTATACAATTTTAATACTTCAGGGTTATTTATGTCTGATGAAAATAAGATTTTATTACCATCAGGTGACCAAGAAGGATAAAAATCAAGAGAATTATTATTAGTCAATCTTTTTTGATTAGTTCCATCTGAATTCATTATATATATTTCAAAATTACCATCTTTATTTGATGAATAAACAATTTTAGATGTATCAGGTGACCAAGAAGGGTTATAACCAATAACATTTAAATTTTTTTCATTAGAACCATCACTATTCATTGTTTTAATGTAATTTATATTATTTATTGCTTGTGTATAAATAATTTTACTTGAATCTAATGAGAATTTATATGAATAACATTCATTACAAGCAATTAATCTCTTTATATATATACCATCTGAACTCATTAAATGAAGTCCATATTGATATTCTTGAGATCTATTTGAAATAAAAATTATTTTAGTACCATCAAAATTTATTTCAGGAGAAGAATAAGAAGCCTCATGATGTGTTAATTGTTTTTTATTTGTTCCATCGGCATTAATTATATAAATATCTTGCATATAGTCCAGAGTAAACTTTCCGTTTAAATTACTTGATGATGTAGAATTTGGTGTAGGTGTTGGGTTAGATATAGGATTTGGCATAGGAGTTACTGTTGATGTAGGTGTTGGATTTAGACTAGGAGTATTTGTTGGTTTTGGTTGGGAAGTAGGTATAGTACTTGGAATCAATGTAGGAGTAGATGTCGGGATTGGTTTTGACGTTGGTGTAGGTGTTGCTGAAAATGTAGTTGGACTAGGAGTATTTGTAGGAGTTGATATTGGTGTTGAAGTATAAATAGCGGTTGCTGTAGGTGATGGTGTTGAAACTGTATTTACAATAGTTTTAACTTCTATGTTCACACTTGTTTTTTTAGTATTATCTTCTGTTGATATTGCTTCTATTGTTGTTACACCTTTATTTTTAGCTGTTAATAAACCACTTGAATTAATATCTGCTATTGAAGTATTCAAACTTTTCCATAAAACATTTTCGTTTGATGTTCCATCACTCTTTATAACTAAACCTGATAAAGTTTGACTAGCACCTACATTTAAGCTTATTGAAGATGGTTTTATTATTACTGAACTTACTATTACAGGAATTTTTTTCACAATGACTGGAATACTTACAGTTTTGCTCACCTCACTTTTTGAACTTGCTGTAATTATTGCTTGACCTTCACTCAGAGCAACTAAATTACCATCTTGAGTTATTGAAACTATCCTTGAATTTGAAGAACTCCAATTAACTAAATTATCTTTTAAATTATTTGAATAAGTTACTGTTGCAATGAGATATTTCTCATTACCTACTGTTAATCCTAGATTTTGCTCTGAAATTGTTATTTCTGAAACAACAATTTTTGGGGGTGGTATAACTTCGTCTTTTTCTACAACTAAAACTGTAACATTTGATTTTATTTTGGGTTCAGAAACTGATTCAACTTCTATTTTTGCTTCACCTTTTGATTTAGCTGTTATCTTGAAATCTGAACTAACATCTATAATATCTGTGTTTAATGATTTTGCTTTAGCATTATAATTAAGTGTCCCATCACTCATTTTTATTATTGGTTTAAAATATGAAGTATCTCCAACTTTTAAACTTAATGAAACTGGATTTAACTCAATAGAACTAACAATAACTGGTATTTTATTTACAATAACAGGTATTCTTGTAGATTTAGAGCTATCAATTTGTGAAGTTGCATATATAACAGTTTCACCTTCTTTTAATCCAGTAATTTTACCATCTTTATCAATTTTAATTATGTCTTGATTATCAACTTTCCAATCTACTAGATTATTTTTTGTTTTATTAGATAAGTTTACAGATGCTGATAAACTTATCTCTTGACCAATTATTAGATTTACATTAGATGGGCTTATTTCAACTGATTCAACATTTGTCTTTTTTACTATATTAGTGTCTACTTCATCAATCATTAATTCTTTCATATCTTCAAGATATTTGTCATCTTCATTATTTTTTATATCATTTTTTTTAGGCGAGATACTTGGGCTACTTGGACTTTTAATATTTGTAATTTCTTTAGTGCATGACAAAATTGTAAAAAGAGAGTAACAAAGTATAACTATTACTTTTTTATTTTTCAAAATACAGCTCCTAACATCTCAAAATTCTAAAAATTATTTGATGTTAGAGGTCTAAACTTATTTAATTTCTTTCTTCACGCCAAGTCTTTATTTTTTTATTACTTACCACGCTCTTCATTTTCTTAAGTTTCACATAACGGAGGGCAGCTATACGCTGTAGACCCTTAAGGGCTATTGCGTATAACTGCATGTTATGTCCAGTGCGATTTTTAATATTCATTTCTATTTTTATTGCTGTGCCTGTCCGTTTTTTATTGCTGAAGCCACGGAAGGCAGAAGCAATCATTTTATAAATTTTCAATTTCTTCTTTTGTAAGACCAGTTAAATCAATTATTAAAGAAACATCTAACCCTTTTTTCTTTGCATTTCTTGCCATAATTTTCTTTGTTTCTTTTTCTCTCTCATTTAATTTTTCTTCAAGTAAAAACTTTTCTGTTTCAAGCATACTTGCTTTATAGTGAAAATTATCAATATATTTATTATATTCAGCCTGTTCTTCTGGTGATAGTTTCATTACATCAAGTTTTTCTTTTGCTTCAAGTAAGCCTGTTGCTTTAAAATTATCTTTTATTTCTTCATTTTTTAAAAAGTAAATCCATTCATCTAATCCATCTTTTGTAATATCATCAAATTTTTCAACTTTTAATAAATAATATTCTGGAAATATTTCGTGAGGTTCGGATATTTTAAAAAGTTTTTCCTGTTTTTCAGATAACTTTAATTTATCTTGATTATGGATTCCTAAAAAATTTGTTGTACCATGATAAACATAATCATTTCCATCACCTAATTCAAAATATACTATTGAAACAGATATTACTTTTTTTACTTTTGAATAAGCTTCTCCTCTTTTCATGTTTTCTGAAATGGTTTTTGAAGTTCTGTATAAAATTCTATGTAAATAGTCTAACTCTTCTGTATTTTGAACTTCGATAATTACTAATTCTTTACTTTCAAGTTCTGCAAGTAAATCAACTCGATTGAATTTATCGTCATAAGTTTCTTTGTTACTTTCGCTTTCAAGTATATTTAGTATTTTAACCTTTATTTTTAACAATTCTGAAAGAAATCCTTCCAAAATCCCAAAGTTAGATTTATCCCTTAGTATTTTCTTTATTGCCCAATCAAATCGTATTAAATTTGTCATAGTTTAAACCTCTACAAGTTATTAATTAAACCAATAATTTTTTTCTTTCGTAGAATTTCACTTTCGGATTTGTGTATAAGATTAGAATGTTCGGGTATATTATTATTTAAAATTTCTCTTTTTAAATAAATCTCAAATAATCTTTCTTTATCTTCTAATGAATAAAATGATTCTTTGATTTTGTTAAATTCCTGATAACAGAAATTTGTTATACCAGATGCATAGAACACTGAATTTTTTAAGTAATCTATTAAACTGTTTATATCCTCCCTGATTTCTTTTTTTATACTCTCCAAATTATCTGCGACTTTATAACCTTCGTTTTCAGATGTTACATTTTCACCCATAGATTTGTTATTGAGTAAATCTTTTGCACTTCTCACTAATTTAACAGAATTTGATATAGTTGGCTCTGGTATATTTGAAGCAATCCATTCTCCAATTTCCAGATATTTGGTAAGATTAGAGTTTGAGCTTTTACCTTTATAAAAACTTTCCAGTATCTGAATATCATTTTTAAAATATGATGTTAAATTATTCCTATCTCCCGTTCCTCTTGGATTTCTTAAGAAAACTTCAAATGCTGGTTTTGAAAACCTATGTAATAATGCATAACAACCAAATTCTATTATTTTTTCTTGCTTTGTTGTTTTCTCTTCAACTAGATTACGACATTTTTTTATACCAAATAACCTATTATTAATCCATTCCAATATCTCTTCTATTATTTGTTCTGTTACTTTAGCTATAGAATAGCTTACCTCTTCAAAATCAATGTAAGCTTTTTTAATTATTTCGTCTCTTATTTCAATGTGTGCTTTTTGAGGTTGTGCCGCAAAATTTGTTTTTAATTTATAAAGGTTGTTAAATCCCTCATCAGTCAAAATCCAAGACTTACCAAGCTCATCTAGTTTCTTATTGAACTCATTTTGTAACTCTTTAAGTTTTAAATTTTCTCCAAGTTTATCATCTGGTTTTTCCTGAGGAATTATTTCTTTATAATACCAATTAGCAAATTCTTTTTTTACTTGCTCCCACTCATTAATCCACCATTTTTTAATAATTAGTTCATTTGCTTCATAAGTATTATTTTCCAAATCTTGAACATCTTTTTCAGGATATTTTGATTCGACTTGAGAAACAAACTCTTTCATTAATTTTTCTGATTCAGATAATATTTTTTCACATCTTTTTAATAAAATATGAGTTCTCTCATTATTTAAATATAATTTTAGTTTATCTCTCAGAATTTCAATACCATCATCAAGTAATGATATTTTATTTGGCTCTTTTAGTAATTGTAATTCTTCAGATAATCTATTAATTTTATCGTTTGCTCTACTATTTATTTCTCCAATTTTAGTTAAGTATGCACGTGCAGAACCTAGAATAATTCTATCTCTAGTACAGAATTTATTAGTATTAGACCATTCTTGAATTGCATCATTATATCTAGAGTTTAATTCATGAGCTTCATCTAATCCATCAGCTTTATTAAGGAATACAAAAACCTTGTCTTTAACCTTTATGTCAGGGTCTTCATTACTTGCTATTTCCATCATACTTGATTCCCCTTCTTTTAGACTAACACGATCAGAAATATTTGTAACAAAAAGAATTGAATCAGCTTGTGATAGTTTTTCTTTAGCTAAGTTTTTGTGTAAAACAACAGGTGAATCCCAACCTGGAACATCATGCATTACTAATTCATTCTCACCTAATAATTCAATTGTAAAGATAGTGATTTTTTTTACTGCACGAGGTTTTGAAGTGTCTTTTGATTCTTTACCTTCAAAATTTATTTTTTCACCTTCAATAAAAGGTTTAATTGTGTCCTTAATATCTTTAATATTGTCAAAAGGGATTATTTTTATACCTTTTGAATTTTCGTTGAATGAATCGTTAATATATTTTTTTATTTTAGATTCATAGCTTTTTATTTCATCAAGATCATTTGTATATTTTTTCTTATCCTCATCTGAAGTAAAATTTTGGGCACATATTTCTATTAAGCCATTTTTATCATCTTCAAAATCTTTTATACTTTTAAATTCAATTTCAACTCTTTGCTCTGAGTTGTTTCTTACTGCCCTTACTTCTGTTGTTGTATATGTACATCTTTTGGGGTCATTAGGTAAAATATCGACATTAAGAAAAGCATTCAATAATGTACTTTTACCAGCTTTTTCAAGACCTACTACAGCAATATTAAATTCACCTTTTCTTAAAGAGTCTAATTGCTTTTCAAGTTTATTTCTTAAAGAGTTTATTTTATCTGAATAATTATCGGTAAAATCTCCAGAACATAATGAGGATAACTCGTAACAATCTGAAAGCTTTTTACTTATCGGTTCTAACTTTTGTATAGAATATGCTCTTGCTTCTTGCCAATTCATGTTTTACCTCGTTAAATAATATTGCATCCATCTGGAAGTTTTAAAAATATATTAGATATTTGATAATCATCTTTTAAATATTCAGAGATATAATTTAAGGAATCTTCTCTGTCATAGACACTTGATTGATAAATTTTACTTAGTTCTTTTTTATTTGCTAACTTATTCTCAAAGTAAAAAATAAAATATCCGTCCTTTAAATTACTTTCAACAGAAGTCTGTTCATTAATAATGAGTTTTATACTCTCTGGTTCATCACTTTCTTTGCCTTCCCAATAAGCAAAAACTGAATAGGCTAATGATTTTATTTCTTCTTTGTTGAAATTACTTAATTTTTTTATTTTTAATGATTTTAGAATATTTAGATAGCGACCGTCATCAAGAGTACATATTAGATAAATAAGGTTATTTTTTTTACTCTTTACTTCTAAATATTCTGTTTTATTATTTTGATCTTGTAGTTGATTATTATTTGCATTGTTAATATTTTCTTTGATTTTTTCTACAATTTTTTTATATAAAGATTCAATATTACAAAAATCATTTTTACCAACTCTTTCAAAAGCAGTTATTTCAGAGATATCTTTCCCAAAGGGAATAGTTTTTCTCTCATTAATTTGTAATTCAAGAACAAACTTTGTTTGCTCTTTAATCTTCATAGATTTAGTTAATTTGTCAACTAAATTTATACTTGAAGATTTATTTTCAAAATAACTTTTTATTTTAAATGATTGATTAGTTACCTTAAATTCATAATCTACTTTTTCATTCTCAAATCCATAAAAAAAACCCTTAACTATAAACTTATATAAATCTAACTCCCAGTTTTCAGAATTCATTTATTTTAAAACCTATTTACTTCTAATCATTAATTTTATATTTTCAGAACTCTCTTTAGATAAATTATAAAAATTAATAATATCTTCCCACATTCTATCTTTTGAATCTTTTTCTTTTTCTAATTCAGTTCTCTTGATTTCCAATATTATTTCCATTTGTTCCAAAATATCCGAGAATACCCGTTTATACTGATGTAAAGACATATTAAGAAGTTCAATAAGAACATCACAAAATCCTTTCCATAGGTCTTGATGAGTATTTGATAAATTATTACTCCATTCAGTAGCCAAATTTCTTACCGAAGGAAATGACACAGTATATTTATCTTCAGTTTTTTTAATTGGTTCATCTACATAAACTGTCTTAGTCCAAAAAAACCAGTGACTAACTTCTTTAGGCACTTTTTTTGTCTTTCCTGTATCATAGGTTACTGATTCAGATACTGTTTTATATGTATCAATTAAAATATTCTCTTTTCCGAAAGAGTATGTTACTTCAGGTAATTCAACAGAAGGCAATGAAACATCAAAATCAAATTTCTTAATATAAAAATTTAATTTGTTTTCAGTATCCTTATTCTTATTTAAAAGCCATTCTACAAGTAAATCAGATAAAGAAACTACATTTTTCTGCATTTGGTATTTGGTTTGATCAATTATTGATTCTTGGACATAATTTTTTAGATTAGTTAAAGAAGAGCTTATTTTTTCAGCCTTACTTTTTTTTTCAACGTCAGAATCTAAAAATTCATAAATTTCACCATTATTAATAACATTAGGATTATTATATAAAAAAGTTTTTATATCATCATATTCATCTTTAACCTTATCACATAACTCAGGTTTCCATTTAGTTTTTATTATTTCGAGAAAATCACTACTTCGTAGAATTTTTTCAAAAGATGATTTTACGCAATCTATTGTATTTGTTTCAACATCTCTAATTACTCTTTTAATTAAAAAATCAAATTTATTTGTATCTGAAAACCCCAATTCTGATAAAGCTTGAGAAAAGTCTTCTGATTTATTTGATCTTATTTTAGGTTTTACATTTTCTATACTCTTTTTAAACTCTGATTCAATTTCATCCAATTCCAATAGAATTTTATTATTTATCTCGTCTAGATCATCTTTGGCTTTATCTAACTGTTCATAAGTACTAATTTTACTTATATTAATTGCATTTTCTAAAATGCTATAAAATTTATTGTATTCCTTTATTACAGGGGAAAGGGCTGGGCCTATTATTAGTTCTTTTATTGAGTTTCTAACCCTATATTGAATCGTGCTAAAAAGCTCTAAAGCTCCTCCTTTAGAAGAATTAATATCTATTGCTCCAGAGTTTTCAATACAAGCTGACCAGAATTTATCAAAATCTTCAAAACTTGGTAATAGATTCTGATCAACATAATCCTGAATTTTTGAAGCTATACCATCATAATTTCTGTCTAAAAGCCTAATTAATTTATTTGGCAAATCTTCAAACAAAGAGACTAGAGTCTCTTTTATAAAAATTACAGATTGGTTTTCTGGTTCAGGAATATCATCTGATATTGAATATTCGGTAAGGTTTCCTTGCTTATATGCCCAGAATACAGACTGAGTATAGAATAAAAGTAATGAATTAACAGGAATAACATCAGGCTCTTCATCTAATTTAAGTTTTTGCTTTATCTCATTTCTACATTCAGAAATTATAGTATCTATAGGTCTTGATATTTGAGTTCTAGCATCAATTTTGTTAAGCAGAAAAACAATATTTGATGAATTTCCAACATTATTAACAATATCAGCAATTTCATTATAAAGTACTTCTCTTTTTGTATCATCAAATAACTCAGGAAAGTTAATAACTAATACTATTAAAGATGCTTTTAGATTATCCTGAATAACTTTTAAATTATTAGCATCATTTATATTCTTTAGACCTGGTAGATCTACTATTTCAATGTCAATACTTTTATCAAGCCCAGAAAAATTTCTTTCTTTTCCTAGCAAAAAATTTGATTTTACTAAAATATTAGGGGGTTCAACTGTTTTTGTTTTGGCTTTACTTCTATATTCCTCCATTAATATTTTTGAACGCTCATAAATTTTTTCTATAGATTCCTCATAAGTATCAATAGGAATATCATTTTCAAAAACTGACATTTTTGCGGTATTTGATAACTCTTTATCAAAAATAAATTTCATAGTTCCTGCTGTCAATTCTGAATCATTCATAGGAGCAAGTTTATAGCCAAGTAAGGAATTTAAAAATGTACTCTTTCCTGCTTTAGTAGTGCCTAATGCAGATATAGTCAACTTTGGGAACTCTAAATCATAATTAGCTTGAATATGTAGCTTATTGAGATATTCAAAGTATTCACCTAAACTTTGCGTTGAATCATCTTTTTTGAAGGTAATAAGTTCGCTATCTTTATATTTTTCACAGAAATCAAAAAGTAGATTGTTTATTTCAGACAAAGATTCTCTGGCATTTTCAACTAAACAAATAATTTCATTACTGTTAGAAGTAGTTTTTCTATTAAAATATATTCTTTGAAATTCCATAAATCTAAATCCCTTCAAAATACGATAAGAATTATATCACAAGTGTCCAACATTCTTTGCATTTTACCGCCACGGATGGCGTTTTTTTTAGGACAGGCACATCTTCATTTTATTATTTCAAATTTGAGGCTTGAGCCGAAACCTATTTTTTAAAATCTTCTTTTTAACTTCTCTAAAATTTTTTATTTCATTCTTTGCATTGGACATAACATCTGTATAAATGACATAGTGTCATTTATACTACCAATATTCAAGAATAAATGCACCTAGTGTCAGTTTATTTTTTTTAGAGTGTCATTTATTTCCAATATAACTCTACATCTTTTACCATAATTATTATAATTTCAAAAATTATTTATTACAATATATTAATAAAAATAAAATTCTAAATTGTCTAAAATTCTTATAATACTAATCATTTATATACTCACATGAATATTTTTAATCTTGTATTTTAACTTTATAAATTATAATATTGCTAAAATTTTATATTTTGTGTTAGCCTACTAATATTCTATTAAAAACATTACAAATAATTTATGCAAATAAACGGAAAAGATAAAATTACTATTGATAGAGATAATCATGGTATTCCTCATATAATAGCTAAAAATGAAATAGATTTATACAAAGGTCTTGGCTTTTGTCATGCTATGGATAGAGGATTACAAATTTTACTAATGCGTATTTTAGTAAGAGGTAAGGCTTCTGAATTTCTTGAATCAAGTGATGAATTATTGAAAATAGATATTTTCTTTAGAAAAATGAATTTTACTGAAAATCTAGAACAACAAAAAAAATTACTTACAAAAGAAGCTATAGATATGTGTAAAGCATATTGTGAGGGAGTTAATGAATATTTTTCAAAAAAGATACCTTGGGAATTAAAACTATTAAAATATAAACCTGAATTATGGGATATTGAAGATATTTTTTTAATAATAAAACTAATGAGCTATGTTTCTCTTAGTCAATCACAATTTGAAATGGAAAGCTTATTTATTCAGATGGTAAAAGCAGGTTTTGAAAGAGCTAAACTTGATGAATTATTCCCTAATATTCTTAATGGTCTTGATGAAGAATTAGTAAAGAAAGTAAAAATAGAAGAACCTTTTGTTCCTAATAATATAAAGTGGGAAAAAATCTTACCAAAATTTATGGCTTCTAATAATTGGGTTATATCAGGAAATAAAACAATTTCAGGACATCCAATATTAGCAAATGACCCTCATTTAGAAACAAATCGTTTACCAAATATTTGGTATGAAGCAGTAATAAAAATTTCAGATGAAAAGTATATGATGGGCGGAACTATCCCTGGAATACCAATTTTTGCATCAGGTAGAACTCATGATATAGCATGGGGTCTTACATATAGTTTCACAGATTCAGTTGATTCATGGATAGAAAATTGTAAAGATGGAAAATATCTAAATCATGAAAATAAAATGTTAGATTTCAAAATAAGAAAAGAGATTATCAAAAGAAAGAAAAAAGATCCTGTTGAACTTAAATTCTATGAAAATGAACATGGTATTTTAAATGGTAATCCATTTGAAGAAGGTTTTTATCTTTGTACTAAATTTACTGCAAATTTTTATGGTGCAAATACTGTAAATAATATAGCTAAATTATGGAATGCAAAAACTATTAGTGAAACAATGAAGTATATTGGTAATATAGAACTAACTTTTAATTTTGTAATAGCTGATAGATTAGGTAATATTGGCTATCAGATGGCAGGTTTAACACCAAAAAGAAGAGAGGGTATTTCTGGTTTTATTCCTTTAGCTGGTTGGGAAAAAAACAATGATTGGCTTGGTTTTGTAAAAGGTGAAGAATTACCAAGATGTGAAAATCCAAAAACAAATTATTTCATTACAGCTAATAATAATTTAAATAAATATGGTATAGAAAAACCTATAAATATTTGCATGGCTGATTATAGAGCAAAAAGAATAGAAAGAATTCTAAATGAAAAAGATAAAATTTCTATTCAAGATATTTATAAAATGCAATATGATGTTTATTCTATTCAAGCAGAAATGTTTATGAATATTTTAAAACCACTTTTACCAGATACTAAACAAGGAAATATTCTTAAAAATTGGGGTTATAATTATGACCTAGAATCAGAAGGAGCTTTTTTATTTGAAGTTGTTTATAAGGCTCTTTTAACTGATATTTTTAGTTTTCAAGGATTTGGAACAGAAACGATTAACTATCTTTTAAAAGAAACAGGAATATTTGTTGATTTTTATGAAAACTTTGATCGTATTCTTCTATCAAAAGATTCATTATGGTTTAGAGGTGAAGATAGAGATAAGCTTTATAAAAGTATTATTGAAAAAGCTTTAAAAGTAGAAGTAAAAAAATGGAAAGATGTTCAAAAACTAACTTTTACTAATATATTTTTTAATGGAAAATTACCTTCATTTTTAGGATTTGATAAAAAAGATATTGAATTAAGAGGAGGACGTTCAACAATTCATCAGGGACAAATTTATCGAAGTGATGGTAGAGTAACAAGCTTTACGCCATCATTTAGAACAATAACAGATTTATCTACAAATGAAATTCATACAAACCTTGCAGGAGGGCCTTCTGATAGAAGATTTTCTAAATGGTATATATCAGACCTTAATAATTGGGTAAATGAAAAATATAAAATAATTTCACCCTAGTTTTATGATGTACTATTTATTAGTTAAAATATTCTGGATTTGTTCTAAAATCATATCCATTTAATAAAGAAACTTGAGCCTGATAAATACTATCTTCTACTAAAGCAAGTAAAAATGAATTATTCTCTATTTTTTCGTTATCTATACTTAAAGCTACGTGTAGTAATAATTCTACACTCTTTTTTAACTCTCTATCTTTCTTTTTCTTTACAGGTCTTGTAATAGTTGAGTTTATGAGATCTGCTGTTAATATTAAACGCCTTTTTAAAAGAGGAACTAAATCTCCTAGTATATCTTTTGCATATGTTTTTACTTGTTTTTTGCTTGGGATTGTTAAATTTTTATTTTTACTTTTTTTCAATAATTCTTCAGCTATATTATATGTTAGTTTATTTACTATAAACCAAGACTCGCATTCTGGTAATATATCTTGCAACATTTCTGACATTTCAAATAAAGAATCATCATCTCTAATTTTTTCAAGATTATAATCTTCAAATTCTGGTTTATATTCTTCTGGCTCTATTAATTTTTCCTCTAAAATATCAGCTCTTAAAAAATTAAAAGCTGGGGATATTTTTGAACCACTTTTTTCTGATGTATATAAACCATCCTTTATATATTTAATTGCTTTTTCATAAGAAATTTCAGCTACTGTTATTCCATTTGTACTTTGATGTCCTGTCATTTGGTCAAAATCCTTTTTTGACATTTTATTACCAAAACAATCTTTTATTCCTATTTTTTCATTTAATAGTAAAAATAGACAATTTAATTGTTTTCCAGAACTTCTTGCAATCCAAATACTTTGACTACCTACACCATCAAGATTAGTTAAAAGTATTTTATAAATATCACCTAATTTTGATTTTTTAGTTTTTTTGGTTTGAACTTCTGTAACACCTTTAAAAGATAATTTTCTTATAGTTCTCTCTGATAATTCTTTTATTTCAGTATCATTAATGTATTCTAAAGCATTTTTTATAGTATTTATTGCTAAAGGTTCAGAGGATTTTGATAAATTTGTTAGTATTCTTTTCACTAATTCTTTATCATTACTTAATAGCATTTTTTCTAAAAATGAAAATGCTTTATCGCTTTTATTTTCACAAATTGTATCTATAAAAGAATATCTTGCTTCTTCTGGAATTTCATATATCCATTCAACAGCACGATCTAGTGTTTTATGATTAGTTTCTATTTCTTGAAGTAAACCTTCTATAGCCATCTTTCCCATTTTTTCAACATCTTGAAAAGCAGAGTTAAAGTCTATATTTTCAAGTGGGACATTCATTTCATCAAGTAAAGAAATTAAGATTGCTTTTTTTTCATCATTAAGACTCTTCTGAAAAACTAAATCTAGAATTTCTTTAGAAACACTTTCATCAGCAATTTCTCTTAATATATAACTTGATACATAAAACTCATTATCAGTACCATGTAACTTTTTTAAAAGTGTGTCATTAACATTTTTAGCTTCAAACTTTGATAATTTATTTATTGCTTTACCTATTTCTAGATACGTTACATTTTCATAGTTTAATTTATCTAATATTTGACTTATTTTTACTCTTTCAGCAAATATTTTATCTGTCTTATTTTTACACATTAATCTTTTCTATATCTCTACTATATTTTTTATAACAGTTTTAACATTTAAGCTTTTCTGTTACCTCAAGTTGTTTATTTACTGCTTCTAAAACCTGACTAACATCTATATTTTTTAAACAAGTTAAAGCCTCACATGTTGTTAATCTTTTATCCCATAAACAAGGTGTACAGTCAAGATTTACTCTTACAGCTTTATATTTATCATCAGGTGGAAGTATTTTCTTTTCATTTGTTGGTCCAAATATTGCTACAGCTGGAGTTTTAACACCAACAGCCATATTTAATGGAGCTGAGTCTACACAAACTAATAAATCTAGATTTTTAATAATAGCTGTTAGTTGTTCTAGACTTTTTGTTTCACCATAAGCGTTTATAAAATTCTCTGAAGTAGTATCAATTCTACTTTTTATAAGGTTTATATCTTCGTAGTCATCAGGTCCACCTGCTAAAATAACTCTTATATTCTGTCTTAATAACTCTTTTATTAAACTAGCCCATTTATCGGGAGCCCACGTCTTTATAATATTTTTTTGTTTACTTATATTACTTGCCCCAGGGTGAACCATTACAATTTTTTGTTCACTATTTAAGTCAATATTTTTACTTTTAAACCAATCATCTGCCCATTCTTTGTCTTTTTGAGTTATTTTAATATTTGGTATAGGATTTAATCTATCAGCATCAATACCAACACCTTTTAATAAGTCAAAGTACATTTTAGCTGCATACTGGTCTGGATTAAGAGGAACTGACTTACTATATAAAAATTTTAAAAAGTTTGTTGAATATCCAACTCTATGCTTTGCTCCTGACATAGCTAGTAAAACGGGTACTAAAGGTGAACGACCTATTGAAACAGCAAGATCAAGATTTTCAATTCTTAGTTTTTGAATAAATTCAAAGTAATCTTTAAGAGAAGGCTTATTTTTTAAGTCAAATGTAATTACTTTATTAACACCTTCATGTTTTTCTGCAATATTTTTACATCTAGGCTCTACTACAAAAACAATACATGATTTTGGGTATAAGTCTCTAAGTGTATCAATTACAGGATAAAAAAGTATAATATCTCCAATTCCACCAAAGCATATTAGTAGAATTTTTTTAAAATCCCTAGTTAGGGAATCTTCTGAAATCATAAAATTTCTCTACGTCCTTCTAAAGCACGAGATAAAGTCATTGTATCGGCATACTCTAGATCACCTCCGACAGGTAATCCAAAAGCAATTCTTGTTGTTTTTATACCAAGAGGGCGAATTAATTTACTAATATATAACGTTGTTGCTTCACCTTCTACAGTTGGATTAATTGCTAAAATAACTTCTCTAATATTATCTCTTTCAGCATCTAATCTTGACAGTAGTTCTTTTATTTTGAGTTTATCAGGGCCTATTCCTTCCATTGGAGAAATTAAACCTTGTAAAATATGATATTGACCTTTATATTCTTTTGTTTTTTCTAAGGCTATAAGGTCATTTGGTTCAGCTATAACACATATAGTTGTCTTATCTCTTCTTTGATCTTGGCAAAATTCGCATGGGTCAACTGAAGTTAAATTTGAACAAACAGAACAAAATTTTATTTGTTCTTTAGCCTCAATAATTGACCCTGCCAAATCTTTAACATAATTAGGTGACTGCTTTATGATATGAAAAGCTAATCTCTGTGCAGATTTAGCTCCAACCCCAGGGAGTTTTTGTAATTCCTCTATCAATCTTGCTAGAGGTTTTGTATAAACTAAGTCACTCATGTATTATATTCTATCTATTTTTTGATTAAAATAGATTGTTCATTCCCGGAATATTCATTCCACCTGTAACAGAATTCATTTTGTCAGATGCTAATGCATTTGCTTTATTAATAGCATCATTAACAGCTGCAACAACTAAGTCTTCAAGGGTTTCTATATCTTCAGGGTCAACAGCATCAGGTGATATAGTAATTGATTTTATAAGGTGTTTACCATTAGCTTTAACCTTTACTTGACCACCACCAGCAGAACCTTCAACTTCTTCATTACCTAAATTATCTTGAATCTGAAGTAATGTATCTTGCATTTTTTGGGCTTCACGCATTATCTTTTGGATATCCATTCCGCCTCCACCCATTCCACCAAATTTATTTTTCATTCAAAATACCTCGTAAAATTAACATAGTTTTGATTTGGTTAATTTTATCATTATTCAAAAGATAATAACAAAAAAATATTTTTATTAAGTGAAATCCTAAAAATTGTTTTTTTAACTTATAGAAAATTAATTTATTTATATTAAGTAAAATGTTTATTAAAATATAGCAATATATTTCATTTCATATTGATATAAGATAAATATATAATTTTTTGTTTTATGTGATTTTTATGAACTCGGTTAACGGAAACATATTACGTTTCTACATTTTTTCAGCTTTATCTTTTACCCCATTTTCTTTACCTGTACTTGTTCTTTTTTGGCAAGAAAATGGATTGACTATGTTTGATGTTTATATGTTACAAAGCTTATTTGCCATTGCAATGGTTCTTTTAGAAGTCCCAGCAGGTTTAATTGCAGATAAACTTGGTAAAAAAACAAGCTTATTATTTTCAACAGTTACCTTGTTTATCGCATTTTTGATTTATGGCTATGGAACAAACTTTTCAATATTTTTAATTGCTGAAATATTATGTGCTCTTGGAGTTTCTTTAATTTCAGGTGCAGACTCTGCACTTCTTTATGATAGTTTAAAAGTGTTAAATAGAGAACATGAGTATCAAAAAATTGAAGGGAGAGCAAGAGCAATACAAATGCTTTCTTTTGCTGTATGTAATATAATAGGAAGCCTTATAGGTTCTTATTCTTATAGATTAACTGTTTATATGTCATCTATAGGTCCTTTTATATGTTTTCTTTTTTCTTTAGGGTTTATAGAAGTTAATAAAGAGCATATAGCTAAATCCTTTAATGAGGCATTAAGCTCGTATAAATCATTAACTTCTGAATCATTAAAATTTGTTTTTAAACATAAATATATTTTATGGATAACAATTTTTTCATCAGTAATAAGTGGTAGTTCTAGCTGGTTACTATGGATGTATCAGCCGTATATGTTATGGTCAGGTTTACCTGTTTGGTCTTTAGGTCTTTGTTTTGCAAGTTTTAATATTTTTGCTGCTTATATTAGTAGTATCTCTTATAAATTTGAAGAAAATAACTCTCCTATCAAGATAATAGGAATAATAAGCCTTTTACAAGTTATTCCATTAATATTAATGAGCTTTATTGTAACACCTTTGAGCTTTATATTTATTTTAGGTCAACAAGCAGTAAGAGGTTTATCTAGACCTGTATTTAATTCTTGGATTTTAAAATATACTTATGCCGATAAAAGAGCAACTGTATTATCTTTAAACTCATTAGGAGGAAGATTATTTTTTGCTATTACATCACCGATAATAGGTATTATTGCAGGTAAAAATGATTTTGTTTTAAACCTATTAACACAAGCTTCAATTCTAATAATTACATTTTTATTTATGATGATTATTTATAAAAAAATACCAGAAAAATATTTTAGAGTTAAAGTGTCCGTAAGTAATAATCAGTAGAAATTCACAAGAGTAGATATTATGTTTATAAAAATTTTATTTGTAGTACTAAATATAATGATTATAAATTCATGTGTTATAAACCCTTTTATCAACAATGACTATAAGTTTGAAGGTCTATATTCTTCTGAGTCGGACACAATAACAGTTGTTTATTTTGAGGACTCTAATATTAGAGTTAATAAGAATACAAATAAATCTTTAATTGAAAATAGTTATACAGCTAAGTTAATAAATGAGCTCTTATCTAAAAATAAAATCCTTTATGCTGGTGATATGTTTTATAATCCTCAACAATCTAAAGAAAATAATTCTTTAGATAACTCAAAAACAAATGATTTACCTAGCAGATACTCTGCTCATACATATAGTTTTGCAAGAAGAGAGCTAAAAGATGTTATTGATGAGCTTAAAAAGTTTAATGTTGTAAAAAATATTTATTGTAGTATTAATACAAGCTTATAAAAACTTTGAAAAATAAATTTTTTGAAAATAAAATGTTTTGAATTTCAAAGTAATTTTTAGTATAAATAAGGCATTTTTAGCTTAAAAAAATACAAGATTCTTTTAAAGTAAACAGATATATACATATTAGCGTTATTGTAATAACACGCATAAATAATTATACCCAAGAAATTCAAAACCACGTATTTGACACTAGTATTAAACATACTTTTTAACTATATTAAAGTTATATAAAGGTATTCCATACTGTCAAATAAAATGTTATAATATTGTTATATAGGTAATGGAAGTATATGTATAATATTGAATCTTTAGCTGAGTTATCGGGTCTGACAAAAAGAACTGTCAGATATTATATTCAACTTGGCTTACTTACACCCCCAATAGGAAGTTGCAGAGGTTCTTATTACACTGAAAGTCATTTACAACGTTTAGACCAAATTAAAAGACTTTCAAGTCAAGGAGTTCCTTTGACACAAATGAAAGCAATAATATCTTCTGAAATATCAAAACCTAGTATAACTTGTGAAGATATTAGAATAAGTAAATGGACAAGGGCAATTATAGGTAATGAAGTTGAGCTTAGTTTTAGGCAAGATTTTTTTACAAAGAATGAGTTAGATAGAATTTCAGATTTTATTTCTACACTCTTACATAGTAGGGATAACAATTAATATTTTTGTTATAAGGAAATTAAAAAGAATGAGTAATTTAGTTTTAGATAATGATATTGATGAAATCGAAGCTTTAGTTGAAGAAGATGAAACTGAAGAATTAGATAGTGTTATAGAAGAAGAACAAGATTTAGTTGAATATAATAAAAAATCAGATTCTGATAATTTATTAAATTTATATCTTAAAGAAATCGCACCAATTCCTCTTTTAAATAAAGAAGAAGAGATTATTTATGGAAGAATGGTAAAAGCAGGTCAAAAGATAGAAGATACTATTTCTAAAATGGAGTCTGAATTAGGTCATGTACCAAGTTTAGAACAACTATCAGAAAGATTAAAAATTTCTATAGATGAAATAAGAAGAATTAAAAAGGATGCTGCTTTAGGTTCTAATAAACTTATTACATCTAATTTAAGATTAGTTGTAAGTATTGCTAAAAAGTATAAAGAAAAAGGTTTATCATTTGATGATTTAATACAAGAAGGTAATTTAGGTTTAATGAGAGCTGTTGAGAAATTTGATCCAGCAAAAGGATATAAATTTAGTACTTATGCAACTTGGTGGATTAGACAAGCTATTTCAAGAGGATTGTCTATAAAATCAAGAACAATAAGATTACCTCTACATATAGTAGAAGCAACTCAGAAAATAAAAAAAGCGATTAGAAAAATGACTCAAGAAAATGGTCAAAGACCTGATACTGAGGCATTAGCTAAGGAACTTGATATGCCTATAGATAAACTTAGAACAATATCAAAAGCTTCTATTGAGCCAATTTCTATTGATACAAAATTAAAAGGTGATGATGATGTTTATATAGGTGATCTTATAGCTGGTTCTGCTGCAACACCTGAAGAACTTGTTATTAAGGATTCTATGAAAGAAAAAGTAGAAGCTCTTTTAGAAAATCTAACAGAAAAGGAAAAAGAAATGATTATGATGAGATTTGGTCTTGATGATGGGCAACAAAAAAGCCTTCAAGAAATTGCTGATCAATTCAATCTTACAAGAGAAAGAGTAAGACAGATTATTAATATGGCGATGAAAAAACTTAGAAGTCCAGAAAAATTAAAACCACTTGCAGGGTTTTTAGATAGATAATTAATTACTAAGACAAAAAAAGAACTCTGATTAATTCAGAGTTCTTTTTTTTATAATTTTTTATTGAACGTCTGTTGGAGCAGTTGGTTCAGCAGGTTGTGTTGGTTCTCCAGCTGGTGGTGCAGGTTGTTCACTTGGAGGAGCTGGTTGTTCTGCTGGTGGTGCTGGATTATTATCAGCAGGAGGATTTGCTGGAGGCTCAGGAGACGGTGGTGCTGGAGGAGGAGCAGGATTATCCCATAATGATTTAATCATAGAATAAGCGAAGTCTTCAAACTCTGAAAATGAAAGTTTATTATCTGAGTTTTTATCTGAATTATAAAAAAGGCTTGTAAGTAATGTTGATGTTTTTACATCTGAATTTGCTAAAGCATCACCTAAAAACTCTTGTTTAGATACATATTTATCATTGTTTTTATCATAAGAACCAAACATTGTTTTTCCAACAAGTGTTCTTAATTGAGTTTTTGTCATTCCTAAAAATAATCTACTATTATTTCTAGCTTCTGTTAAACTAAGTTTACCATTCTTATTTTTATCAATTTGGGTAAATAAATTTTTATCAAAAGTAACTGGTGCTTGGTTTGTTGTAGCTGGTTGATTTGTATTAGGTTGTGATGGATTAGCAAAACTTGTTTCATTTGTACGAGTCATAAATTCTTCAAGTGAAACAGATTTATTTTTGTCTTTATCTAAAAGAACAAATATTCTATCTACAACTTTACTATAAAATGTCTTTAAACCTTGTGCTGATTGTGCAACTACTTGTTGATTTTGTGCCGCAGGTTGAACATTTGTGATTGTTTCAGATGAACAAGCTGAAATTATTGATGTAAGAGTCAATATTGAGATAATCCCTGTAAGTCTTTTCATGTAATCTCCTCAAAAAATTAAATAATCTCTTTTATAATGTAAATTTTATTATAGTACTTTTTTAATTTTTTTTCTAGAGTATTAACCCAAAAATAATATATTTATAACTAATCTATAACTTTAAATTTTATAATTTTAAAAATTTCTCAATCAATTATTTTAATATCAAAACATTGTCGTACAAATATAATCTTTCATAGTATAATATTTTTTTATTATCATCTTTAATTTTTTATGAAGGCTTTATGAAATTCACATCTATTTTACTTAGCTTCGGTTTGATAATTAGCTCTGCATCATATACAGTAGGAGCAGAGAGTGAAAAAACAACTTATAGACTTGCTATTCCTAAAGCTATAGAAAATTTCGACCCTATAAACTCTGAAAGTCAAATAAACTCTGAGATAATAAGTAACTTATATAGTACTCTTGTAACTTATAGAACAAAGATAACAGATACTAAACAAAGTTATGGTGATATTGTCCCTCTTATTGCTGAAGATATTAATATAAACTCCAATAGAAAGATATATAATTTTAAGCTAAGAAATGATATTTATTTCCATAATGGCAGAAATCTTACAGCCTTTGATGTTAAGCATACAATAGAAAGACTAGCAAATCCAAAAGTTTTACCTTCAGGACAAGCATGGATTTTTAGAGATGTTCCAATAAAAGGTTTAGAAAAATATTCTAGAGATGTAAGAAATAATGTAAAAGAGCCAGACCTTTCAGGTGTTAAAGTTTTAGATGATTATATTGTTCAAATAGAACTAACAAGAGCAACACCTTTATTTTTAAAATCTTTAGCAATGCCTATTTTTTCAATAATCCCCAAAGAAGAAACAGATAAATGGGGCAAAGAGTTTGGTGTTCATCCTGTTGGAACAGGACCTTATAAAATAGATAGAGTTACAGCAGAACAAATCTTTTTTACAAAGAACCCTAATTATTTTGAAAAAGATTTACCTAAAATTGATAATTTAATATATAAGGTTGTTTCAAGTGTTGAGGATGAATATAAACTATTTGAACAAGGACGTTTAGAACAAACATCAATACCAGACTCTAAAATTGACGATTTATTAGAAAAAGAAAACTTTAATAAATTAAGTGTTAATGTCTTTGATAAAAATTCTTTTAATGATAAAAGTGTTTCAGATATTATAAAAGAACCTAAAATGATCAGTACTTTTTTAGGTATAAGTAATAAAAATAAAATGCTTAAACTTCAAAAAGTTAGACAGGCTCTTAATTACTCAATTAATAAAAGTAAGATAATTAGTAATGTTTTAAAATACAAAGCTATTGATTCTTATGGAGTAATTCCAGAAAATTTTCCTGGGGTTAATAGTGGAAGAAAATCACCATACCCATTTGATATTGTTAAAGCAAAAAAACTACTTTATGAATCTGGTTTTAATGATAGAAATAATGATGGTATTTTAGAATATAATAAAAAACCTGTGACATTAAACCTTTGGTATTATGAAGATCAAGAAACAGAAAGAGTGTGTAATACTATATCTGAAAATCTTCAAGCTGTTGGTTTTAATGTTAACTTACAAAAAACTACTAATTGGAAAGATTTTCTTTCAAAAATAGTTTCTGGTAGAGCAGATTTATATCATTTTAGTTGGAAAGCAAAGTATGAAGATATGGATAAATATCTTTCACCTATGTTTAACTCTGCATATATTGGTTCAAGTAATATAGCTTCATTTTCAGATACTTATATTGACTCCATGTTAACAAAAGCAAGAAAGATACCTGAAGAAGAATATAGAAATAGAATCTATAATGAATTAGATAGTAAAATAGTTGAAAAAGCACCTTGGGTCTTTTTATATCAACCAGCAAGTTATATTAAAGTTAAACCTTATGTATACAGTCTTCAAGTTCATCCAGTAATGAGAGAAGTTTTAAAATACACATATTTCAAAAAAGGTGAAACATTAGCTTTAGATAATAAATAATAGATGAGAATAATAACATTCGCTACAATAATTTTTACATTTTTAGTTAATCCTGTTTTTGCAACAGATAAAGACTATTCACAGGCTGCTGGTCATACAGGCGTTTATGTTAATGTACAAAATGTATCGGCTTTAAAATGTAGAATAATAACTTACGACTTAACAAAACAGAATAATAAACTTGGTTGGTATACATCATGGCCTATGATTGTTGATTACAAGACAGGTAAATTTGTACAAATAGGCTATATTACATCTCCTCAAGAAGGTATTGATGCACCTACGTTTTATGTAGCTTGGTCATCTGATGGGAAACAAGTAAATCTTAAGTATTTACCAAGTAAAGAAAGTAATGGGAATGCTCTAGAATATGGTAATAATCATGAATACGCCTTAAGTTTAAATTCTGATGGTTCTGCCAATATTCAAATAGATGGTAAAAAGTATCTTGATAGTTTAGAAGATAGAATAAACGTTGGTATAACAGAAGGGACAGGAGAGTTCTTTTCAGAAGGTTCAAATATTAATATTGATATTACAAGTAAGTTTACTGATTGCTTTTATAAAATAAGAGCAGGTGAAAATAAATGGATTTCCTTAGAAACAGATAAAAAAAACTTACTTTATTATGTTTCACATGGAACAAGTATTGAAAAAATAGAAGATAATGCTTTTATTATTAAAGGTAGAATAAAAAAGATAAATAAAGGGATGTTTTTCAAAAAAATACATAATATAAAAACAAATGAAACTTCTATTGAGAATAAATCTCCAAAACTTACACCGCCAAACATTAATAAAAAAAATTAAATTAGCTTTTCCAACCTATTACCTCAAATATCTCAACCTTTTCATTTTTACCTTTGAGAGAATGAGCACCTAAAGGCTTAGTATCAATATTATCTTTTATATATTCATAAGTATTTTTATTAATTAAAGCTGTTGTATTAAATTTTTTATTGAGTTCTTCTAATCTTGAGGCTGTATTAACTGTATCACCTATAACTGTTAAATCCATTTGTTGTGGTGAACCTATATTTCCAACAATAGCCTCACCTGTACAAATACCTATTCTTATCTGTAGTGGCATTATTCCTGATGCGAGCCAATTTTTTTGTAAATCCTCTAATCTTTCACGCATTTCAATTGCTGTTTTAACTGCCCTAAAAGAATTTTCTTTTGTGTCAATTTTACCTATATTACCAAAAACAGCCATAACACCATCACCCGTATATTTATCTAATGTTCCTTTATTTTCAAAAATTACATTAGTCATTTCAGTCAAAAACTGATTTAAAATTTTTACTACTTCATCAGTTGGCAATCTTTCTGATAAAACTGTAAAGTCAGCAATATCTGCAAACATAACAGTTACAACTCTTCTTTCACCTTTTAAGGCTTCTACATATTCTCTCTTTCTTATCATTTCATCAATCATCTGTGGTGCTAAATAAGGTTTAAAAAGATTTTTTATTGCTGAAATTTCTTTATTTTTATTCTCATAAATGTAGTACTTTATAGAAAAAAAACTTAAAATCAATCCTATTATTGGAAAAGTTAAATTAAGATATAATTTTAATGCTATAAAGCAGAAAAAATTGAATATTATAAATAAAAATATTATAAAAGGTATAATAAAATAAGATTTTTTTCTACTAAAAAAATATGCTGTTAATATTCCCAAAATAGACATAAAACATAAAATAAAAGCATTAATAAATAAATTAGCCTTTTTTATAGAGATATTATTAGCTAGAGTTAATATATTATTTGCATGAAGTTCAAGTCTTGTAAGCTTATTATTAAATAAAAAAGGTATTTTATATATGTCACCTTCATATCCAATAAGTACTATTTTATTATTTATATCTTGAGAAAATAATTTTGGATTATAAATAAAATCTTCAAAATTTATAGTCTTAAAAGCTCCTGTTTTTCCAATAAAATTTAATAAATATATAGTTTTATCAGTATTTACATTAAAACCTAATTTTTTTATTAGCTTAAATGAAAAAGAGTCTTCTATAATATCTTGTTGAGTAAACTTATAAAATAAAGCACTTCTTCTTATAGTACCATCAATATCAGAAATATAATTATTATAGCCGTACTCAGAATATTTTATAAACTCATTAATTGGAGTTGAGTATCTAATAGATGAATTTGAATTATCAAAAAAACCTCCAGAGAAGTGGCTTGATAAAACAATCTTATTATTATTTTTCAAAGAATCTTTCAATAATTCTGTATCTTGTTGATTATCAAATTGTGATAAAGAAGAATCAATACCTATTGCTTTAGATTTTCTTAAATTATCAATTACTTTTGAGTATAAATTATATGGAATAAAATTATTATATTTTTTTAATGTTTCAGAATTATAAGTTATTAAAACAATATCGTCATTTTTTAAATTAGGGTTTTTTAGTTCAAACCTTAGATTATAAAAGAATAATTCAATATGCTGTAAAAAATCAATTCTGAAGATAAGAAAGCTAAATATTATAGTAATAACTATAGCATAAGCATACTTCAGAATATCATCTTTCATTATTTTTAATCATAAAATCTGATTACTTTTGCACTATTCTTCCTTCAACAGAATTAAGAGCTTTTAATATTGCTTCTGATGCTTGATTTATATCTTCTTCTGAACCACCAAGATATAATCTACCAAAAGCTCCCATTGCTCTTACTTCTAATAAATGAATATTTGCTGCTTTTTCTGCTTCATTTGCAGCAAAAAGAGCATAACCTGCTGGATATGTCTCTAAAACCAAAAGTGTTTGCATTTTTAAAATCATATCTCCATGACGCATTCTATTAATTAACATACTATGATATTCATGAATACCATTGATTATTTGATGTGATTCTATTCTAGGTTTTATTCTGTCAGTTTCTTTTAATCCTGTCTCTTCTAAAATAGCATCTCCAGCTGCTCTTAATAAACCTTGATCATAGGAGTGTAATTCAAGAACACCAGATTCTCTTTCAACAATTTGCATACCAGGATGAACTTTCGTTTTCTTTAAAGCAATATCAGTTAAACTATTTATTGCAATTCCTGGTGTCATCTCAACATAAAGTGAAGCTTGACCTTCTACTGGTAAATATCCTTGTGACACAGTTGCAAGGAATGATGCAACTTGCGGTTGTAAAATATCAATATATATAAATGTTTTTAAATCTACTTTGGTTTTGCTACTCATTAATAATATCCTTGAACTATATTTTACGTACATTATATAAGATTTATTTATTAAATGTCAGCTATTAAATAAAATAAATATCTTAAGAAATAGGGTTTTTTACTTAAACTTTAAATTTAATAAAATCTTCAATTATTTCTTTTTCATTATTAAACTTTGAAACAATAATTTCATTATAGTCTTTACTATAATAATAAATAACAATAGATTTTAAATTTTCATCATAGGTTAAATAGTTAAATATTCTATCTTCTAGTAATACTTTTATATATTTTTTATTTGTTTTTTCTTTAAAATCTACAATAACAATTGAGTTTTCTAAACCATAAACATATTTATCATTTGAGGTTTTTATAAAGAAAGATTGATTTATATTTTTATCTAACTCTAATTCTTTTATTATTTCAAGATTATCTGAGTTTATTAATAAACACTTATTTGAGTGTTTATCAAAAATTAAAATATTATTATCAATCCAAATAAGATTATTAAACTCTAATTCAAATGACTTTGTTTTATTTATATTTGAATCTATATCTAATACATTTAAATCAAATTTATTTTCTTTATTAATATTAAAATAAGCTAACCTTTTATTATTATCAGAAAAAATAGGAAATTTGAAAAAGATTCCACTCTATGGAATAAATTTTTTAAAAACTTTGTATTGGTATTAAATATATAGTAATTTAAACAAAGATTAGTAAGAGATGTTTTTATTTTAAATGATGAATCTGTTTCTATTTGCTCACATTTAGTATTATTATCTATATAAGTTGATATAAGGATATTTTTTGAACCATTTGATGACTTAGTTTCAAATATTTTTATATTATTTATTAATTCTAAATAGCTTGTCTCTTGCATATTATTTGTATCAAACTTTCTTAGTGTTTTTTCTTTTTGATAATAAATATCTTTATTGCTTATATCTATTTTAGAGTTTTTCTCATAAGATAAAACAGTACTTTTATTCGAGGAATTTAAGTCATAATTTAATACTTGATTATTTTTATAATCATTAATTAATAAAGAATTACTATCTTTCCAAAAAAGCTGACTATATCCATTTATATTTAAATCTTGGGTTTTATTTGTATCTAAATACTTTACATAATTAAATTCCTTTCCAGAAATATTAGGATTGTATTTTAAAAATAGTAATTTTTTACCATCAGGAGAAAATTTAAATGAACTAATGTTTTTTATATTTTCTTCATTGACTATATCAATTATAGGTGATGATATAAATAAACAACTTGTTTGAGATAAAAGTATTGAACTTAATAGAATTACTTTCATTTTTTCCATATACATTAATTTTTATTTTTTCTCTCTATAAAATACAGTTTCATAATTATATCATTATATTACAAAGAAATAAATAATAAAATTACTTTTTTGTAAAGATAGGTTTATATATTTAAGCAAGGTTAACTTATAGATAAAATATGTATAAATAAATTTGTATTTCTACTTGAATAAAAAATTATTTTTTGTAAAATTATCTAATATACTTACTTATATAATAGGAATAACTATGAAAAAAATTTTATTTCCATTACTAGCATTCGCTATAGTATCATGCTCTCAAAATACAGTTATTTCTAGCACTAGTATTGATACATTTAATAAAAGAGAAATAAATCATAAAATAGAGTTATATGCTAATGGAGATGAGATTTTTCCTCAAATCTATAATGTAATAGATGGTGCTCAAAAAAAAATTTATGTTAGTACATATCTTTTTGGTGAATCAATTGGTCAAAAAATTGCAGAAAAACTTGTTGCCAAAAAGAAGTTAGGATTAGATGTTCAGTTTGTTGCAGAAGGCTCTATGGGCTCTTTACCAGAATTAACTTCAGCAGCTAAAAAAGTTTTTAAATACATGATTGATAATGGATTAGAAGTTAGAATTTTTCCTGTTGAATTAATGCCTAAAGGTCCAAATTTTCTATCAAATAAAAAAGTTATAAACCATTCTAAACTTGTTATAGCAGATGATAATGTTGCAATGATTGGAGGAATGAACTTTAAAGACTCAGAAGCAATTAATCGTGATTTTATGCTTAAGATTACAGGAGATAAAGTAAAAGAACTTTCTAATATAACAGATTTAGATTGGTCGAAATCTAAAAAAATGTCAATAAAGTCAATTACCTTAAGAAATAGTGACGTAGAATTTGCTCAAACAGGTTTTAATGAACAAAATATTGATGATATGATGATTAAATATATTAACCAAGCTCAAAGCTCTATTGATATAGAAATGTTACTTATAGATCATCAAGAGATTGTTAAAGCGATTATTGATGCAAAAAATAGAGGAGTAAATGTAAGAATAATAGTTGATGAGGCTGATTTAGGTAAATATAATAAAATTCTTGAAAAACTACCAATAGAGGGTATGGCTAATTTTGGAGCTGCTTTAACTCTTACAGAAAATCAAATTCCAATTAAATGGTTTGTACCTACAGTAAAAGATCAAGTTTTACACGCTAAAACCATTTTAATTGACAAAAAATTATTTATTACAGGAAGTGCAAACCTTACCTATCATGCTTTATCAAGAAATCATGAAGTGAGTGTAGCAGTTAATTCGCCTGATGTAGCACAAAAGTTTCTTAATATATTTGAAGATGATTGGAAAAATAACTCTAAACCAATTCAATTAAAATCATCACAAAAAGTTTTAGGTAAATTATTTCAAAAATTTAGTAAATGGATTTATACAAAATCTGAAGATCAAATTTTAAATGATATAAATTACAAGCAAATAGTTAAAGAATAATATATAAAGTAATACTACTTTTCAAAATTAATAATACATTTCTAAAACTATAAATGTTGTAACTGGAGAGAGTCTTAAATCCCGTAAATTTGAGTCACAAACAAATGATATTATTATTTGATGTAAAATGTTAAATAAAATGTTTCAGGATTGTAAACCTACCTCTGTTAAGATTTGTTAGGATAACCAAAGTTAATGTACAAACTCTTTCTATATTTTCTTCATGCAACAAAGCCTTTTTTACTTTAAAATAAATGTTCTATTCATTATTCATTCACTTTTATTGAATCTATTACACCTTTAATTAGTTTTTCTTCTTCGAAATTTTTTTCATCTTTTGTAAGTCCTAAACGAACTATTACTAAGTCTTTAGAAGGAATTATAAAAACATACTGACTTTCAAATCCTGATGTATGAAAAATATCTTTTGGCAAATCTTCCCACTTAGAACCCTCTGTTTTATTTCCTGCATTAAGCCAAAAATGTGCTCCATATTTACCTTTTTCTGCTTTTGGAGTTGGTGTTGAAGTATATTTAACCCAATTATCTGGGAATAATTTTTCATTATTCCAAACACCATTATTTAAGTATAATAAACCAAACTTAGCCCAATCTCTTGTATTTGCGTACATAAATGATGACATGATATAATTTCCAGATGAATCAGGTTCTATTATTGCACTATTCATTCCTAACTTACTAAATAACTCTTTATAAGGAAATTCTAAATAATTTTTATCATCTTTTAAAGTATTTCTTATAAGTTTTGATATAAGATTACTTGTACCACTAGAATATGACCATTTTTCATCAGGTTGATATTCTAGTTTTTTATTTAAAGGAATTTGGCTTGTATCATCTGAACGAAATAACATATTTGTAGCATCAGAAGGTTTAGAGTAATTTTCTAAAAACTCTAAACCACTACTCATTCTTAAAAGCTGGTCAAGAGTTATATTTTTTCTATCATCACTTAACCATTCTGAAAATAAATTATTTTGATTTAAGGTTAATTTATTTTGTTTAATCATTATTCCAGTTAAAGCATTTAAAACACTTTTTGTCATTGACCAACCTAATAACCTTGTATCTTTTGTTATACCTTCTCCATATTTCTCAGCAATTATTTTTCCTTTATATAGTACTAGAACAGCTCTTGTATTTTTTTTACCTTCTTTGTTCTCAATAAAAGCTTCTTCAATAGTTTTATTTAAATTGTCTTTATTGATATTTTTAAAATCAGATTTTTCAAGATCAATATTTTTTACATTAGATATCTTTTCCAAAAATTTATTATCATATTGATTTTTTAGTTCTTCTTCATTTGTATTTGAAATAAGTGTACAACCAAGTTTATCTCTATAAACAGCCTTACGAGTAAACATTCCTAAAACAGAAGCTGTAACAACTTTATTTTGTTCATCAATATTATGTGTAATATATGGAAAGCTCTTTAAATCTTGATTTTTTATAGAATCAATATCTCTTTTTGAAACAAAATAAGATGAACAAAGAATTTTTGCATTGTAGCCATTGGCTATTGGTAAAACTCTACTAAGGTAAGAGTTAAGAAAAGAACCTCCTATTAAAAGAGGAGCAACTAATGCATATAATACAGCTTTGTTATTTTTCATAAATTTGTAATTCTAGAAATTTAATAATTATGCTTAATTATACACCTAGAAGATTTAAGATTAATTATAAAAAAATAACTAATAATTTTATGAGTCTAAAATGTCTTCAATTTCTTTAACTGATTGAATACTAAAAGAATTTTCAATTATATTTTCAAGTTTTTCAAGATGTGTGTATTTTAATATTTTATTCTCAAGTTTTTTTGATATTTCATTAAATTTTTTCTTTATTATCCTAATAACTAGATTCCTAGAAACATTTAGTTCACCTTTTACGATTCCTATTTGTTCACCTTTTACAATACCTATTTGCTCACCTTCATTTTTAGCTTCAATTCTAACTTTATCAATAAGACCTTCTAACTTTTCAACAGGAAGCATATCTTTAATTGTTTCTCCTTTATAAACCAAACCCAATAATGTTGATAAAACCTTAATCAAACTTTCTTTTTTAGTATCATCAATATCAGACTTTATAATTTTATCATATATTATTTTTGGTAAATTTTCATCTTTTTTTGCAAGTGCTATAAGTGGATACATACCATATATTTTATTATCTAAAATCTCGTTTATATCTAATTCCCAAACCTTTAACATCTCAAAAGTAAAATTAATCTTTGAACCAAAACATTCAATAAAATAAGTATTCTTCATTTTACTTTCGTTTTTTCTTGTAAGGTAATTATTATAGTTCTTACTGGTAAGTCGTATTTAACTTGTAAAAGAATATTGTATAAAAGCATTCTAAACTCAATATTTTCTTCATACTCAGTTTGAAACTCTATATTAAGTATATATTTATTGTCAATTTCAAAAACAGAGTCAATTCTTCTATCAGGAATATTTAACTCTCTGTCTTTGACTTCAATAGTTTTAGGTTTCTCTTTTATGATAAATTCAATAATCTGTTCTTCAAAATCATTGATTAAATCTTTACTTGCTTTATCGTATTTTTTAGGTTTTTTAACTTTCTTCATTTTGAAAATTTTATCATAACAAGATTATTTATTATTCTATAATTTAAGTTTTTTTTAACTCATAACTAATTATCATAAGTATCTCAAAATATAATATATCATTTATAAATTTTTAAAATCAATTTTATTCGATATAATCACTTTTAATATATTAATTTTTAAAAGCTGTAATGATTAAAGTACAAGATATATCCAAATCCTTTATACAAGGTAATAATAAAATACAAATTCTAAAAGAAATTTCTCTTGAGATAAAAGAAGGAGAAAAAGTCGCTATAATAGGACCTTCAGGAAGTGGGAAATCAACCTTTTTATCAGTAGTGTCAGGAATGGATAAACCAGATATAGGTAAAGTTTTAATTGATAATCAAGATATTACTATTTTATCTGAAAATGATTTATGTGAGATAAGAAATTCTAAGATAGGGATTATATTTCAAGCTTTTGAACTTATTAATTCTTTTACTGCTATTGAAAATGTTATGTTACCTTTAGATATTGCCAGAAAAGATTCTTACAATAAAGCAAAAGAACTTTTATCAGATTTAGGACTAGAACATAGATTAGAGCATTTACCCAAAATGCTATCAGGAGGTGAACAACAAAGGGTTGCAATTGCAAGAGCAATGATAAATAGCCCCAAAGTTATATTTGCAGATGAACCAACAGGAAACCTTGATATAGAAACAGGAAAAAAAGTTATTGATTTACTTTTTTCATTAATAAAAAAATATAATAAAACACTTGTCATAATAACACATGACCTTAATCTAGCTTCAAAAATGGATAGGGTATTTAATTTAAAAAATGGTCAACTAGAAGAAGTAATACATGAACAGCTACATATTTAAAATATATAAACAAATTTTTAAGAGGGATAAAAATAAGCTTTTATTATCTTTTCTTAGTCTTTTTATAGGTTCATTTGTTATCAGCGTTATATTAGGGTTAGTTTCAAGTGTTAAAACATATGTTAATAATCAAAGTAAAGAATTAATTGGTGGAGATGTAATATTACAACAGTCTTTTCCTATAGATTATAAAAGTTCGAAAGCATTTAAAAATTTAAAAGATTTAGAAGTTTCAGAAAAAATACAAACAATTGTAAGTATTTTAGATATTAAAAATAATTTTATTTCTTTAGGCTCTATAAGAGTTGTAGAAAATAATTATCCTTTATATGGAAAACTTGAAACATTAAATAACTCAGGGAATGTTCCTAATTCCAATGAAGTTTTTGCCGAGAAAAGTTTTTTTGAAAAAACAGGTTTAAATATAGGAGATTATATTTTTATAGGTAAAGGTAAATTTTTACTTAAAGATATGATTTTAAAAGAGCCAGATAGATTTGGTTCAGATTTTAGCTTTGCTCCCAAAATTATTATGAATATAAAAGGAATGGAAAAAACTCAAATTGATAAATCTGTTAGTAGAATTTCTTATTATGTAATGATAAAAGATACAAAGAATGTTTTAACAAAAGAAATTTTAGAAAAACTTGAAAATGAATTTAAAGAACAAGGTGTAAGAGTAACAACAGCAATTAAAGGTCCAACTCAATTAATTAATATAATAGAAGCTTGGGAAAGATTTTTTATTACAATCTCAGTTCTTACAATGTTTTTAATTATGGTAAATATTAGAACTAACTTAATATATATACTTAGTTATTTTACAAAAACTATAGCTGTATTTAGAACTTTAGGAATGCCTAAAAATTCTATTATAAAAATATTTTCTTTATTACTTTTTACTATATCTTTTTCTGCTGGAATTGTTGGTAATTTGATTGGTAATTTAGCAATATATGGAATATTACCAAGTTTAGAAAAGATAGTGAGTGTTAATTTACCTTTACCTTCTATTAAGGATAGTTTTTTTATTGCTGTGCCATTAACTATCATTTTATGTTTTTTATCATCTATTCAAGCTTTTAATAAAATACTTGAAATTGAACCTAAAATTATTTTATCTCAGCCAATTAATGCAATAAGCAAAAGGAAAAGTATTTTAAATGAACTTATAACATCAATTGTAATAGCATTAGGTCTTTTTATTGGTATTTACTATCTTACAGAAAATACTTATTCAGCATTAATTAGTGTTTTAAGTGTTTCTACAATATTTACTTTATTTATTTTATTAGTTAAATTTTTAATTACATTAATTTATAAAAATCGTTATAAATTAAGTTTTTCATCAAGAAGTATTATTAACTTTGTTAAAAATCAAGGCATAATTGGAGAAACAGCAATAGCGTCTTTAACTCTTGCTTTAAGCGGAATATTTTTAATTGCATTAATTCAAACAAATATTGAAAATAATTTGCAAGGTCCTCTTAAAAATAAAGTTCCAAACTTATACATTATTGATATACAAGAAGAACAAGTAAGCTCAATTAAGAATTATTTTCATGAATTAAATCTATTTCCAAATGTAAGAGGAAGGTTCATGAAAATTGATGAAAAAAATCTACAAACAACAAAAGAAAAAATAGATCCTGAATTAGCAAGAGAATTTAATCTAACTTATCGTAGTGCTCTGATAAAAGGAGAAAAACTATATAGTGGAGAATGGCATGGAAATAAAGAAAAAATGTCTGTTTCAGTAGAAAAAAGATTTGCAGAAAGAGCTGAAATTAAACTAGGTTCAAACCTCGAATTTATGATTTTAGGTATCCCTATTAAAGCTAAGGTGACAAGTATAAGAACTGTAGACTCCTCGCAAGGTCTACCATTCTTTTATTTTGTATTTTCTCAAGATGTCTTACAAGATGCACCAAGATCTTACTTTGCTTATACAAATATTGATAATGATAAATTACCTAAAATTCAAACAGATCTTACAAGAAAGTTTCCTAATTTATTTTTAATACCTACAGGAGAAGTTATAAAAACTATTCAATCTGTTACAGATTTAATTTTATCTTCAGTAACAGCAGTTTCATTACCTGCTCTAGTCTTAGGGATAATTCTTATTTGTAGTATGCTTGTAAGCTCTGCTCAAGAGAGATTTAAAGAATTACTTCTTTTTAAAGTATTTGGTTCAGAACAAAAGCAAATATTTAAATTATATATTTATGAAAGTTCATTTTTTATATTGTTATCATCTGTTTTTGCTAGTGTTTTTTCTTTAATAATTACATTTATCTTAAATGAATATTTCTTCAAATTTGATAACTTTTATTTGAATTATCAGATTTCATTTATAATTATATTTATTTTAGCTTTTAGTATTATTTTTTCTACATATTTAATACAAAAAATGTTTATAAAGACACCGTCTGTATTACTTAGAGGTTAACTATGAAAAACATTGTAAGTACAATCTTAATTATTAGTTCATTATCAATATCTTATTTTACTCATAATAAGGAGATTAAATTGACTGAGAATATAAACAATGAAATAATTTCAGAGTCTAATCAAACAAAGATAATAACTGCTTATGGAGATAGTTTAACTGCTGGTTATGGTTTATCAATAGAAGAATCTTATCCTAGCTTATTACAAAAAAAATTAATAAAAGAAGGCTATAAATACAAAGTTGTAAATGCAGGACTAAGTGGTGATACAACACAAGCTGGGTTAAGTAGAATTAATTGGGTTTTAAAAACTAATCCTGAAATTGTTATTTTAGAGCTTGGAGCAAATGATGCTTTAAGAGGTATGTCTACAGATAATGCAAGAAAGAATTTAGAAAAGATAATAACAACATTACAATCTAAAAAAATAAAGATTTTATTAGCAGGAATGCATGCTCCTAGAAATTTAGGTGAGAAATATTATAAAAGTTTTGACTCTATATATCCAGAATTATCTAAAAAATATAAAGTTCCACTTATACCTTTCTTTTTAGATGGTGTTGCTTTAGATAAAAATCTTAATATAGGTGATGGAGTCCATCCTAATGCAAAAGGATATATAAAAATACTTGAAAATAATGTCTGGAAATATATAAAACCTATATTACAAAAATAGTTTTTATAAACTATTTTAATACTTAATAAAGAGTTTTATAGAGATGCTTATTTATTTGAAGCAATATTTTAGATATTAAAAAAAATAATTGCTTAAATGGTTAAATAAACAACTACTTATTAGATTATAATTAACCTGATCTAATCTACTTATATAAAGTATATAACCTAATCTATACATTAGTTACTAACAATTTTTCTTACGTATATTCTTATAAAAAACTTGTTTTGAAAAAATATATTAAGGTATAATAATAACTCAAATATAATTTTAAAATACTGGATGATGTCATGAAATTTAATTATTCTAATAAAATTATTTTCCCTTTAATTTCTTTTATCTCATTTACGATCTATTCTTGTAATACTGATTCAGGGGAAAATTTAAGAATAAAGCCTCAAATAAAAACAATAATAAATTATAATTATCTAAAATCTCAACATTTAGGAAATGTTTCAATAAAAATAGATACATCTAATATTTTAAAAAAAGGTTTTTCGACTAAAGGAGTTAATTTTAATCATATTAATATAAGAAAACTAAAACTTGAAGCAATTGGTTTAGGAATGAATAATGTGAGTCAAACTGTTAATTGGCAACCTAATACAACAATTTCATTTAATATAGCTGTACCATCTGGTAATAACAGAATATTAGTTTTATCAGCTATAGATGCAGGGGGTAAAGTTATTTCAGAATTAGCTGGAGCCTTAAATGTTAAAGAAGGAACAAATAATATTGGAAAAATTAGTCATTTTGATACAGCTATAGCTCAAACTTTATTAGGTGTTTTAAAAAGTTCCTCTCCTAGTTCTCTAGAAAAAATAGATTTAAATAAATTAAATGAGTTCTTTGTCAATATTACAGGTTTTGATGCAAATAAAAACTCATTTTCTAAGATCTCACCTTTAGAAATTAACAACAATTTTGTTTCTAATAGTTTAATAATCAATAATGGTATCTTTCCTTCTATATCAGATAAAAATTTAAGTAAAATGGGTAGTTTAAAAGTAAAATTAAATGTAGCTAATGCTGATTTGATTTTAAGTGATTTAAGCTCTCAACCAATTCATTCTACAAGTAATTTAGAAACACTAATTGAAAATGTAACTATAGGTGAATGGTATTTAACAATAAAAAAAGATGGATATAATGATAAATCAATTTTAGTAAATGTAAAAGATTTAAATACAGAAATAAATATAAATCTTGATAAAACAGATCTAAGAAACATTACACAAATTACAAATCAACCAATAACAGGAACATTAAAAAACTCTGAATATAATGAAGACTTTAAATTTAGTTTATCTGATTATTCTTTTTCTGTAAGTTCTGACTTAGATAATGATGGAGGAGAAGATGAAAATGCAAAAGGTTCTATAGAAATTGATGGTTTAGGAAAACATACAATTAAAATATCACAAGAAGATTATCCTGTTATGGATAATAGAGATGATTCATTAACAATAACAGATGAAACAACAGGTAATGTACGTACATTTACAGCAGATCAAGAATTACAAAAATTTCATATTAGTGATGGAACAAAAACAATATCAATAGAGACCAATCCAGATGGTACATATAATATTGAGGGTATAAATGCACCTAATGCTTTAGAATGTGCTAAATTAGCTATGAAATATCCTACTTTTTCAGAAACATCTCCTCATTCCTTAGCTATGATTTTAGAGTTATTTAGTATGTATGGAGAAGTAAATTCTGATTTTAACATTGAAACATTAGCACCATGTACTCCACCTCAAGCTAATGATTGGGGTAAATCACAAGGTGGAGAAATAGGTAATCCTATAGATCTTTTAAAAGAAGGATTGAATTTAATAATAGAGAAAAACAAATCTAAATAATGATTTCTAGGTATTTTTTATCTTTCTTTATTATTTGCTCTAGTATAAGTTTAAATTCATGTTTAAATTTAAAAAAAGAAAATATAGTTGTTCTTTATACAAAAAGTGATGTAATTGTACCTGATTTACCAGATAATTGCTGTTTATATATACCTTTAGAAAATTTTAAAAATACACAACTTAGAGCAAAAACTATAATTTTAGCTGGGCATGGTAAACCACCTCTTTATGCTAATCATTCAATAGAATATGTATCTAAAGCTATTGCAAGTTTCAAACCTGAATTAATTGTTATGAATAGTTGTTATGGTTCAAGTGATATTTTATTAAAAGGCTTAATAAAAGTTGGTCTTAAGTCAATGGTCGTTGCTCCCCCATTTCCCATTTATCTCCCTGGTTTTAATTACGAAAATGATTTTTTAAACCCTGAATTAAGTGTTGAAGAAAGAGCAAAAGCAGTAAAAGTTGAGCCTTATTACCCAATATTAAAATGGCATTTAAATGAGAAAGAGCTAAATGAGTCGATTAAAAAAGTTAGAAATATGTCAAAAAGTGAGCTAAAAAAAAATTTAAGAACAATAAACCCTCCTCTAGTTAAAGTAAAACTAAGTAGCAAATTAGAACCAAATTCTGATTTATTAGTAATGGTTCCACCAGAAAAATTAAAATGACTTCAAATGATGAAAAAATTTTAGATAAGAAAATAATAAAATCTTATGATTATAGAAGTTTATCTGTTTTTTTATTAATAATATCTGGCATATTACTTGGTTTATCTCATTTAAGACCATATTTATGGATTACAGCTTGGTTAGGGATCTCTTTGTTGTCTTTTAGTTTAAATTTATCAAAGAATAAGTTGTGGATTGCTTGTGGATTAATACTAGGTGGTATTGCAGCACAATGGGTTGGACATCCTTGGTATATGACAGCAGTTAATAAATTTGGTGGAGGAACTTGGAACACATTTGAAACTGTTATAGCATGGATTTTTATTAATTTGCTTATGGTTATTCCAGAAAAATCTCCTATTATTTTTGTTTATTCTTTAAGTAAAATTTTTACTACAAATAAGTATATTCGTTTTCTACAAAAAAATACTTTTATTTGGATTCCTATTTCTATCTTATTTGGTGAGTATTTAAATTTAAGATTAAGTGGACTATCACAAGCATCATGGCTTTACTCACAATGGCAAGTAAGACCAATTCTTAATACAGTTGCTTATATAGGCTGGAATTTAACCACTATATTATGTTTAACAATAGCAAGTTTAATAGGAGAAAGCATTTTTTATAAATCATTTAAACATTTCATCTTAGCTTTATTAGGAATATCTATAATTCTATTAATACCTAATCTAAATAATAAAGTTCCAGAGTTTTTATATAAGATAGGTGCTGTTCACTTTTCAGGATATATGAATAGACCTGATAAAGTAAATAAAGAAATAGAGTTACTTATTTGGCCAGAAGTAGCCAGAAGTGGTAGACCAAGAATTAGTGAAGGTATAAATCATAATCTTAAATTATTTCCACCAATAAAATCAGAAAAGATTTTTCATATAATTGGTCAAGAAACAAGGATAAAATCAGGGCTTCAAAACTCTATTCTAGCCTTGTCACCAGATGGCACTCTTTTAGCTTCAAGAGCAAAAAAGTTTTTATTTCCAGCAGGAGAAAGAAAATTTTTAGGTTTTCATCTTTCTCATAGAATCCCATATATTTCTGGAGAGAACCCTGTATATATAGATATTAATGGTTTAAGAATAGCTCCTTTATTATGTTTTGAAGAACTTGATCATTCTCTTGCAATGGAAGGTAAAAAAAGTGGTGCAAAATTATTAACTGTATCTGCAATAGAAGAGACAATGGGAGATACAATAGAAGTTCAAAATCAATTTATAGGAGTTGGTGTATTTTTAGCTGTTGAAACAGGATTACCTTTAGTTCGTTCTTCTATGGTTGGACCTGCTGCTTTTATATCACCAAACGGAGATATTTTAAAATTTAGTAATTCAAACACTAATGGTATTTTAACATTAGAATAAATATATTAAAGATTAGCGTAAACTCTAGTTAAAATAGAAGTTTCAACTAATTTTAGTATTAATTTTTAGAAATACAAAATTAATATAGATGGTAAAATATAAATCATTCTTTAATAAAAAAACGCTAAAATATAACCTCAATTTAATCTCTAACTAAATATTTTTATACTATAATGGAGTAGTTAGCGTATAGATATTTGAAAATAAAGGACTTCTTATGCAAAAAATCTCAGGTCTAAAGACATTTCTTTCAACATTATTAATATTTTCAGCATTTTCATGTTCATCAGAAAATACATTAAATAATTCTGAATTGCCATTACAAGATACTAGAGTTTCTAGTTCTTCTTTATCTAGTTTTCCAATAACTGTTAGTTTTAATAATGCATATAAAATGTTATTTACTGATAATGAACCAATAGGAAGAAAAGATCCTAAAAACCCTGATAAATATTTATATTCACTAATTGATTCAGCTAAAGAAACAATAGATGCCGCATTTTATGATATTGATAATCCAGAAGCAGCTGATGCATTTATAAAAGCAAAACAAAGAGGTGTTAAGGTTAGAATATTAACTGATACAGATAATATGAAAGATGAAGCAGATCCAACAAAACCAAGAAAGCAAATAGCAGATATGCAAAATGCAGGAATTGAAATAAAAGAAGATAAAAGATCTGGTATCATGCATCAAAAGTTTATGATTGTTGATGGAAAAACTTGTTTATCTGGTTCAATGAATTTAACAACAACATCAATGTATCAACATAACAACAATGTTTTAATATTTAATTCTCCAGAACTTTCAACAGATTATACAGAAGAATTTAAGAGAATGTTTGAAGAAAATAAATTAGGCCCTAATAACCGTACTATTAGTTATCCAGAAGTTAAAGTTGGAGATGCTACAGTAAAAATATACTTCTCACCTAAAGGTGGAGCTATGCAAGAAGTTTTAGCTGAGCTTCAGAATGCTAAAAAGAGTATTAGATTTATGACATTCTCATTAACAGGTAATACACTTAAAGATTTACTGATTTCTAAAAAAACAGCAGGTTTAAATGTTGAAGGTGTTATGGATGAGTGTTTATCAAGGGGTGCATATTCATTATTAAGACCATTAAAAGCTGCTAATATATATGCAATAAGAGATGGTAACCAAGCTTTACTTCACCATAAAGTATTTATAATAGATGATGAAACAGTTATAACAGGTTCATCAAATTACTCTGATAGTGCAGAAAATAGCAATAATGAAAATACATTAGTTATTAAATCAAAGTCAATTGCTGCATTATATAATAAAGAATACTCTAGAGTAAAATATGCTGCTCAAACACATAAAAATATACCTGATTATGATAATCCAGCTTGTGGAAGCCAAAGCAAAGTTAAAAAATCTAATGCATTCTAAAAAGATTTAATAGAATATTTAACATAAGAGCTTTTTTAAAAATTTAAAAAAGCTCTTATTTTTTGTTAATTTTAAAATATTAATTAATATCTATAATAAACACTAATATATAATTCAGTAGTTTTGTAGTTTTTTATTATAGAAAGATATTATTAATGGGACTTTTAGAGGCAATTGTATTAGGGATAGTTCAAGGTTTAACAGAGTTTTTACCTGTAAGTAGTTCAGGACATTTATTAATGGTTCCTTGGATTATGGGTTGGTCTGAACCGCCCTTCGTATTTGATACATCATTACATATAGGAACACTTGTTGCACTTTTTATATACTTCAAAAATGATATATATAATCTTCTAAAAGGTTTCTTTAAAGTATTAAAAACACGTGACCTTAATTCAGATCTTGATGGTAAATTAAGTATCTATGTATTAATTGGTACAATTCCAGCAGGATTAATGGGGTTACTGTTTGAAAAAAAGATTGAATCTACATTACATTCACCATATATATTAGTTTTTACACTAATAATCTGGGGTATCTTATTATGGTTAGTGGATAGAACAGCTAAGAAAAATAAAACATTAAATGATATATCTCTAAAAAATGCATTATTTATTGGTGTTTCTCAAGCTTTAGCTTTAATTCCTGGTACTTCAAGATCAGGTGTTACCATGACAGCAGCATTATTTTCAAATTTTAATAGAGAAACAGCTGCTAGGTTCTCTTTTTTACTAAGTATTCCTATAACTACAGCAGCAGCATTATATAAGCTTAAAGACTTGTTTAAAATGGAAATTACTCAGAATGTCATAATCAATTTTTCTTGTGGTGTTCTAGTATCAGGTATTGTTGGTTATTTATGTATAGCCTATCTTTTAAAATTTTTAAGAACTAATTCTTTTGCAGTATTTGCCATTTATAGAATTTTTGCAGGAATTGTCTTAGCAATAACTCTACCTAGTTTATTGCAGACTAAACTAGAATTAAGTAAAGTTAACGCTTGTAATATTAATCAATCTATTGAGTTAAAGACAGATAATGAATATATATATGTTAAAAAAGGTGATAAGATAAGTTTACAACCTGTTATTGAAAATATATCAGATATGGACTTAAAAGATTTAGAAATATCAGTAAGCACAGAGAATTCTTTAGCTAATATATCAAAAGCTAAAATTGATAATGTCTCAATAAATTCTAAAAGTAAATTAAATGATAATGATTTTATATGTGATAAATTAAAAGAAAATAATGAAATATTAGAGTTAGATATATCTAATGAAGCTAAGATTGGTTCCAAAATACCAGTTAATATAACAGTTAAGAATAAGGTTACAGGTAAAAGAGCCGATTTTTTACAAAAGCTCAGAGTTGAATAGATACCAGAATCTTTTCACTTCTTCTCTTCTTACTTAGTAGATAATTCTTGTAATTCTAGTTCTTTAATTTCTTCAACTAGAACTTTAATATCTTTAGCTGCTTCCATAGCTTCTAAAAATGATTTAGAAGCTATTGGTTTAATAGTAGGTAGTTTTATTTTTTTTAGTAATTCAAACATAATATAAATTAAGTTTCTATAGGTGGAGCTGAGCCTTCTGGTAAATCAAACAACCACTCCCAAAAATTTTTCTTTTTTGAAGTTATAATTTTCTTTTTCTTCTTCTTTTTTCTTTCTTCTTGCTTAAGATAATTCTTAGCTTTCTCAGTTTCTGCATTAGGCAGTATTGTTGCAAATGGGTTATATACTTCCATTTTTGAAAGTTGCATACCATCTGCACCATAAGGCATTTTATGTATTACTTGTTCTATTGTAGGTGTAGCTTTTAGATTTGAGCTTTCAAGTTTAGAATTCTGATTACTTTTTGAAATTTCTGCTTTCATACCAGCAGATTCTGAAACCATTATAACAGGTTTAAAATCAGTCATTTTACTTACCTTCTTTTAGAGCTTTAATAATTTTAGTTACTCTATTCGACCAATAAGGATCTTTTTTTAGATCCTCCATTATATGTCCTACTAATTTTTCATTAGAAGCAATTTTAGGATTAAATTCTTTTTTTATTACTTCGGCTACAACTTTTGGAAATAAATAATCTTTCTCACCTTCACTTATATCATCTTTTGAAACATTATATGATATAGATTTTGGTTCATGTCCTTTTTTCTTAACAACTATATTTAATGCAGCATTTCCTTCTTTATCAATTTTATCTTTATTTTTAGCCAAAAGACCAACTAATTCTTCAATTAGTTGGTCTTTTGGTTTTTCTAAATCTATTATTAAATCTACAGAATTTTCTGCCATTTTAAGTCCTCTTTTGTATAATGCTTATCTCCCATTATACTATAAAAAGTCTTAAAACAATTTATCAAAGAAGTTTAGCATCTTTTCTGCTACAGCTTTATGAGCTCCAACAACAACATCTACACCTTCAGCTATTGCTTTAAATGCTTCTTTAGCAGGTGATGCTTGTTGCTTATCAACAAAATTAAAACTAAGTCCTTTTTCTAATCCTTTAACAGAAGAAAGGTTCTTATTGATTTTTACATCATTATTCTTGCTATATGATGGAGTAACATCAGATGATTTTTTTATTTCTTCTGATTTACCAATATTTTTATTTACATTTACATTAGTAGTGTCTTTCTTATATGATGGATCTATATTGAATCCATTATTTATTCCACCGACTGACATACTTTTATCCTCCGGATTTATCATCCTATATATATTTTTACCTAATAAAATACTTTCTTAAAGCAAAGTTAAATTATTCTTTCCTAAAATTTATTTTTTTTAAACTTTACTTATATGCATATATATAGAAGTCTAAAATAAAAACTTGCTTAAAAAGATCAAATTTTATGCTTTTTAATAAAAAAAGTCTTGTAATATCAATGTTTGAGACTTTGATCACAAAAATCACTATTCAAAAATCACAAAAAGTATAATAGGAATATTAAACCTTACTCTTTAAATAAAATTTTTTTTATAATATTAGTTGTTAGGTATGGTGCAAATAGATTTCTATAAGCATATTTACCATACAAAATTTTTTCTAAATGTAAGTATTCTTTTAAAAAATAAATTAGCTCAAAATCATATGAGAAATTATTATTATAGTTAATTTTATTTATGAAAATATCTTTATTAAGATATTGCTCAAGTTTGTATTTTGTTATAAATTCTATAGACCAAGGTATATAAGGATTTTCTATTATTAATTCCCAGTTTAATTGATTCTTATATTTTTCTATTAAATTTAGACTCCATGGAATGGTTACGTTACTGCTAATGTTTGAATAGTTCCATTTATTATTGTATTCATCAATTAAATCTATAGACCAAGAAATATTTTCATTAAAACTTAGTACACTCCAATCTAATTTAGAATAAAATTCTTTTATAAACTTACTATTACTAAAAAACTTACTAGAACTAATATTATCCCAATTTAAGAAATCATTGTATTTATAAATAAGTTCTGGACTATAATTTATCCATTCATTCTGGTTCAGATAATCCCAATTAATATAATTAATGAATCTGTCAATCATTTTTAAGTCCCATTTGACATAACGATTTCTAAGTAAATCTATCCAACACCATTTATCAATAAAAACTTCAATTAAATCAATGCTCCAAGGTATTCCAAAATTCCAAGCTATTCCATCTTCATACCAAGTCCATTTATCTTCATATTTTTTTATAAATTCAATTGACCAAGGTAATGCTGTATTGTTGGATAGTGCATCATCATACCAAGCTAACTTATCTTTATTATTTTCTATAAAATCAATTGTCCAAGGTATTCTTTCATTACTATTAAAACTAAAAGAATCCCAATCAATTTTATCATTATATTTATGTATCAGCTCTATTGTCCATGGAATAGGAAGTTTACAATTAAAACTTATACTTCCCCAATCTAAATATTCTGAGTATTTATCTAAGAACCCATCATTCCAAGGTAAGTTAGGATTTTCTGTCAAGGATAAAAAATGTTTATTTACTTTATAATCTCTTTTCCATATGAATTTATCTTTATATTTATCTATTAATCTTTCAGACCATATAATACTTCTATTATCAATCAAGAAGCTAAAATTTATATGTTCTGAATATTCATCTATTTCATTTTCTGTAAAAGAAAAATACCTAGAGATTATTTTAATAAATGTGTTGGGGTCTTTATTATATAAATACAAGAAGAAATCTAATTTTTTTTTATCATCCATGCTATTTATACTTTAAACCTTTTTATATCAACCTCAAGAGGTAAAGGTTTTTTATTGAGTATAAAATCTATTAATACTTCTGAGAAATAAGGAGCTAACATAACTCCTTTTGTACCTAGACCATTAAAAATATACATATTCTTATTTTCTGAATGTTCACCTAATAATGGCTTTTTATCTAATATAGTTGGTCTTATTCCTACAAGTTTGTTATTAATAATATAATCTGATTTAATTAAAGTATTAAGTTTATTTTTTATAAATTCAACTCCTTTTTCTGTTGAATCTAAACTTAAATCTTTCCATTCATAACTAGCACCGACTTTATAAGTTTCATTATCAAGTGATACAAGATAAACCCCTTTTTTTAATATAAACTCATTTGGCATTTCTTTTATATTTACAGTTATTACTTCACCTTTTGATAATTGAAAAGGCAAATAATTAAAAAATGGATTATTGATCGATTTATAGCCTTCACAAAAGACTATATTATCAAATGAAAAGTCATTATATATCCACTTATTATCTATTTTTTGGATCTTTTTATAGTCAATTAAATTGTTAATTAAGTAATTATTAGATTTTAAATAGTGTTCAAAACTATTTAATAATATTTCAGTGTTAACCCATCCACCATCTTTAATCGTTATTGAACTTGAGTCATATATATTTTTAAATGTTTTTTTATTCAAATCAATATATATACTTCTCTCATCATTTTTGGGAATATTTATTAACTTGTTGAAATGTTCTAACTCATTGTCATTAAAATACTGGATTATATCTTGTTTATAATAGAAAGTTGTATTTAAAAAGGTTTCTAGCTCGGTATATACTTTGTCTAATTTTTCAATTAAATTATCAGCTAACCAAGTTTTTAACATTCTTTTTCCACCAACAGGGCAAAACATACCTGCTGCAACCTTGCTAGAGGATAATTTAGAATTATCATCAATTACTAAAAAACTTTTGTTTTGTTTAATTAATTGATAAGTTAAAAGACTTCCTGCTAAACCTTGTCCAACTATTAAAAAATTATAATGTTTCACTTATAATTTCCTTTCTAGCTCTTATCATCTCTCTTTTACCTAAAGCTCCTTTTAATTTTTCAATATTAAAACCGGCCTTTTGTAGACTTCTTTTAACATCTCCCTTAGCACAATATGTTACTAATACAGAATTATTATTTAATGCTTCATATATCTTTTTAAAAATATCGTAAGTCCATAAAATTGGTTGTTTATCTGGTGAAAAAGCATCAAAGTAAATTAAATTATAATTGTGATTAAAAAAATATTCTTCTAACTTAAAATTAATCTTTTTAAATGAAAAATTATCTGTTATCTTAAATTCTTCATTCCAATCTAAACTATGTAATTTATAGAAAGATTCTTTATATTCTTTAGGTAAAAAATCAATATAATTAAGACTATTCCATAAATTAAAATCAAGTGGGTAAGCTTCTATAGAATGATAAATAACTTTTTTATTTAGTTTATCGGATTGAATTAGAGTTAATATCGTATTTAGACCTGTTCCAAATCCAACTTCAAAAATATTCAATTCATCACATTTATTACCTAAATAATTAAATCCACTTTCAATAAAAACATGATTTGATTCTGATAAAGCACCTTTTTTTGAGTGGAAAATCTCTTGTAAGCTCTCATCAAATATTGTTTCTGAATTGTCGTCTGTTTTTATAATCACTCTTTGCATTATTTTTATTAGATGTAGTTAATTTTTTATTTTAGATGATACTTTTTATATATTTGATATTATAAACATACTCTTTCACATTTGAAGGTATATCATTATTTTGCTCAATTATCCTTTTTACAGCATTAGGCCCCATATTATATGAAGCAAGAGAAAGCTCTAGGTTACCTTTAAAAATCTTTAATAGTTGGCTCAAATAATCAATAGTTCCTTTTACATTTTGTTTAATATCATAAGCATCTGTTACGCCTAAATCAGAAGCTGTTTCAGGCATTAGTTGACCTAAACCCATCGCACCTACTGGAGATACAGCATTTTTATTAAAATTTGATTCTATTGTCATAAGTGCAATTATAAGTTTTGGTTCTATCCCTTTAACTCCTGAATGCTTTATTACTTCATTTACAATATGATTTGCCATAACATCACCAATACTAGGATTTCTTTTTAAAATAAATGATTTTAAATTACTAAAATCTGTAGTATTAGAAAAAATTGAATAGTAGTTATTAGAGTTAGAAAATATTTCATTTGAGTAATTTGAATATTTTTTCTTTTGTTTTTGCATTTTAATAGCTTGAACAAAACTAATACTAGGGTTATTTTTGTTACTTTGAGATAATTTTAATTTACTCATTCTAACAGCTTGAACAAAAGGTATATTATTTGCATAAACATTTAAATTAAATAGGTCTAAGCAAATAATAAAAATAAATGTATATCTAAAACTTTTCAAAAATATCAACCAAAATTTTAATGCCACATAGATATAAGATTATATAATAAAAAATCTATAATTTAAAAATCTATGTTAGAATAATTCTAAAAGTAAAATCATATTAATATATTAGGGGAGTATTATAGAATGAATAAAAAACTAGTCTTTTCATTATCTATTTTATTAATTGCTGGGTATTCTATAACTGCTTATTCATCAGGAATAAGTGTAGAAGATAAGACATTATTAGATACAGCTAAAGGTATTTTTAAACCACTACCTAGTGTTATTGACTCACCTAAAAGTAATCTCTCAACCCCTGATAAAGTAAAACTAGGAAAAAAACTATTTTTTGAAAAAGAATTATCTATGGATAAGTCTATGAGTTGTAATACTTGTCATCAGTTAGAAAGTTTTGGAGCTGAAAATAGAGCAACTTCTATAGGATTTAAAAAACATACAGGCTCTAGAAATTCTCCAAGTGTATATAATGCAGGTTTACACTTTACACAATTTTGGGATGGTAGAGCAAAAGATCTAGAAGAACAAGCAGGAGGCTCTGTTTTAAACCCAGGTGAAATGGCTATGCCTAATGAAAAAGTAGTTTTAGAAAGACTTAGTAAACATAAAGAATATCCATCTTTATTTAAAAAAGTTTTTGGTACAACAAATATAAGTTATGATGAACTAAGACAATCTATAGCTGCTTTTGAAAGAACTCTAGTAACTCCATCTAGGTTTGATAAATACTTAAAAGGTGACATTAATGCTTTAACAGTTTCTGAAAGACAAGGTTTAAGAACATTTGTTAATAAAGGCTGTATTTCTTGCCATAATGGAGTTGCAGTTGGTGGAGGAATGTTTCAAAAATTTGGTGTAGTAAATCCTTATCAATTTCAAAAAGATTTAGGAAGATTTGAAGTAACAAAAAAAGAAGAAGATAAATACGTATTTAAAGTACCGTCTCTTAGAAATGTTGCAAATACATCACCATATTTTCATGATGGAAAAGTTAAAACATTAAAAGAAGCTATTAAGACAATGGGTAAAACCCAACTCGGTCTTAATTTAACAGCACAAGAAATCAATTCTATTGAAACATTTTTAAAATCTTTAACAGGTCAGAAACCTAAGATTTAAAATATTTGACTAAAGAAAAAGACCATATCTGGAAGAGAATAATAACTAAGCTTTTTAATAAATTTACTGAGTTTTTCCTTCCAGATTTACATAATGATATTGATTTTAAGAGAATTTATTAAATGTTTAAAGTACTAATAACAGGTGTTGCAGGAAAAATGGGTTTAGAGGCATCTAAAACCATTATTAATAGTAAAGATTTTGAAATTGTTGGGGCTGTTGGTCATAAAAGCCATATAGATGAAGATATAGGGCAATTAGCATTTTCAAAAAATATAGGTATAGAAATAAAAAATAATTTTGAAGAAGTTTTAGAAAGTTCTAAACCTGATTTATTACTAGATTTGAGTAATGCAGAATATGGTTATAAATATATTATGAAATCTATTGATAAAGGTATTAAATGTGTTAGTGGAAGCACAGGTTTTTCAATACAGCAATTAAATGATATAGAAGAAATGTGTGAGAAAAAATCTCAAACTGTTATAATTGCTCCTAACTTTTCTATAGGTGCAATATTAATGATGAAATTTTCAGAAATGGCATCAAAATATTTTGATAATATAGAAATTATTGAAATGCACCACGAAAATAAAAAAGATTCTCCTTCAGGTACGGCTATCAAGACTGCTGAAATGATTTCTAAAAATAATAAGAAGTTTAACTTTAATCTTCCATCAGAAACTCTTGAAAAAGTTGATGGATGTAGAGGTGGTAAAATAAATAATATAAATATTCATAGTATTAGAATGTCTGGTTTTGTTGCAACACAAGAAGTTTTGTTTGGTGGTTTAGGGCAAGTATTAACAATAAAACATCAGACCATTAATAGAGAAGCTTACATGGATGGATTATTATTTAGTTTAAAAAAAGCTCTTGAGATTAAGGGTTATATTTATGGCTTAGAAAACCTTATATAATAAAGACATTAACTATGTCTCGTTATCAGATTCTCTTTTAGTCCAATCTGTAAAGTTATTTATGTTTTCTAATATTTCCATATCATCATAATGTTTTAATAAGACATCAACTATATTAGAAACTACATTCTTAGTAGCTCCACTTGCACCCATTGTTTTTTTCAAGTTCATTGAAATCTCACGTCTTTCATATGGATTACTAAGGATTTTTACAGCCCTTTCAGCAGCCTCAAGAGGAATTATATTTCCAACAAGTTCAGGGGTTACTTCTGCTCCCATTTTTTGATTTGGTAAAGCAACAAATTTCATTTTTTTAACAGCTTGTTTAATAACAAATCTCTTTATATATTTACCAATTAAAGGTATATCTGATATAGCACCAATTAAGCCTTCTATTGGAATATCATCTAATCTATTCATTGGGAATAAAACAACCATAGGAATACCTAAAATTGCTAATTCTGCTGTATTTGTACCAGGTAATGTTATTGCAACATCTGATATTTGATAAGCTTCATATTGTAATTCTGGAGGTACTATATTTATTATAGTTCCTTGTTCTGTTACTAAAACATTTCCATCTTCTGTTTTACCAAATCTAGCACCTACACCCTCAAGAGCATCTATATATTCTTGTATAGTTACTGAACCTACTATCTGATTAAGAGGCGTATAAGGTGATTGAGAAATCAAAAATTGAGTATTGGGATTCTTTTTAGCGATATAATCAGCTATTCTAAGCATATAAGGTGTTGCATATTTTACCTTAAAAGGTTTACTACCAGGTAATAAAGAAACAACAGCTTTATCTGTACTTAAACCTAATTTTTCTCTTATTTCTTGAGGGTTCTCATTTAGAGAAACAGCATCAACCATTAAATTTCCAACAACAGTTAGTTTTGATGCATCAATTTTTCTTAATCTTGCAGAAGCATAAAGATTTTGATCTGTTAAAAGAAATCTTTTAATTCTAGAAGTCCAAAATATTAAATTTTCAGTATATACAACAGCTGGAAACTTAGTTTGACCTGACATCAAAACTGTAAATATCTGATCTCCTCCCATATGTATTACAATACCCTTTTCTTGTATAGAAAATCCTTCAGGAAGTTTTTTAGTTAAAAGATAAATTCCTGTTTCTTTAGGACCCATTACATAAGAAACACCACTAAACTCCATTGCTACATTATATTCTTCACCACTTGAATAAATACAAGGAACCAAACAAATAATAATTCTAGCTTCTGGGAGAGTTTCATTTATTTTTTTTGCAAGAGGTTTAACCCAAGATGATAACTCACCTGGTCCATTTGAAATAATTATTATATCAAAACTCATTTACTTTAATTTTCGCTTCAAAAAAAAATAGCTATTTATTTTATCGTTTAAATATTTTGACTCTTGCTCAAAATAAAATATTTAAATCTATAATAATAATGATAGACTAAAATTGTAATAAGATCTGCAATTATTTGTAAATAAAATATTAGTTTGTTGTTAAATTTTTCTTTTAGAAAATGCCCCTGGCAGGAATCGAACCCACGACGCAGACCTTAGGACGGTCTCGCTCTATCCACTGAGCTACAAAGGCAATTCAAATTGATTATATCAAATTTTTGTATATCTGTATTTACTTATAACAATAATTAAATATATTATTCAATTGTCTTGACTATTCAAAATGTGAAATATAAGATATACCTTAAAATATTATATTTTTATGAAAATTAAATGTCTAAAGATAATAAAGTAAACCCAAAAAGTTCTTCACAAAATAAAGTTAAAACAACTTCTAATAAATCTACACTTCCTCAACAATCAGGAGGAAATGAGGTAGATGCTAATTATTTAAAAGCATTTTATCCTAAGCCTTCTAAAGGTATGAAATGGGTTTATGCTATGACTATTAACATACAAGGAATGACTTTACAAGGTGAGATGACTATGGAAGTAGTAGATATTGTTGGAGAAGAAGTAAAGATAAAGATTTCTGTTGGAACTCAAAGCCATGAAGAAAAAGTTCATAAAGATGCTTTTGCACCAATTCCAAATGCTAGTGGAAAAAAAGATTCCACAGGTTATTTTTATGAATCTCAAGAAAATTTGAATCTTCCTTTTAAGAGTCTAGAGACTGTAAAACTAAGTACAATAAATAATAATGAAAGAACTTTCTTATGGTTATCTCAAGGATTAGGGCCTGTAAAATTTGGTATTAGTCATGGTGGTATACCTGCTAATTTAGAATTAAAAGCTTTTAGTTAAAAAGATAAAAAGTGAAAAGTAATACAAGAAGAAGACAAAGGCACTAACTTTGATACTTCTGATACATTTTTAAGTAAGAGGTAAGAGAATAAGTTAAGAAGATAAGAGTTAATAAACTCAAAGCTTCCATTACTTAATTTTCTCAAATTAATTTTGTTAAGTATTATACTTTTTTATTATCAAAATTTAGAATTTTAATAATAAAAAAGAGCGGTTAAATTTAACCGCTCTTTTTAAATCTTAAGTAAGTTATTACTTGATTGAAACTTTTCCACCTTCAGCTTCAATTTTAGCTTTCATTTGTTCAGCTTCTTCTTTCTTAACTTTTTCTTTAACTGCTTTTGGAGTTGCATCAACTAATTCTTTAGCTTCTTTTAAGCCAAGACCTGTTAATTCTCTAACGATCTTAAGAACGTTGATTTTCTTGTCTCCAGCACTTTCAAGAATTACGTCGAATTCTGTTTGTTCTTCAGCAGCTTCAGCAGGTGCTCCACCAGCAGCAGCTACACCAGCTACAGCTACAGGAGCAGCAGCGGAAACGCCAAATTTTTCTTCGAACATTTTTACAAGATCAGCTACTTCAAGTAAAGACATACTTCCTACAGCTTCAACAATATCTTCTTTTGTTAAGGTTGCCATTTTTTTATTCTCCTTTAGAATTTATTATAAATATCAAAAAATTTTTAAATTAAAATTATCCTTGAGCTTCTTTTTGTTTACGTATTGCTTCAAGAGCATAAACGAGATTTCTTGAAACACCTGATAAAGCGTAAACAACGTTTTGAGCCGGTGCGTTCATAGAACCAAGCATCTTTGCAATTAATACTTCTTTTGAAGGTAATGAAGAAATAGATTTTAAATCTTCATTAGTAATTTTTTTACCTTCTAAAACGCCACCTTTAATTTGTGTTTTCTTAACTTTTTTAATGTATTCTGTTACAGCTTTCGCAACAGGAACTGGATCTCCTTCTGTAAAAATTACAGCAGTAGGTCCTTTTAAATAAGCGTCAAGAGCTGATGAAGAAGCATGTCCTTCAAGAGCACGTTTTACTAAAGTATTTTTTGCTACTGTAAATTCACCACCCGCTTGTTGGATTTCTCTTCTAAGCTGAGTTAATTCACTTACTGTAGTGCCTTGGTAATCTGAAACAACGGTTAGTTTCGCGTTTAGTAATGAAGCTTTTAAGTCATCAACTGTTTTAGTTTTCTGAGCTTTTGTTACCATTTTGTTACTACCTCCCTAAAATATTTCACGAACCAAGGGAGACAGTCAAATTTTTGACATGTATAAGAAATCGTTAAATTTCTTCTTTTACCTAGGTCGGCTATTTTTATTAAGTAAGTCTATAACTTACACCGACTGTCTCCGGTTGATTTATTTTTATTTATTTTCTTTTAAAAAGATTAAGGCTTAATAAATAAAACCTATTTTTGAACTTATGCGTTTATTGAATTGAATTTAATTCACTTAATGCATTAGTATCAATGCTTAAACCAGGTCCCATTGTAGAACTTAGTGTAAGACTTTTCATATATGTACCTTTAGCTGTGCTTGGTTTAGCCTTTTGAATTGCATCAACGATTGCAGAAAAATTTCTTAGAATATTGTTTTCTTCAAATGAAACTTTACCTATAGCTACATGTATATTACCTTGTCTGTCGTTTCTAAACTCAACCTTACCACCTTTAAACTCTCCAACAGCTTTTGCTATTGCCTCTGGCATAACAACTGTTCCAGCTTTAGGGTTTGGCATAAGCTTTCTTGGACCAAGAATTTTACCTAATTTTGCTAGTGCAGGCATCATATCCTGAGTTGCAATTAAAAGGTCAAAATCAAACCAACCACCCTGAATCTGTGAAATAATATCATCAGAACCAGCGAAATCAGCCCCTGCATCCAATGCAGCTTTTACTTTATCGGCTTTACAAACAACAACTACTCTTACCTGCTTACCTGTTCCAGCTGGTAAAGATACAGTGTTACGAACTTGTTGATCTGCGTGCTTAGGATTAATACCTAATCTGAAAGCAACTTCAACTGACTCGTCAAACTTTGCAACAGGAAGTTTTTTTAATAATTCCACAGCTTGTTTAGGGCTATAAAACTTATTTTCAACAAGTTCCTGTTCTTTTTTTTGCTTTTTAGTTAGCTTAGCCATACATTTTCTCCGATATTTTTATTTAATTAGGAAGCAGCTTCCACTTCAACGCCCATATTTTTTGCTGTACCTGCAATCATTTGCATTGCAGCTTCAACATCATTAGCATTGAGGTCTTTCATTTTAGATTCTGCTATTTCTCTTAATTGAACTCTTGTAAGTTTCCCTACTTTTTCTTTATGAGGTTTAGCTGAACCTTTTTCAATTCCTAGAGCTTTCTTAATAAGAACAGCCGCAGGAGGTGTTTTTAAAACAAAAGTGAAAGATCTGTCTTCATATATAGATATTTCTACAGGTATTACTGTTCCCACTTGTGAAGAGGTTTGAGCATTGTATTCTTTACAGAATCCCATGATGTTAACACCATGTTGACCTAATGCTGGACCTACAGGTGGAGCCGGATTTGCTTTACCAGCATTGAGCTGTAGTTTTACGACAGCTACAACTTTCTTTGCCTTTGCCATTTTACTTACTCACTTTTGGTTAAATAAAAATTAAAATAATCTTAAATATATACTGACACGAGTCTTAATTATATCATCGAATAAATCTTAGTCAAGTTATAACTTCATAATAATATATATTTAAAATTTGATATTGTTGACTTAATTAAATTCTTCATTTTTTCAACCATTTTTTATAGAAATCAATTATAAATAAATACTTTAAAAAATTATATTTTAATTCAAAAATATTAGATATAATATATAATATATGCTTTAAAACTTTTTATTATATATTGAACTCTATAAAACGTAATTTATCTTTTATTTACATTTATTTTATTTATTTTTTAAATATGGTTTTAAAGTATATCATATCAGTATTTATGTTTTTAAAGGAAATAAAATGGCACATATAGTTCAAAATAAAATTTCATATAAAGATATAATATTCAATACTGTTTTGATTCTAGATAATGTTTATATTGAGTTTAATAACCTATGTCAGCTCCTTAACCTATCTAGTTCATACTATTATAAAAAGTTTATTTTAGATAATGATTTAGGCTAGAAGCATTTATAAAATCATATATAAAATCTAGTAATGGTTACAAAAATAAAATTTTAATTGATATTAGATTTTTAGATAATTTTTTAAATAAAATTTCAAATTCTAATCATAATAATAATTATGAGATAATAATTTATAATCTTTCAGAAATAATAAATCTTATTACAACATCATATAATCTTAGAGAAAGTGATTCAAATTTTGAGATTATTTTAGAAACTGATTGTACAAAATTAATCATGTTTAATAATAAAGAATTTATATGTACAAAAAGAAATAGTGATAATCAAATATACATATACCTAAGACATATGTTTAAAGAATTAGGCTTAGAGTTAACTCATAATTTAAACTTATTTTATAATGAACAAGAACTTTTAAATTCGTTAGCTAAGATAGATATTAAAGGAATAAATGTTGTTTTATTTAATATCAATTCTCTAGATGCCTTATTTGATAAGTTGAATGAAAAAAATAATAAATATGACTTCAATCTATATAAAAAAGCTTTATTAGATAATATAGTTAATAATTTTTCTGTATCTAAATCTGTAAAAATCCCTAAAACTTATTTTAGTACTCTTATAGATTTTATTAAGTCTAAGGAGATGAACTCTATTCTTGAAAAAGAAAATTTACTTTTTAAAATTGAAATAGAAGAATTAAAGCAAAAAGCTTTAGTTCATGATAAAAGTTTATTATCAAGTAATTTCCAAGATATGAAACAGATCTCTAGTGTTATAGGAATTGGGAGAAATAGATTATTTAACCTTCTAAGAGAGAATAAAGTTTTAATTAATGGTGGTTATTCTCATAATTTACCATATCAAAAATTTATTGATTTAGGTTATTTTGTTGTTAGAAGGGTAACAATAACTAGGACATCAGGAGAAGAAATTAAAAATCAAACTCTTGTAACACCAAAGGGTATTTTATTCATTAATAAATTGTTTAACTCTAAATCTTTAATAAGTGCTTAAGAAATAATATATTTTGAGGCTATAAATTATATGAAAAATGAAATAAGCATGAATTTACTTATAATTTATAGTCTTATTTTTATGATATAGTAAAAAAGATTTATATTAACTAGAGGTATTTATTATTTTAAGTTTAGAGAATAAAACTGCTTTAATTTGTGGAGCTTCAAAAGGTATTGGTGAAGCTATTTCTATAAAGTTTTCAGAACTTGGAGCTAAAACAATTTTAATTGCAAGGTCTGAAGATAAACTAATTTCACTTAGTAATTCACTAAAAAATTCACAATACATTGCAATAGATATTTCTAATAGAGAATTATTAAAAGAAAAAATTAGTAATTTATTAAATGATTTAGGTTCTGTAGATATTTTAGTTAATAATACAGGTGGTCCAAAAGCAGGTTTAATAAGTGATGCTTTAGACATAGATTTTATAGATGCTTTTAATAATCATTTATTAGTTAATTCTTTACTTAGTCAACTTTTAATACCTAATATGAAAAAAAATAACTATGGAAGAATAATAAATATAATTTCAACCTCTGTAAAAATTCCAATTAATAATTTAGGTGTTTCTAATACTATTCGTGGAGCAGTTGCAAGTTGGGCAAAAACACTTTCAAATGAAGTAGCACAATATGGAATAACTGTTAATAATGTTCTTCCTGGTTATACAGATACAGAAAGATTAAGCATATTAATTGAAAATGCATCTAAAAAATCTAATAAGCCTGTAAATGAAGTTAGAGAAGAGTGGATTAATTCAGTTCCTTCAAAGAGATTTGCAAGACCTGAAGAAGTAGCAAATGCTGTAGCTTTTTTAGCATCAGAACAGGCTAGTTATATTAATGGAATAAATCTTCCTGTTGATGGTGGCAGAACTGGTTGCTTGTAAACAAATTATTCTTTTTCTTTATAAATAGTACTTACATATCCATTTGGAGTTATTTTTCTTATTGCATGATTTCCTTGATCTGCTACATATAGATTATCATATTTATCAAAGCTTAAAGCTGTTGGATAATTAAATTGAGCATTTTCTTTAAATCCGTCCATAAAACCAGCTTTACCATTACCACCAATTCTCTCAATCTTTTGTTCTTTATTAACTTTCCAGATTGAGTGATTATATTCACTAGCAAGAAAAATTTCCCCTTTTGAATTTATTCTTATTGCTGTTACTCCTCTTTCTCCATTTATTGTTTTCTCCAATTCTTTTTTAGAAGCTATATCAATTTTGTTATTTACTTTTGAAATATTACTTTTATAGTATGGTGTAAATATTTCATTATCGTAGATAGTAAAAGCTCTAGAGTATATGCTATTTATATAATTAATATTATTAGTTAAAAAACTAAATACACTATAAGAATAACTATTATATTCACCAGAATTTGTATTATAAAAATAAATTTCGTCATTATTATTAACAACAAAACCTATTCTACCTATAGAATCTTCTATTTTACGACTTAATACTTCTTTATACTTATAATTAGATATATTTCTCAGTTCATTATTAGACAATTTATAAATATTATTTAATGAATCTGTAAAATATATTTCATCATTTTTATTTATTTCTATATCTTCTCCAAGATTACAGCTTAAAGGATATTCATTATTTATTTTGAGTAATTCAATTTGATATTGATTTTTTACTTTATAAATGAATCTTCTATTCATAACAATTGAATACTGACAATCTTTATAAATAATACTATCAATATTATAATTTCTATCAAAACACTTTCTAGTAATAACATAAACTTCACTACCATCACTCTTAACAGCTAAGTCAATAAGGTATTTTAATTCAAGTTTTATAGACTTTTCATTCAATGGAACACAAACTGTTTTACCTAAATAATCATATTTACTTGGTTTTTTATATTCTTCATAGCTTGAAAATTCAGGAAGTAATGAAGGTATTATTGAAGGTTCTGGTGTTTGTTCTTCAGGAAATGGTGTTTCTGATGGTTTAGGAAAACAAGTATAAGTTACAGATGATGGCATGTTATTTGAGGTGTAGGATTTGTTGTTGTTTTTATTGTTTGAGTTTTTGTACTACAACCCCAAATTAGTATTGATAAAAAAATAACATTTTTAATTCTTTTCTCATTTAGTGAAATAAAGCCTCACTAGGTATAAGCTCTGGTTTTGTAGTACCTGGTTTTATCCAAAATAGACCAAGTTCTGATTCATAGAGTTGTTCTTGATAATTTATAATGATTTGATGATCCTCACCTCTTTTTAAGAGAACATCTCTATTTGCTTGACTTAGAGTATAGTCAAAAGCTCCTATTTTCCTTATTAGCTCTTGTCCATCAAAGCTTAAAGTTGCACCATCATCATGACCTACCACTAATCTATAATTTCCTTCAGGAAATGAGTCAGGTAATCTTAAATATCCAGAAAAGAAAGCTGTAAAATTATCTGATCTACCAATTTCAAATGTATCACCATAATTTAAGTTTGGATTAACAAAATCTATTCTATCAAATATTTTATTAGTAAAAGGATATAAAGGAGGCTCTGGTGGATTCTTTGTTGAATCAAAAAACCTACCTACTATTCCTGAACGCTTAACATAACTTGTTACATTTTCACTTATAGAACTATGAAATAAAACTGAATCAGGTATTATTTGAGAGTTTAAATCATTTGGCTTTTGCCATTTTACAGATAAACCAGCATTACCTGTAATTTGAGAATACATTAAACGAATTGTATGTAAGCCTTGAGATAAATATATATTATTTCTTCTCGGATTATCTGGGGTAAAACTATTAGGCGAATTACTATCTATTAAATTAGTGCTATCTATTTGTAAAATAGCTCCATCATCATTAGCCATTTCAAAATAATATAAACCTGCTTCATCAATCTGAATTAAACCTTGAATATCTGCAACATAATAATTATTCAAACCAATATTAAATATATCACTTGTATTCGATAATGTATTAAAATTATTAATTACTTTACTTTTAAAAGATATGTGCTCTTGAGATAAATTAAATTGTGTATTTAGTATATTTTCAGGTGGTAAATATATAGTATTTGCATAAAATTTTGCGAATAAACCATCTCTACTATTATTTTCTAATGAATTAGAATACTTAGATACAGCTTTATAAGCATTAATCATTCCAGCAATAGGTTTTTTAGTTCCATCATTGGGATCTATTTTATTTATGTCAACAATATTTTTGGAATTTGTTATAGGTTCTTGAGTATTTCTTAATGTATCCCTGATTTCTAAAGGCGTTAAATCTGGTTTTACAGATAACATTAAAGCGATAGTTCCTGAAACTATTGGTGCAGCACCTGATGTTCCCCCAAATTCATGATATAGATTTGTCAATTCAGGTCTTAATGAATCATAAGTTGGTGCCCAAATAAATTCAGAAGGAGCAGAAACATCTGTACCATGTGTACCTAAATAAAACCCTGTATCATAAGGTATTGAAATACCATAATTGTAACCAGTATATAATCCTTTTCCCTCTACATCTAAACCACCGACAATAACAGAGCCAGTATCTGGGTTTGGAAATGCTACTGGAAAACCAGAATAATTTCTTGTTATTTTCGCGATATTATTATCATGAGTATTACCAGCTATTATTACAACATTTCTATCATCTGCAACAGCTGCTGCAATTGCACCTCTTACAATGGGATTAGTATGTTCAATTGTTAATCCTGAACTATAATATGATAAGTTTAAAACTTTAGCACCATTTTTTCTTGCTATTAATATAGAATCTACAGTACTATTACACTTTTCACCACCATATATACAAAGAGGTTTTAATTGAATTTTTGAGTTTGCAGGTGAAAAAGCTAAAATAGGCATAATAGTAGACTTATATGCAACACCTGCTATACCTAAACCATTTTTCTTTGCTCCCACAATTCCTGCAACTGATGTTCCATGTTTTATTGATTTAGGAATATCTTCATCTTGATATTTAAGAAATTCTTTTACATAATCTGGTTGATTAAATATATCCATTGCAAACTTAGGTTCAAAATTACTTCCTCCTAAATCCTCATGATCACTAAGAGGTGCTGTTCCTGAAAGCTGAAACCCTGAATCTAATACAGCAATTTTTACATATGAGTTACCATTAGTAATTGACCAAGCTCCATCATTCTTCTTATTTTTTAAAACACTTGTATTTTTTAACCAATCTTGGGTAGAATACCCTGAACATTCATAACTTCTTCCACCATCATCTGTATGAGGAATATTATTACAAGGCTTAATATTTAAATTATCAAATGTATTTCCAAAGTCCAAGGCACCTTTTAAATGTTCTTCTGTTAATGAAGGATCTTCTGCGTCTTGACCTTCAGGTAAAAACTCAGGGAAAGACTCTTCTAAATAAGGTATTTCTCTTAATTTATCTACTGTTGACCATACATCTATATTTTCATCAAATTGTAAGTAATAAAATAATGTTTGATTTGGAGCATCTGTTTTAAATAAAGCTTCTGTTTTTACTTCATCTTGTTCTAATTCTTCATAAGGTAATCCTGTTGGTCTATATATAAGTTTAATTCCTAATTGTTTTATTAAATTATTAAATAAAGTTAAACTTGTTCCATTAAGATCCACTAATTTTTGACTTCCATCTGGATTATCAATAAGCCTTACTTTCATTCCCTCTAAAAACTTTATGCCTACAAGACCTTTCTCATAAAGTCCATTTTGTCTTAATTCTTTTGTATCTTGAATCAAACTATGTATAGCTCTTGGTATATCTATAGGTTTTACAAAACCATCAATACTAATGTCTATAGAAGAATTAGGCTTACTATTAATCTGAACCTCTAAAATATTTACTCCCTCTTTTAAATTACTTAATTTTATACTCAAATCTGAAACATTTTGATTAAAATCATTTTGCCCTGCATAAACTTGACCATTTACTTTTATTGTAGCACTTGAAACTCTTTCATAACCTTGAGTTCCATTATATATATTTAAAATAAAAGTTCTTTTTAAATCATTTGCAGATACATTAAAAGTCTTAGTCTCAATAATAGGTTTTGCTGTATTTCTAATAAATCTCTGTGATGCTAGAAATGATTTCTTTATTTCATTTGGTTGTGTTGTGCTTTTAATATTAAAAGCACCTGTGTTTAGTGTATTATTAACACGGGGGGGGGTAAGAGTATTTATATTACTTACACAACCTGTAACACATAGACAGAACAATACATACATTGACTTTTTCATGATAATACTGCCTCATTTTGACAAAAATAAATACAATAAAATGAACTAAACCTAAATTGTTTAAAATTGATTCAAACTAAAATTGAAATATAAATTTAATTTTAGTTTACATATAAAATATTGAGGTTGTTTAACCTTTTTTTTAGTTTAAAAAAGGTTGTAATAAAATGTATAAAAATATTATTACAACCAAGTGAAACAGATAGATATGATAGCAGAAAAAATATTTGATAGCTTTATAAAACCCAATTTATCAAAAAATAAAAGAGGATTTGCAATAACATATCCATTATTAGGGATATTTAATTGCATTTGTTATAGGTTAAAAACAGGATGTCAATGGAGAGAATTACCAATAAGACAATTTTTTGAAGGAGATTGTCCTAGTTGGCAAACTATTTATTACCATTTTAATAGATGGTCAAATAATGGAGATTTTAAAGCATTATGGGAAAAGGTATTAATAAAGTTTAATTCTATATTAGATTTAGATGTAATAAATTTAGATGGTAGCCATACAATTGCAAAAAGAGGTGGGGAGAAAGTAGACTTTCAAACTAGAAAGAAAGCCCAAACAACAAATATGCTTTATTTAACAGATAGAAACGGCTTACCTTTAAGTTGTAGTGAGCCAGAAAGTGGAAATCATCATGATAGCTATAATTTAGCTTATAGTCTAAATTTACTTTGGACTCCATTTATTTCTAAAATATCAAGATTTCCAGCTTTAAATGCAGATAGTGGTTTTGATAATGATATATTAAAGGAGTTTTGTATTGAAAAAGGTATTATCTTAAATGTTTATAAAAATGTTAGAAACAATAAAAATAAAGATATTGTTAAAATAAAATATAAACAGATATATAAGGAAAGATTTGTAGTAGAAAGATTTTTTGCTTGGTTAGATAGTTATAAAGCTTTATTAGTTCGATATGAAGTTAAATCTATAAATTGGCTACAACTTAATTATTTGGCTTTTTCTATTATCTTTTTTAAAAATATTATGAAAGGTTAAACAACCTCCTTGTCAAGAAATTTTTTATTTTTATAATCTAAATAAATATATTTAATAAATTATTATAACCACCAAAACCATCAGGCTCTTTATTTTCATTCTCTTTATCATAAGCCCATTGTTTTCCATTAATTACAAACTTATATCTATAAGTTCCAACTGATTGAAGATCTTTTTCTAATTTCCATAAATTTTTACCTTCTTTTACTAAAAAGTCGTTATAAGGATTCCACCCATTAAAATCTCCAACAAGAGCTACACTATAGGCTTCAGAATCTACATGATAAAATGTTACTCTGTTTCCTTTTACGTGTGGTGACATTGGACGATTATAACCAATACGATGAATATCATTCAAGGCTTCTTTTACAGCTTTTCTTGCGTGTATCAAACCATAACCTTGTTTTTCTACAGGAACATTAAATAGTTTATCTGTAGTTTGGGTTAGTATTTGCTTTATCCTTCTAGGGTTTAGGTTTGGATTTGCTTCTATCATCTGAGCTACAACAGATGCAACTATTGGAGCAGAAAAAGATGTTCCATCAACATGTTGATAATATGTACCTACAATTTTTTGCATACTTATTCTATGCTCAATTGCTTTTCTTATTTCTTGAATAGGCTTTTCCAAAATACTTTCATGTAGAGGTAATTTATTAAAATTCTCTTTTAAGTTTTTTAATAACTCATCATCAGTAGAGTTATTTAATCTATTTAATAGTTCTGATTCTTCATATAATTTAGTATTAGGAAGTATTGGTGCTGCTACCCAAATTCCAGGTGCAATTATCTCTGGTTTCATTAAACCATCAAGAGTTTTTCCATAACTTGATCTATACATTGTATAGTTATTAACATCAAGTTTATTTCTATCATCTAAACCACCAACTGTAATCACAGAAGGAGCAGAAGCTGGAGGAGCTATTATATTATGACTATCTCCATCATTACCAGCTGCAACTAAAACTGTTATACCAGCTTGAACAGCTCCTTCAGCAACTTGATCAAGAGCATTTTCAAGGTAAGAACTAGCTTTATCACCACCAAGAGAAATATTTAAAATTTTTATATTATATTCTTCTTTATGTCTTATACACCATTCAACAGCTTTAATTATTGTTGCTGTTTCTATACCACCATTTGAAGCTGTTACTTTTAATAAAACCAAATTTGCATCTGGTGCGATAGCTCTATATAAACCTTTTGATAAAAAACCATTTCCTGTGGCACTTAAAGAAGTTTGCATACCATGCCAACTAGAAGCCTGACTTACAGCAAAATCATCATTTTCTGGTTCAGCCATATTAATATATTTTAAAACTCTATTTGTCGGTTGTGTAATATCTGGGTGAGGGTAAAACCCTGAGTCTATAAATGCAATTGTTACACCTTTACCTGTATAACGCATATCAACATTTAACCTTAAAGGAGTAGGTATTACTTCATAATCTTTTTCTGTATAAATAGGAAAACAATGTGATAATTTTTCTATTAATTCAGGATGTGGATAATCTTGTATAAGTTGATGTATTTTATCTGTATCTAATTTTTCATAATCATAAGTTGATAATAAATATTTATTTGTCTTAGGTAATAAATCATGTAATTCACTTACTAATTCAGAACATTCTTGATCTAAAAGAGTTGAGCCTTTATTATTCTTGGTTTTTATTCTTATTCTTTTTCCTTTAACAAAAGTTACATCATGTATTGTAATTTCACATAACTCTTCACTAGTCATTTTTGTCCCATAATATAGCATTAAACATACATAATCAACTAAAGTTTCTAGATCATCTTCAGATTTTATAATATCCACTATTTTTTTTCTTAAAACTTGGTATTTTCTATCTAGTTTTTGGTACTGATAATTATCAAGAGTTTTCATATAACCATCAAGATAATCTTTCAGCATTTTTAAAAGCTGAGTTTTTTCTGTGTGTTTTGCCATTAGTCCAATTCTACTTAATTGTTTTATTTGCTATTAATGCACGATAATAATCAATACATTTTTTATTAGAGTCTGCATCAAACCATCTTGGTATTGTTTTTTGAATAGTATTTAAGATCTGTTGTTCAACTCTCTTATGATAAGGAATTATACTATCATCCACAGCTTGGTTACATATAGGGCAAATAAACTTTTCCATTTTTTAACGATTTATACTAAAAAGATTCTATTACAATTATTGAGTCTTACTAAATTTACTACAAAAGTAAGGATTTTGAGCAAGACTATAAACAATTCCTTTATCTTCAAATAAAAGAGGTGGCATTTTAAACTGATCTTCTATTTCATTCATTAGAGAATCTAATTCTTCTTTATCTTTACTTAAAATTTCTTCTTTTATTACTTCTTCTTCAGCAGATGATATTATATCTTCAATATTCTGTGTTGAAGAGTCATAAAATACCTTCCACTTATATTCTTGAGCCATCTTTTGTTAAATTACCTTTTTAAAGATAAATTTTACTTATTTACTCTATATTATCACTTATATAATAATTATTAACTCAATTCGAAACTTAAAATTACAAAGTTTTATTAAGATAGAATTTTTTTTTACTTAAAAAGTATACTAGATAATGAGTGAAAAGAAAAAAATGACAATACAAGAGTATTTGAGTTACAACACTATGGATAAATATTTTTTGCAAACCAATTAATTTTAAATATAAAAGTCAGTTAGATTATGAGCAAGTTTTAAAGACAAATATGGTATATATACAAAACTTAGCTAATTTATTTTTTTACAATGGAGTTGCATTTTGGGAATCTCAATAAATAATTCTACAAATATTTATAGTAATCAAACTGATAATAAAGTAATAGCAAAAACTGAAAAGACGACAACACCAGAAAAACCATCAAATATTATTTTAAATAATAAGTCTGACTCAAAACAAATTGCTTCAATTGGTAAAAGTAATACAAATTTTTCTTTTTTAGAAGATAAAAAGTTAAATACTCCTATTTTAAATATTCCTAATGCTAAAGCTGGAGATAAATTTGAAGTTGATGGCCCTTTATGGTACGACGGAAATGCAACATTAAATAAATTTGATGATAAAACATTAGAATTTAGTATTTCTATGAAAGCAGCAAAAAAAGTTTTAGGATTTGAGACAAATATCCCCTATGAGATAAAAAATGGTAAGGTCTCACTTAATGTTAAGCTAGAAAAAATAAAAGATAATGAATATGTTTTAACAACTACAGACAATAATAATAATGGAAAAACATATAAACAAAGTGTTAAATCTAGTGGTTCTTCAAATAATGTAATTATGACAGATAATTATGGAAATAAGACAACTTTTAATATAAAAGGGAATGGAAATATGTCAATTAAAATGTCAGGAGCTCCATTTAGTATAGACTTAAACAAAAAATAGAGCCTAACCTTTAAGCTTATATACTGTTTCTTCTCCAACTTTTATATATTCTTTAAAGAACCTCTTAAAAAAAGTTTTATCTTTCATTCTTGAGAGTTCAGGAGGTCCTATTAAGGCATAATCTGCATCTAACTTTCTTAATATATCAAGTTTATATACATCATCTCCTGTTTCAAAGATTAAATTTATATATGTTATTCTACTTTCTGGGTTTATACCTTGAGTACATACATGAACTCCTTCACCAACTAAAATTTTACGCCCTGTTAAATAAATAGGCGTATAGTGAATTGGAGCTGTCAAAAATATTGATTTTGGATCTGTCTTATTAATTATTTCTTTTGCAATATTTATAGAATCAACTCCCCAAACTTTATAAATATTTTGACCTGTTAAAAGACATTTTGATATATCTAAAGTTCCAGATAAGATAATTGTAGTAAATATTGTAATAGCAATTATTTTATTATTTATAAATAGTTTTTTCAAACTTAAACAAATTAGAGGAATGGAAGCAATAAACCAGTAAAATATTACTTTTGCATTATCTCCAATCCAACATGGTGAAAATGATATTATATTTGCAATAATAAATAAAAAAAGATAAGGAATATACATTTTCTTTATATCTTTACTTATATTTTTAGATAATAAAGTATCAAAAACTAATAAAAACATAAATCCTGTATTTTTAAACCAAAACCACAAATAATTTTTATCTTTTGCCATCCACCCAATATATATTTTAAATGTTTGATTTGCTCCATTAGATAGCCTTCCTGTTGCCATTAATACTTGTGGTATGGCTAAAATAGTCATTGGAATAAAAAAGTATAGATAGTTTATTATATATTTTTTATCTTTTTGGAAGAATAAAATAAACCAAAAGCAAATTACTATTACTACACACATAAAACTATGATAGTGAAAGAGTGGTGTAACTCCTGCTGTTATTCCAGCAAGTAAAAGCCCATTTTTTGTAAGATTATTTTCTTGATTTTCATCTAAAGGTTTATCATCATTTAAAGTTATATCTAAGGTTTCAGTTTCTAATGTCTCTATTTTTTTCTTAGGTCTATAAATCCATACTAGTGATAATGTAACTAATGCTAAAGGAAAACCAAATAGAAAAGAGCGCTGAGGTAATAAATATCCAATAATAAAGTTATAAAACTGTATATTATCAACTTCTATATCAGTATATAAACCGAAAACATTTTTAAATGCATTAAGAATATTATATCCTTGTGATGGTAAGTCCTTTTCAAAGAATTTAAAGAAACCCCATCCTCCACCAAGATATAAAATAAATGTTGATAAAGATGATAATTTTTGACTATTTGTTATCCTATACGTAAAGAAATACATTACACCTGTTAATACAATACACATTAATATACCTTGAAAGTTAAAAGCATCAATCACATTCATACCTAAAGATATAAAAAATGCAGTCAAATAGTCTGATAAAAATGGATATACTAGCTTTTCTCCTGCATATAATGGTGTTTGATGTGGAAAATTTTCTCCCCAAACAAATGATGTTATAAATGACATATGTACAGGCATATCTGTCGATGTACGAGAAAAAATACCTTCCGAGTTTATATATAAATTTGTAATAAATAGATATATGAAAATGATTGACCAAAAAACCATAGTTATGGGTAAAAATAAATTCTTTTTATCATTAAGTTTATCAATAGAGTTTTTAAAGTCTATTTTAATAGTTTCTTTAATTTTAAATAAACCATATAAAGAATATAATGATATAAGAGAAATTAATACTAATGCAGCTATATCTGGAGTATTTTTAAGACCCGTAGTAAATCTTGTAATAACATATATTATTTGTGTAAATACTGAAATAGATATTGTAAAACCATAAAATATTCTTTCACTGAAATACAGATTTAATTTAAACTTATATGTTACAAATAAACCACTTATTAATGAAAGAATAACTAATAAAAAGAATGAAAACATAAACTATCTTATACTATCTATCCATTTAATATAATCATTATTACCATCTTCAACATTTAGAGAAATAACCTCTGGTATATCATAAGGGTGAACTTCTTTAACTTTTTCTATGAGTTCATTTACTAAATCATCTTTTGTTTTTATTATTAATAAATCTTCAGTATCTTTTTGAATTTGTCCATTCCACCAATATATGCTTCTTATAGCAGGTATTATATTTACACAAGAAACTAATTTTTCCTCCAAAAGTATTTGTGCCATATCTTCTGACTTATCCTTAGGAGTAGTACATAATATAACTTTCATTTTTTTTCACCTAATATTTAAATAAAAGACTATAGTTTTTATTAAAGCCTTAAATCAAAAGTAGATATTATAGCATATAAGTTTTTAACATCTTTTGATTATGCGAATTTTTACAATTAGCTAAACTTATATAAATATTTTAGACTTTTTATTTATTAATAAATAAAATATTAAGTTTTTTTGTTAACATTTTACTTAATAGATAATTTTTATTTATAATATTCGTTAATGTAATGTTAATAAAGTAAGCATGAGAGAAAGTATACTTATAATTAGTAATGATAAAGAAAAAGAAAAGCATCTAGAGTCTTTTCTTATCAAGAGTAATTACATTGTCTATCATGCAGAACATGGTCTAAAAGCATTAAAAACAATTAATAATACAAATATTTCTGTTATATTATATGACCTTAGCTCAGAAGAAACAGCCGAATATGGTTTCTTTGAGTATCTTAATAAAAAGCATTCTTCATTAAAAGTCATTGTTACTTCAAAAATAAATAATTCAGATACAATAATAAAAATAATGAAAAATGGTGCATTTGACTACATTATAGAGCCAATAAACTCAGATTATTTACTTGATGCAATTCATAAAGCATCATCAGCTAAAAAGGAAATTGAGAATAAAATAGCATCTGATAAAAAAAATAGAGAATATCAAAGAGTATTAATAAAAGAAATAGATATTTTAAAAAATGAGTTAGTAAGTGTTAAAAATAACTTACAACAACGTAATTTGGAAGTAGAATTGATTTATGGTTCTGATTATATAAAAGAAAAATCTTTAAGCCTTTTGGACGTTATCAATAATGAAAAAAGAATAGGAAAATATACAATTCTTGAGGAACTTGGTAGAGGGGGGATGAGCGTTGTATATAAAGCAATTGATTATACTCTTAATAGACAAGTTGCAATTAAAGAGTTAACAATTTCTCAAAGTCCTTTTCCTGAAGAAGTGATAGAAGATGTTACAAAAAGATTTATAAAAGAAGCACAAGTAATAGCAATGTTACGTCATGACAATATTGTAAAAGTTTTTGATGTTTTAGAAGAGAAAAATAAACATTATATGGTTATGGAATTTATTGAAGGTCAAACACTTGATAAATTAATAGCAGGTAATAAATCTATACCAATTCTTGAATCTATAAGTATAATTTCTGAAATATGTTTAGCTTTAGATTATATACATTCAAATAATATAATTCATAGAGATGTTAAGCCTTCTAACATAATTATAAATCATGAAAGAAATGTAAAATTAATGGATTTTGGAGTTATAAGGGATAAATCTGTAACTACATTAACGCCAACAGGTGCGATTGTTGGAACAATGGCTTATACTGCTCCTGAACAAAGTTCTAAAAAACTTGATTTTAAAGTTGATATATTCCCTCTGGGGACTATCTTTTATGAGTTGTTAACTGGTGTAAATCCTTTTGAAGGTAAGACTTATGCTGATACTTTTGTAAAAATAGCATCTCTTGAGCCTCATCCTCCAAGTTCTATCAATAGTTTATGTGACACTCAGTTAGATGAAATTGTAATGAAAGCAATAAGTAAAAATGCTAATAATAGATATACAGCAAAAGAGTTGTATAATGCACTTAGCTTATATATTTCAAAATATGAAATATCTATAGCTTAAATATTTTTGCTTTTAGATTTAATATAAATGGAAACTTTTAGACACTTATTAGGTGAAAATCCTGTTTTACTTCTATTTATTATTGCAGGACTTGGTTATGCTTTTGGGCAAATAAAAATATTAGGTTTTAATGTTGGTATTGCTGCAATATTATTTGCAGGTCTAGCAATAGGTGCATTTTTTCCAGAGTTAAAACTACCTGAAGCTTATTACAGACTTGGTTTGGTTTTATTTGTTTATACTGTTGGGCTTAGTAGTGGCCCTAGCTTTTTTGCATCTTTAAAAAGAAAAGGTATTAGAGATAATTTTTTTGTAATGTCTATGATCCTTATAGGATTTGCTTTAACTTTATTATTTTCATTAATTTTTAAAATAAAATCTACTTATGCTTCAGGTATGTTTGCAGGTAGTTTAACAAATACTCCTGCTCTTGCAGGTATATTAGAATATTTAAAAGAATATAATATTCATCATCCTTTAGCTCATAAAATTATTTCTGAACCTGTTGTTGCTTATGCTGTTACATATCCTATAGGTGTTATAGGTATGATTTTATCTATATATATTTTTCAAAAAATTTGGAAAGTTGATTATAAAAAAGAAAGAGTTGACTCTTATGCATCAAGTGCTAGTAATGAAAAAATATCAACTGTAACAGTGAAGGTTAATAATATTGAGATAGAGAATATAAATATACACGTTTATGCTTCAAAAAACAATTTAAATTTATTATTTGGACGTATTAAAAGAAATGATGAGTTGTCTTTAGTTGATGACTATAGTTTTTTTAAAGTAAATGATCTTATTAGTATCACAGGAGCTCAGAATGATAGAGAGAAAGCCATTAAAATATTAGGTGAATTATCAGATGAACATTTAGAAAATGATAGGAGTGAATTTGATTTTAGGAGAATATTTGTTTCAAATACAGATATAGCAGGTAAAAAGGTTTCTGAGTTAGATTTAAATAAGTTTGGGGCTATTATTACTCGTATTCGTAGGGGAGATGTAGATTTTCTTGCAACCTCTGAATCTGTTTTAGAGTTAGGAGATAGAGTAAGAGTTATAACACCTTTAAAAAATCTAGAGCAAATAAGTAAATACTTTGGTGATTCTTATAAAAAACTTAGTGAAGTTGATGTTATAAGTTTTAGTTTGGGAATCGCATTGGGTTTATTATTAGGTAGTATTCCTTTCCCTTTATACCAAGGAGCTACATTTAAGCTTGGTTTTGCAGGAGGACCTTTGATTGTTGCTTTAGTTCTTGGAAAAATTAGAAAAACAGGTAAAATTTTATGGCAAATTCCTTATAATACAAATCTAACATTAAGACAATTTGGTATGATTCTTTTTTTAGCTGGTGTTGGTTTAACTTCGGGTTCTCAATTTGTTAGTATTTTTTCAGAACCTGTAGGATTATATATATTCTTATCAGGTTTTATAGTAACTTTTATAACAGCTATCTTAACACTTTGGATTGGTTATATATTCTTAAAAATCCCTATGAATATATTAATAGGGATTTTATCAGGTTTACAGACACAACCAGCAATTCTAGCATTTTCTAGTGAACAAACAGAAAATGATTTACCAAATATAGGTTATGCAACAGTTTATCCATTTGCAATGATTTTAAAAATATTATTGGCTCAGATATTACTAATTTATCTTGTTTAAGATAGTTTATTGAATAATGGTTATAAAATATTTTTACTAATTTATAATATTTTGAAAAAAGATAACATAGCATTGTTAATTATAAAATTTAATAAAATCTTAATCCAAGTATTCTAATTTCATAATTATAATTTCTTAATAATTTAAGTTAATATTTAACTTTAGTAAGCAAATTTTAAAGAAGGTATTTTTGATGAGTAACAAAATGTTATTGCATCTAAAAAATGACATTCCTGCTGGGATTGTCGTGTTTTTAGTTGCTTTACCGCTATGTCTTGGTGTCGCGTTGGCATCAGGAGCACCACTATTTTCTGGAATTATAACAGGTATAGTTGGTGGAATGATTGTATCTTTAATTAGTGGTTCCCCATTAAGTGTAAGTGGTCCTGCAGCAGGTTTAGCTGCGATTGTACTACAAGCTGTAACAGATCTTAAAGATTACAATGTTTTTATGTTAGCTGTAATGATTTCAGGTATTTTACAGCTCTTGATGGGGATATTTAGATTTGGTGTTATAGCAAGTTATATTCCATCAAGTGTGATTAAAGGTATGTTAGCTTCTATAGGAATTGTACTTATACTAAAACAAATCCCTCATTTATTTGGATATGACCATGATACAGAAGGTGATTTTTCATTTTTAGAAAGGGATGATGAAAATACTTTTTCTGCAATATTTAACATTATCGGAAATATAGATCTAGGTGCAACAATAATAGGTTTTACTTCTGTATTTATTCTTTTAATGTGGGATAAACCTTTTATGAAGAGATTTTCTAAAATCCCTGCTCCTCTTATTGTAGTTGTTGTTGGTGTTTTAATTAATCAATTATTTGTTATGATTGGAGGGAATTTACCATTAAAAGCTGAACACTTAGTGAGTTTACCAATAAGTAATTCAATTGGTGAATTTTTTGGTCAATTTAGTTTTCCAAATTTCTCAGCTTGGACTAATTCAAAAGTATATGTAATAGCAATAACACTGGCTATTGTTGCTTCAATCGAAACATTATTAAGTTTAGAAGCAGCTGATAAATTAGACCCTGAAAAAAGAGTTTCACCAACAGATAGAGAATTAATTGCTCAAGGTATGGGTAATACAATTTCTGGTCTTGTAGGTGGTATGCCTTTAACATCTGTAATTGTAAGAACATCTGCTAATATTAATGCTGGTGCTAAAACACAGATGTCTTCTTTTATACATGGTTCATTGCTTTTATCAACAGCTATGTTAGTTCCAACTATTATTAATATGATTCCTTTATCTGCTTTAGGTGCAATATTAACTTTAACAGGATACAAACTAACAAAATTTTCTATAATAAAACAAATGTATAAAAGTGGTAAAACACAATTTCTACCATTTATGATTACAATAATAGCCATTTTATTTACAGATCTTTTGATAGGAATAATAATAGGCTTAGTTGTTAGTGCTATTGTTATACTTAAAAATAATATGGAAAATCCATATTCATTTAAAGAAGAAATTCATTATCATGGTGATGCTATTAAAATTGAGCTTGGAGAACAAGTCTCATTTTTAAATAGAGCCTCCATTCTAATGGAATTAGATAAGATAGAGCCTAATTCTAAAGTTATAATAGATGCATACAAAACAACATTTATTGATTATGATGTTGTTGAAATTATAAAAGAGTTTAGAGATTATAAATCTAAAGCAAAAAATATAGATCTAAGCTTAGTTGGTTTTAATGAAAGATTTGATATTGAAAATACTATTAATTTTAGAGTAGCTCCTACAAAAGACATACAAGAAAATCTAAGCCCTGAAAAAGTTTTAGAGCTTTTAAGGGAAGGTAATAAAAGATTTGCAGAAGGTAATATTATTGAGCGTAATCTAGATATTGAAATAGAACAAAGTTCTACAGAGCATTTTCCAATTGTTTCTGTTTTAAGTTGTATTGATTCTAAACCTGCACCATATTTAATTTTCAATAGAGGTTTGGGTGATATTTATAATATAGAAATAGCTGGTAATACTGCAAATGAATCTATATTAGGAAGTATGGAGTATTCTTGTAAAATAATGGGAGCAAAATTAATTGTTGTATTAGGGCATGAGGAATGTAATGTAATAAAAACAGTTTGTTCTTCTAAATATGATGAAAAAATGATTAATTTTGATAATAGCTTAAAAAAATCTATAGGTTCTGTTAATAAAAATACTGTCAATTTAATACATGATGTAATTCATAAAAATGTAAGTTTAAATATTGATTACATCAAAAAAAATAGCCCTCTTTTAAATCAGATGCTTGATAATGGTGAGATAGGTATTGTTGGTGCTATATATGATATTAAAACAAGAACAGTTAATTTTAATGAAGTATACATGAATTCAAATAAAATACTAAATTAAAAAGTAAAAAAGAGCTTGTTTTTCAAGCTCTTTTTTTTATATATTATAAATGCTTATTTTCATGTATTTCATGAATATTTCTATATTCGTCAAGTAGTATTATATCTTGTAAAATACCATTATGTAGATTATAAACCCAGCCATGTAAATAAGGAAATTCACCTTTAGCCCAAGCAGTTTGTATAACAGATGTTTTTGAAAGATTATAGACTTGATTTATAACATTTAATTCAATCATTCTATTTACTTTAGCTTGATAATTTTCTATTGAATCAACTTCAGATTTATGGAAATTATAAACATTTTTAATATTATTAAGCCAATTATCAATTAATCCAAAATTTTCTTTTCCTAATGCTGCTTTAACACCTCCACATTCTGAATGGCCGCAAACAATTATATGTTTAACCTTTAAAACTTCAACAGCATATTGTAATACACTTAATAAATTCATATCTGTAGGAACAACCATATTTGCAATATTTCTATGTACAAAAATTTCACCTGATATTGTATTTGTTATTTCATTTGCAGGAACACGACTATCTGAACAACCTATCCATAAATATTTTGGTGATTGACCTTTTGCTATTTCTTCAAAGAATTTTGGTTCTTCTTCTAATTTTCTTGAAACCCATTTTTGATTACCTTCAAGTAATCTTTTATAGTCTTGTGACATAAAAAAGTAATACCTCTTATAAAATTTTAATATTTGCTTATAAGAGTATTATATTCAGTTTTTAAGAATTTTCAAACTAAATTTCTATTTGCATTCCTAACTCAACAACACGACTTGGTGGAATTGAAAAATATGATGTTGCTGGTTGAGCATTTCTTGACATAAATGTAAAAATTGTTTTTCTCCAATTCATCATAGTTGCTCGTCTTGGACTTATTACTAAAGTTTCTCTTCCTAGATAATAAGTTGTTGACTCAGGTGGACTCATTAAGCCAAATTCTTCTGCTCTTTTAATAATATCAGGTACATTAGGTATTTCCATAAATCCATATAAAGCAACAATTTGATAAAATCCGTGACCAATTTCATGAACTTTAATTTTGTTTTTTCTTACAACAGGCATATCTAATGATTTGATAGACAAGAAAACAACTTGTTTATGTAAGACTTGATTATGCTTTAAGTGATGAAGTAATACAGGTGGCACACCTTTAAGAGAAACAGACATAAATACAGCAGTTCCTGAAACTCTTGATATATTTGGTAGTAAATCACTTAATAATACATCAAGTGGTAAATCTTGTTCATGATGTAAAGAAGTTTCAGAAATACTATTTGTATTTTTTGCTAAGTCTTGAACAGATAATGCTGATAAATAACCTGTACCTACACCTTTTAATCTCATTGATTTAATTTGTTTACCAAGTTCTGCTCTACCATCTCTCCAAATAAGCATAATATTCAATACAAGCATAGCAACAGAAAATGGAAACCAACCACCATCAAAGAATTTTAATACATTAGCTCCAAAGTATGCTAAATCAAAAACTAAGAAAAAAGAAATTAATGCGAATGCCTTATAAAGCGGCCATCTCCAAGTTCTTGTTAATACAAAGAAAAATACTGTTGAGGTTAAAACCATATCTGCTGTTACAGCTAAACCATAAGCAGAAGCAAGATTACTTGATTGTTTAAATACAATAACGATTAGAATACAAGCAATCATCATTAGCTTATTTATTGAAGGTATATAAATTTGTCCTTCAGCTTCAGATGAAGTATGAATTATATTAAGTCTTGGTAAAAATCCTAACTGAATCCCTTGTCTAGTTATAGAAAAAACACCAGAAATTAAAGCTTGTGAAGCAATAACAGTTGCGGCAGTTGCTAATATTACCATAGGAAAAATCAAAAACTTAGGAACCATACTAAAAAATGGATTTGATGCTGTTAATGGATTACTAAGTAATAAAGCTCCTTGTCCAAAATAATTTAAAATTAATGCAGGAAAAACAAAAGTAAACCATGATAATTGTATTGGTTTTCTTCCAAAATGTCCCATATCTGCATATAAAGCCTCACCACCTGTTATACATAAAACAACAGAACCTAAGATTAAAAAACCATGATAACCATTTTCCATAAAAAAGTTAAATGCATACATAGGGTTTATAGCTGCAAATATAGCAGGATAATGTATTACATTAATTAATCCTAGAGTAGCTAAAGTAAAAAACCATAATAACATTATGGGACCAAAAATTTGACCTATTTTAGCTGTTCCAAATTTTTGTACATAAAATAAAAAGAAAAGTATTACACAAGTAATTGGTACAGTTATATTTTTGGCTGAACTAGTGGCAACTTCTAAGCCCTCAATTGCTGATAAAACAGAAATAGTAGGAGTTATAATACCATCACCATATAAAAGAGATGCTCCTAAGAGAGCAGCCAAAACTACAAAACTCCTAGCTTGTTTTGAAATTCTTGTATGTTCAGTTGGAATTAAAGCTAAAAGAGCAAACATACCGCCTTCACCTCTATTATCTGCTCTTGTAACAAATATTAGATATTTTATACATATAACTATTGTTAAAGACCAAAAAGCTAAAGATAAAACCCCATATATATTTCCTGTACTTAAGTGAATTGCATGATTACCATGAAAGCATTCTTTAAGTGCATATAATGGACTAGTTCCTATATCTCCATAAACTACTCCAAGTGCGGCTAATGCTAAAGCCCATAAATTTCCATGATTGTGCTTATAATGTTCTTCTTCTAATTCTAAAGCTTCTTGTATCTGCTGACTCATTTTTTATAATTCTACTTGCATACCTAATTCAACAACTCTTGTAGTAGGTATATTAAAATATGATGGTACTGATTGTGCGTTTCTTGAAATAAAAGTAAAAAGATGTTTACTTAAATTAAACATTTTTGTTTTATTACTTACAATAAGAACTTCTCTACCTAGATAATAAGTAGTTTCATCTAAATTAATTGAATTCATATATTTATCTTTTAGTATTCTCATAAGTTCTGTTACATTTGGAGTCTCCATAAAACCATAGTTAGCTATTACTCTATAAAACCCATTATTCATTTCTTTAATTTGTATTCTATTCTCTTGTTTTATTATAGGTACATCAGCTGATAATATAGATAAAAATATTACTCTCTCATGCAAAACCTTATTATGTTTTAAATGATGTAACATTACTGTTGGTAAACCTTTAGGAGAAAGAGTCATAAAAACAGCAGTTCCAGGGATTCTCATTAATGAAATAGAAACAACCTTTGGTATTAATTCTTCTGTAGGCTTATCTAAAGCGTTTAATTGTTCAATTTTTTCTTGATAAGATAAATCAGTTTCTAAATTATTAAGTTGTGACGTATCTTTATTTTTTAAATTATTTGTGTTAAAAGGTAATTTCATTACTCTTATTTGTTTATATAATTCTTGTCGTCCACGCTTCCAAGTAAGCATTATTGAAAGTATTGATACAGCTATAATAAATGGTAACCAACCGCCATCAAAGAACTTAAGCATATTAGAACTAAAATACATTATATCAAAAAATAAAAAGATACCAACAATTAAACCTGTTTTAGCTATAGACCAACCCCAATTTTTTGTAGCAACAAAGAAAAATACTAAAGATGTTAATATCATATTAGCTGTAACAGCTAAACCATAAGCAGCAGCTAAATTCTCTGAGTTTTTAAAAACTAAAACTATTCCTAAACAAAAAATCATAAGCAATTTATTTATTAAAGGTATATAAATCTGCCCTTTTGAACCACCAGACGTGTGTATTATATCAAGTCTTGGTAAGAAACCCATTTGTATTGCTTGTTGAGTTAATGAAAAAGCTCCAGAAATTAGGGCTTGTGAAGCTATTATTGTTGCTGCAGTTGCTAAAAATACTGAAGGATAAATTAAAGTCTTAGGTATTAAACCAAAAAAAGGATTTGATGCAGCTTCAGGATTATGAAGTAATAAAGCCCCTTGCCCAAAATAATTTAAAATTAATGCAGGAAAAACAAAAGTAAACCATGATAATTGTATTGGTTTTCTTCCAAAATGTCCCATATCTGCATATAAAGCCTCACCACCTGTTATACACAAAACAACTGAACCTAGTACAACAAAAGCATGATAACCATTTAACTTAAAAAAATCTATTGCATACATTGGATTAATAGCTGTTAAAACATGAGGCTCTTTAATAATAGGAATTAAACCTGAAACAGCTAACGCAAAAAACCATATAAGCATTATTGGTCCAAAAATTTGCCCTATTTTTTCTGTTCCGTATTTCTGAATAAAAAATAATGCTAATAAAATAATACAAGTAATTGGAACTGTTAAATTCTTTGCCGCTGATGTAGCAACTTCTAAACCCTCAACTGCTGATAATACAGATATTGCAGGAGTTATAACGCCATCTCCATATAAAAGAGATGCACCAAACATTGCAGCTAATAAAATAAGATTCCTTACTTTAGGATTAACTAATTTTGTATCACTTGGCACAAGAGCAAGTAAAGAAAATATCCCACCTTCCCCATGATTATCTGCTCTCATAATATAAAGTAAATACTTAAAAGTTACTACAAGCATTAAAGACCACATTGCAAGAGAAAGAACACCAAATATATTTGCTTCATTAAGATTGATAGCGTGATTACCATGAAAACACTCTTTTAGTGCGTAAAGTGGGCTAGTTCCTATGTCTCCATACACTACACCTAATGCCCCAAAAGCTAAAGTCCAAATTCCTAATTTATGATGTGTTTCTTGATGATTTTGAAGATTTTGTTCATCACTCATGAAAAATTAAAATTTCCTTAAATAATTCAATTTTATATAAACTATAAATTTTATCACCATTAATTACTTTTTATTTTTTTATATTTTTTATATACAGTTACTAAACTCATATATAGACACTTTTAGTAGATCTTTAATAATTATGAAAAATATAAAGACATTAAAAAAAATAAACTTGATTTCTTTACAAATAAAAAATAGTGTAAAATTCAGTATCTTAATTAATGGAGGAATAATAACTTGGAATTAAGTACAAGAAAGTTTTATACAAATTTATTTTTAGGCTCTTTATCAGCCCTCGCTTTTTGGGCTACATATCAATTTACTAATGTTACTCTTGAAGGTAAAAATTATATAGCATCAATAAATGGAACAAGATTTATAACAGCTAAAGAATTTAGAGAAAAAATTGGTTCAGTACAAGGTCAATATGCTATGCAAATGGGTGTTGATTATAAAGGTGAAAAAGGCAAAGAAAGCTATAATCAATTAAAAAATCAGCTAATGCAAGAGTTAATTCTAACTAAACTTATGTTAGGTAATGCAGAACAAGAAAAAATTGTTGTAACTGACGAAATGGTTAATCAAGAAATAAAAAAGATTAAAGCTCAAAACTTCCAAAATAATGATCTTGCTTTTAAAAAGGCAATGAAAAAAAATAATATTAAAGAAGAAGCCTTAACTGATATTTTAAAAGAAAAAATGATTCTTCAAAAATATGTTGAAAAACTTATGAATGATAATGTAAAAGTTTCAGAAAAAGATTTAAAAGATGCATATAACACTAGGAAAGTTGATTTTACAGAAAAAGAGTCAGTTGAAGCATCACATATTCTTGTAAAATCTGAAGCAGAAGCTAAAAAGATTTATGACGAAGTTAAGTCTGGTAAAGACTTTTCAGAATTAGCAAAAAAATATTCTCAAGATCCTGGAAGCAAAAATAATGGTGGTAGCTTAGGTTATTTTTCAAAAGGTCAAATGGTACCTGAGTTTGAAAAAAGTGCTTTTTCTCTTAAAGTTGGGGAAATAAGTCAACCAGTTAAAACATCATTTGGTTATCATATCTTAAAAAAAACAGGCTATAAGCCAGAACACACTATGCCTTTTGAAGTTGTAAAACCAAATCTTGAACAGCAAGTTAAAGCAGAAAAGCAAAGAGATTTTTTTACAAAGTGGCGTGAAAAATCACTCAAAGAAGCTGATGTTAAATTTAATCAAGGTTATGAAAGTTATGATATAGCTAAGAAAGAAGATCCTAAAAAAGAAGCTCAAGTAAAAACAAATCCTGAAGAAAAAAAATAAAATTATTGGGTTACAAAAATATTTTGTAATGGCGTAAAATGTTTTACGCCAATACCCTAAATCTTAAATGGTTATCTTATGCAAAAAACAAAAATTAAAAATATTTCATTAGAATCAGATTTTACAAATATAGGTTTTATAATAGCTATAGCTGTTTCGGTGCTAATTATAGCTATTAGTGTATTCATGATTTATTTAAGCACTCCTCCTGAAAAAATTTATTTAGCTAGGGTTAATGGAGATCCAATACCTTTAATTGAATATAAAAACAGTGTAGAACGTACAAAAAATCAATATAAACAAATGATGAATATGGATTTTAATTCACCAACAGGTGCACAAATGCTACCAAATATAGAAAAAAATGTAGCAAATGGATTAATTGATAATGAAGTATTAGTTCAAACAGCAAAGAAAAAAGATATTGAAGTCACTTCTCAAGAGATTAATGATGAAATAAATAATATTAAAACAAAAAACTTTAATGGAGATGAAAAGCTTTTTACTCAAACTCTTAGTTTAAATAAAATAACTTTAGATCAATTAAGAGATAGTTTAAGAAAATCTAAATTAGTTGAAAAGCTAAAAAAACAAATTACTGATGAAATAAAAATAACTGATAAAGAGAAAAAAGATTATTATGAGAAAAACAAAGCTCAATATGGTCAACAAGAAGAAGTAAAGGCATCTCATATATTAGTTAAAGACCAAAAATTAGCAGATGAAATTTATCAAAAAGCAATTAAGGGTGAAAATTTTGATGCTTTAGCTAAAAAATATTCTACAGATCCAGGTTCAAAAGATAAAGGTGGAGATTTAGGTTTTTTTAGTAAAGGTAGAATGGTTCCTGAATTTGAAAAAGCTTCCTTTAGTTTAAAAAATGGTGAGATAAGTAAACCTGTTAAAAGTAATTTTGGTTATCACATAATTAAAAGAATAGATTATAAACCAGCTAAACAGAGTTCTTATGATGAGGTAAAAGCTAAAATTGAAGAAGAGATAAAAAATACTAAATCAAATGATGCAATTAAAAAGTTTACTAAAGAAGAACGTGATAAATCAGATGTTATTATTTATGTGGAATCTGTAAAAGACACTCCTATTGTTCAGCCTCCTTCTCAGTCTAATAATTCAAATATTAAGGTT
>JAXLXG010000015.1:0-119834 GCA_046328075.1 Candidatus Sericytochromatia bacterium
TATTATTAGAAAACTTATTTAAATCATTTTCAGTTAAATTAGGCTTATTTTTTAATTGAATGAATTCTTTAATAAGAGGGTTATTGTTTCCAGAAATAGATGTATTAGACATTTTAAATAATCTCCTAATTTATTATTTTAGTTTTATAGTAACAAGATTATTAAAACTTGCTTTTATTACTAATTTTGAGTAACTATGATTTAATATCCTAAATCAGAGTATAGTTCTCCAGAAAAATATTTATCAAAAGCTTCTTTAACATACTGAACCATATTCTTTGGCATTTTATCTATAAAGAACCATTTTAACTCTGCACATTTTTCAGGTTCATTATTAATTATTTCATTTTCCCATTTATCACAAGTAAAGAAAAAACCTACCCTATCATTACCTTCATTTTTTCTATGCATTACATGAATTAACTTTAAATCTTCAGGTTTAATTTTTATTCCTGCTTCTTCATAAGCTTCCCTGACCATACCATTTTTTATACTTTCATTATGTTCTAGATGCCCTGCAATTACACTATACATTCCATCTCCATAACCAGTATTAACTCTAAGAAGTAAAAGAGTTTCTTTTTCTTTAAATAAAAATAAATAAACCTCGCCTATTAATTTAGGCTTTTCTAAGACATTATTCATAGTCTGTATCTGTCTTTTATACCTTTATATTCATTAGTCTTAACTTTAAAGTTTTTAGGTATTAGCTCATTACTAAATATATTTACAATTTCATCCATATTATGGAAATTTTCACTACCACCTAAATTATCACTTGCACCTATATATTTTTCACTTCCTCCAGAATATTCTTCATTATCTCCAAATAGATATTCACTAGCTCCTAAATATCTTCCACTAGACTCAATAAAATATTCACTACCACCTAAATAAATATCACTACTTCCTAAGAATCTTTCACTTGCTCCAATATATCTAATTTGTTCACTACCACCGACAAATTCTTTAACCCAAGTTGGCCCCCAAGAAATCTTATAAATATTTTGATGAACTTCTGGAAATACATCAGATATCCAAAAAAACTCTTTTCTATATGGAGTTTCATTTTCAATCCATTCATAATATACTCTAATTGCTTTTTGAGGTTCATTAGGAAGTTGATAGTAATAACTATCAATAAGAATTTTATTTTTATCAAAGTTTGGTATTGCTTCAAAATAACTATAAACGGCTTGTGGTATATCTTTTTGAATATATTTTAATGGTTCAGGATTAGTTATTTTTTGTTCTAGCTGTTTAACTGGTAACTCATAAAAATACTCTTGTGATTGCTTAATATCTTGATTATTTGATAACTCACTTGAAACAGATTTAAAAGATTTATTTTTATAATAATCTTCTTCTTTATTTTCAATTTCAACAATAAATTTATCATCATTATAATTAACTTTTTTTTCAATAAAATTTTCATTAATAATAGGAGATGGTGGAGATTTTAGCTTTTCTGGAGGATTATAATGAATTTCTTCTTGCTTAAACTCAGTTTCAATAAATTTTTCATTTTGTATTTTATATTCTTCAACAAAATGCTGTGGTATTTCCTCATCTATCATATTAAAGATAGGCATTTTCTGAGGCATTTTTCTTAAATTATAGTTTCCAGCAATAGTATAATCATTTAATTCAAAATAGGGAGACTTTCTACCCTTTATCTCTCTTGAAATATATTTATCACTAGCCAACTCTTTATTAATATCTTTACTTCTTGTTTCAAGCTTTGGATAAGTTGCAATTACAAAAGTATCTAAAACAATATCAGAACTTTTACCTAATGCAACTGTAATTGTATTTGACCTAGCTATTATATTAAACTCACCATTATAGATATAACCTATCTCAACACAATAATTTCTACCACCTTGATTTAAATATATATACCAATCACCAGCAGTTATATTACATTTTTCCATCCAATATATATTTGCATTTGAACCATTATATAGAATACCAGTAACATCATTTACTTTTAAATAAAAATCTCTTATATTATTTTCAATAAATTTATTAATAGTTTCTGTTGAAATATCCCAGTAGGTAAACATTCTTGTAGGATCAACAGGTAAAAGTGTTATTTTGTCTTCTTCATATAATTTAGGTAACTCTAAGTTTTCTTCATCTTTTAATAAATACTCTTCATTTGTCTTTCCAAATCCAAACTTTGAAGGCGTTAATAAGATCTTATGTCTTAACTCTTCTTCAATTGCATTTGCTTCTCTTCTATCAACAAAAGTAAGCTCTGTTTTTTGTGCAATTTTTTCAATAGTTTCAGCATTAGTAAGATTATCAACATTAGTTTTATCTATCTTTTCTTTTTCTTCTACTTTATCAAATTCATTAGGATCTTTATTAAAAGCGTCCTTCATCTCAGAAACTATATAATTAATAGTATCTTTTGTTTTAGAAATCTTATCAGATATATTTTCTCTACTTTCTACAAGATTTTCTTTTATCTCACTAATTTTATCAACTACATTATTTTTTGTTTCTGTAATGTTTTCTGAGATAGAAGTAACATTTTCTGTTAAACTCTCTTTAATTTCTTGAGCTTTATCTATTAAATTAGTCTTTGTTTCTGTTAAGTTTTCTGATATTAAACTGATATTATCAGATAGACTTTCTTTAATTTCTTCAACTTTATTTGACAAATTATCTTTTAGTTCATTAATACTCTTAATTAATTTAAGTTTACTAAGTTTAGAATAACCTTTTATTTTTAAATCTTTAGCCATACTTACTAAAGATGTCATATTTAAAGAGCCAAGATTATTTTCTTTCTTTTCATTACTTTGTTCTTCTATAGAATCAGTTTTCTCTTCTATATTTTTATTTTGTTCTTCATATCTATCAATAGCTTTTATTAAATCAACTTTACTTAATCTAGAATAGTTTTTTATCTTATATCCTTTAGCTAAATCATTTAGTTGCTGTTTTGAGTATTCACTATAAGGACTTTTTTTATAATCAGGAAGCTTTTCTTGTTTATTTTTATATTCTTTGATTTTATTTATTAGTTCATCTTTACTTAAAGACGAAATATTTTTCAGTTCATAAGACTTAGCAATATTAGTTAACTCTAACTTGGTAAGTTTAGGATAATTTATTTCTTGTAATTTTTTTTCTACTTTATCTTTATTATTATTTTTATCAGATTTTGCTTTATCATTAGACATATATATTACACTTAACCTCAAAAGAGGTATTAACTTATTTTTAATAAAATATTAACTTTGATATATTATAATACAAATCAAATTTAATTTAGTTATACAATACCAAAGTTAATATTACGAAATATTACTATTTTAGATATACAAGCATTTCAACTTCTACTGCAGCATTTAGAGGCAGCTCATTAACACCAACAGCTGCTCTTGCATGTTTTCCTTGCTCACCAAAAACTTCTCCTAAAAAGTCAGAAGCTCCATTGATTACTTTTGGTTGCATTGTAAATCCATCAGAACTATTTACAAATCCTCCAATTCTAACTATTTGAGCTATATTATCTAAATCACCTATATAAGTTTTTAAAACGCCTAAAGCATTTAATGCACAAAGTTTAGCTCCTTCAGCAGCTTCTTCTAAACTTAAATCTTTTCCAACTTTTCCTGTATATTTAAGCTCACCTTTTACTGTTGGTAATTGACCTGAAATAAAAACCATTTTATCTACAATAACAGCTGGAACATATGAACCTGCTGGTTTGGGCATTTCTGGTATTTCAATATTTAATTCTTTTAATCTTTCTTCAATTCTACCCATATTCTTATAAACTCCTACAATTTAATAAATACTAATAAAAAATAAACAAAATCACTTAATAAAACTAATTTAAAAATACAATTGTTGTATTCTATTTTTTGACATTAAACAACTACTTTATTTTTTATTTCATTAATAGCTTCTGAAATAACATTAAAAGCTGTTTTTATATCTTCATCTGATGTATATTTACCTAAACCAATCCTTAAAGTACTTGACATGACCTCTTCAGGTATATTCAAAGCAGATAAAACATGAGAGTAAGATGCACCAGAAGAACAAGCTGAACCAGTTGATATTGCGACCTTATGTCTTATTCTTGAAATAATCTCAGAATTACAAGTTCCTAATATAGATAGACTAAGATTCCCATCAATTCTATTCTCAGAATCACCATTAATAATCATTTCAGGAAATTTATCTTGAAACATTCTTTGCATCATATCACGCTTATTTCTAATTCTCTTATTATCCTCATTCATTTCCTCTTTTGCGATCCTACAACACTCACCAAGACCAACAATTCCAGACACATTTAATGTACCAGGTCTTATACCTCTTTGCTGTCCACCTCCACATAAAAGAGGATTTAAGGTTTTACCTTTTTTTACAACTAATGCACCGATTCCCTTAGGGCCATACATTTTATGAGCAGATAGAGCCATATATGTTATTTTAGATTTTTCAAAATCAATGTCAATTTTTCCTACAGCCTGTGTTGCATCACATAAAAAAGGGATATTATACTTTTCAGCAATACTACCTATTTCATAAAAAGGGTATATATTACCTATTTCATTATTTACAGCCATTACACATATTAATGATAATCCTTGCTTACATTTTTCTTCAAGATCTTCAAGATCTAATCTACCTTTTGAATCAATTTTTAAATATATAGTTTCAGCTATATTTTTCTTAGATAGATTTTTGCAAGTGTCTAAAACTGCTTTATGTTCTAGTGGTAAGACAGCTATTTTATGCTTTGTATCACAACTTTTTATACAGCCAAATATAGCCAAATTAATACTCTCAGTTGCTCCTGAAGTAAATATAATTTCTTTTGAGTTAGCATTTATTAACTCTGCTACTTGTTCTCTAGCTAAATTAACTGCTTGTTCTGCTTCATCGCTATAACAATGTGTCATACTACTAGGATTACCAAAGGCAGTTGTCATATAATATAAAACTTTTTCAGCAACTCTTCTATCAACAGGTGTTGTAGAATGATAATCAAGATAAATAGGTCTATTTTGACAGTCAGACATTATAATCTCCTCTTTGAGATTTTAATCTAAATTTTATATATAATTCTACAATTTTTATTATCAAAATTTTAGGATTTTTTATCACAAGAATATTATTTTTTATAAATATTTATAAGAGAAATATTATTTTAAAAGAGCAAAATATGTAAACACTAATAAAATAGGCATAATTAAAAAGACTGAATACATAAAATTTGTTATACTTTTTGATTCTTTGCTTAAATTATTTATTATAGGATCACTAATTAATTCTTTGTCTGCAAATAAATCTAATATGTCTTCTGTATCAGAGTTTAATAAATCTACAGGTTTTTCATCATATTCTTTAATTTTTTCAGGATAATATTTAGTAAGATAATCTCTAAAAAAGTCTTTTATTCTTTTACTTTCATAACCATTTGCACTTAATACACCTATCCAGAGTGGAATCATCATTAAAAAGTAAAATTCAAATGAGAAATTTTTAGTTTCCTTTATAAAAAAATAGTTTATAAAAAGGACTAAAAATATAAATGTAAAAAAAGAGTACCAATATGTGTTTATATGTGACTTAAACTTATTTTCCAATTAACTTATTTTCCCTTTCAGTATGGAGTTTATCTAATATCTTTTTATCTTCTGATATATCTATTTTAGTTTAGTTTTATAGAGAGATAAATTTTTATTAGAATAATATCATATTTCAATAACTATATTTTTTTTAGATAAACTAAACTTACATTGGCTTTATAAAGAATAAGTATTAGATATGCTAAAATATACAAAATTATTCCAATAGATGGAGCAGTGTACTATATGAAAAAAATTGTTATGTGTATTTTATTTCCTATTACCTTATTATCATGTACTAATCCAAATACACAACAAAATAATGTAGCTAAGATAGCTAATCCTGCTTCTGAGTTTTGTATAAAAAATAATGGTAAACTTGATATTAGAAATACACCATCTGGTCAAGTTGGATATTGTATGTTTGAACAAAATAATAAAAAGAGTGAATGTGAGGAATGGGCATTTTTTAGAGGAGAGTGTAAGCCACAGTCTTAAAATATATGAAATATAATAGGTTATTTAATTTAAGTATTTTTTCTCTTGCATTTTTATTGACAACATCAAATAGAGTTAATTCAGCTACATCAAATAACTATAAAATTGATGTTAATATTAACTCTCAGCAAAGAAATATTCAAGGAACTAATGATATAACCTATTACAATAATTCAAAAGAAAATTTAGATAAAATATATTTACTTCTAGGGTTAAATAATAACTACGATACAGAAATGAAAGTTATTGAAGTGACTGATAATTCTGGAACAGTCTTACCTTCAGGTATTTATAGATATAGATATTTAGGAAGGGAAGTTGAAGATAAAACTATATATCAAGTAAGTTTACCTGAAGCAATACCACCTGGTGAAAGTTTTAATCTTAAAGTTAAATTCAATGTATCTAACTTAACTAAGATAAACAATATTTTATTTCTTGATGATAACTTAAATGATAAAAATATTGGCAGCTGGTATCCTAAAGTTATACATTTTTCAAATGGTTATTGGAAAAAGGGGGATTTTCCACAAACAAATTTTGAGCTAGATATAAGTACTAATATGGAAGATTCTATTATAACTTCAGGGGTTGAGCTAAGTACAGATAATAATGCAAGTAAATTTATAAAAAAGACTAGCTATAAACTAAATGATTCTAGAAGTTTTGCTATTGCTATAAGCCCCAACTTGGTATCTGAGACAGATCAAACTAAAGAAGGTACAATAATAAAGTCTTATTATAAAAGTAGTGGTTCAATGTCTTGGAATAAAACTGTTATAGAAAATACTAAAGAGATAATATCCTACTATAATAAGAAATTTGGTTTTTATCCTTATAAGCAAATTTCAATAGTACCAGGTGATAGTTATAGTAAAGGTGCTTATGCAAACACAAATTTAATTGTTTTACATGATTCTTTAGAAAAGAGTAAAAATAAAAATGATGCAACAAATAATCTTAATTGGTATTTAGCTTATACAATAGCTCAACAATATTTTGGGCATTTATCTATTGAATCAGGTGAATATCCAAAATGGATAACTCAAGGAGCAAGTTTATACTTAGCTTCTAGCTATCTTAAAGAGAAAAATGGTAAATTAAATAATTATAATGACTATTTAAGACAATATATAGATGCTTCAAGAGCCAATTTTAATACCAAAGTTTTACAGCCTGTTAATGAATTAGAAAAGTTTAATTTTGATTGGAAAAATATAATAGAAAGAGGTAAATCAGCTCAAATTTTCAAAATGTTAGAAGCTTTTATAGGTAGAAAAGCATTACAGGAATCCTTAAAAGATATAGTAACAAAATATCAAACAGGTTTTATTGATACTGATATGTTTGAGGAAATACTAGAAAAACATTACCCTAAACCTCTTGATAGCTTTTTTCAGCAATGGGTTAAAGAAAATAAAAAACTTGATTATGCAATAAGTCAAGTGAAGCAAGAAAAAGTAGGTAATAGATACAAAATAAATCTGGGTTTAAAAAGAATAAGTAAAGCTATAATGCCTGTATCTATATCTTTTACTTTAAGAAATGGTTCTAAAGTTTTTCAAGTTTGGGATGGAAACACAACAGAAGCAACTTTAATTTATGAATTTAATGATATGGTAAAACATATAGAACTTGATCCAGCAAATACTCTACCTGATACAGATAGGACAAATAATCAAGTTAATGTTGCAGGAATTTAATCATGATATTTTATAAAAAAACAACTATATTGTAAATATCTTTGTTTTTTTAGTAAATTATTAAATAAACTTCTCATTTATTTTTCTTGAATTAAATATTCTCCTATTTCACTATGTCTTATTTGACCACCTGTATTAGCTGTTCTAGACATAAAACCTATACCCATAAGGCAAATAGCAATTATACCTATTGCTACATATCTTTTTTTGAATTCATCTTTAATAAAGAACCAAATAAATGATATAACTCCAGTACTTACAGTAAAAATATTTGCAATTTTTGCTAGTTTTTCATGATTTCTTATTATATTTTTATCAATATTTTGTAATGTCTCTATAGTATGTTCAGCTTTTTCACCACTAGCATATGTTATTACAGCAAATATAGCTGAAACTATAAATGTAAACATAGCTATTTTTGCAACTTCTTCGCTTCTTTTTCTTATAAAATAAATTAATAAGCAAAATCCAAATATTAAACCAAATAATGGAGCATGATTTACAATCAAATGTAAGTGTGCATAATTCATTAAAGCATTTATCCTATTTGTTATATTAAAAGTATAATTTTATTTTAAAATATTGTTTTCTCATAATTTATCACAAATGCTTAAAGCTTGTAAAATAACTTAATGTATATCACTTCTTTATTATCAAATATCAAATGATATTTTACATTTTGTTGCAGATGAGTAATTCATCCTTTTTTAGTATTTAATTTTCTACCTCTAATTTCTCTAATCTTTTATTTAATTCTTTCATTTTTTTTTTGAATCTTAACTTATTTCGTTTTTTTCAGGATTCATATTACTTCTACATTTATATTAATCTATCTAGAATGAGTCAAGTAAATACATTAAATGCTACATTTTAATTTTTTGTTTATTTATTATTAAGTCATTGACTTTGGTATTATTTTCAAGATTTAATTATAATTGTGATGTTTTTATATAATAGGTAGTTTATGCAAATAAATAATAAAAATCAGCTTGGTAATAGTTCTAAGGTTGCGTTAGATGCATTAAAAAATAAAGGTGCTATGTTCTATTATGAAAGAGCTGTTAAACATTATAATGCGGGTGATAAAGAAGAAGCTGAAAAAGATTTTAATCAAGCAATAAGTGTAGAAAATGATAATGCTTTAGCCTATTACAATCGTGGAACATTTTATTATAATGAAAAAAAGTATAAACCTGCAATTGATGATTTCATGAAAGCTACAAAATTTAGAGCAGGTTTTGCAGAAGCTTATTATAATCTAGCCTGTTCTTATGTACAAATTTTAAGCTTTAGAGAAGGTCTTAATATGCTAAAAAGAGCTATAAAATATGATAAAAAAATGATTAATAGAGCAATTAATGATCCTGACTTTGAAAATGTTAATCGTATGAAAGAATTTAAGGATATGATACTTATAGGTTCGGTATAAACATAATTTAGGTATATTTTCATTAATTCTTTCATACACATCATGAAATTGTTAAGTTATTCATTTAAATTTATGTATAACATTTTACAAAATTCTGAATAAAAATTTATTTAGTTTGAAAAATAAATTTTGGTTTATATATTGAATAGGAATAATATATTGAAAAACCTTCTTATACAATACAATATATTTATCCTTGCATTAATTTGTTAAATAATTTAGAATAAAATAAACTAAATTAAACAAAAAAAATTATTTATATTAAAAGGCCATGAAAAATGATATTAAGGAATAATCTTAAACTTCCATTAGCATTGATATTATCATTATCAATGTTTTCTTGTAATACTTTAACAAATACAATAAATGATAATATAAATATTAATCAATCAAATAACCTTAATACAATAAAAGGTAAGGTAGAATTTCCAAGATTAAATCCAAAACAAGTAGATAAAAACTCTTTATCAATAAAAGCAACATTATCAGAGGTTGGAACAAATGCAACAGTATCATTGGTATATCCACCAGATGATATAAGTAATCCTAATCTAACAATAGCAACAGGCTTAACTGATAATAGCGGTAATTTTACAATAAATACAGGTTTTAGCCCAGAGCTAAATAAGATTTATTTACTTGAAGCAACTAAGAGAATAGGAGCAAGTGGAAATGATTTAATATCAGTAAATACATACATTAGGCATAATGGTTCAGTTTGGGAGAGTATAACAAGTCCTAGTATAAATATAAATAAAGAAACAACAGCAATAGTAGTAATAGATAAAAATGATAATAGTATAAGTTCTAGTGATACTATTGGAAAAATAGTAAGTGGTGTTATAAACCCTATAGGTAGTGTAACAGTACAAACAATAAACAATGTATCTGCGATGGTTAACTCTTTACTTATAGATAACTCAGATCCATTAAGATTTATAAGTTATATAAATAATGAATATTTTGTTATTAAAGAAACTAAGCATCATAAAAATAATTTATTGGATAATAAATATTGTCCTAATTGTGATTTAAAAAATGAAGATTTAAGTAATAAAGATTTAAGCAATGGAGATTTAAGTAATTCAAATTTATCAAATTCAAATTTAACTAATTCAAACTTATCAAACTCAAATTTAACCAATATAAATATATCTGGAGCTAATTTAATAGGGGCAACTTGGACAGATGGTAGAATATGTCAAAATAATTCTATTGGTTTATGTATATTTCCAGATATTCAAGTTAATACTTATATAACTAATAATCAAAGAAATCCATCAATAGCAATAGATAGCACAGGGAATTTTGTTGTTACTTGGGAATCATATAATCAAAATGGTAATGGTTTTGAGATATATGCTCAAAGGTATAATAGCTCTGGAATAGCTCAAGGTTCTGAATTTCAAGTCAATACTTATACAACTGATTTTCAACAAAACCCAAGCATAGCAATGAATAGTACAGGAAATTTTGTTGTTACTTGGGAATCATATAATCAAGATAGTAATGGTTTTGAGATATATGCTCAAAGGTATAATAGTTTAGGACAAGCTCAAGGTTCTGAATTTAAAGTCAATTCTTATACTACAAATGCTCAGTCTAATCCTTCATTAGCAATGGATAGTACAGGAAATTTTGTTATTGCTTGGGAATCAAATGGTCAAGATGGTAGTGTTTATGGAGTATATGCTCAAAGGTATAATAGCTCTGGAATAGCTCAAGGTTCTGAATTTCAAGTTAATACTTATATAACTAATAATCAACAAAAACCAAGTATAACAATGGATAGCACAGGGAATTTTGTTATTGCTTGGCATTCATACAGCCAAGATCATGTTTTTGATTCAGGAATATATGCTCAAAGATATAATAGCTCTGGAATAGCTCAAGGTTCTGAATTTCAAGTCAATACTTATACAACTGATTATCAACTAAAACCAAAAATATCAATGGATAGTACAGGAAACTTTGTTATTACTTGGCAATCGTTTGCTCAAGATGGTAGTGGTTTTGGAATATATGCCCAGAGATATAATAGTTTAGGACAAGCTCAAGGCTCTGAATTTCAAGTTAATTCTTATGTAGCTTATCATCAGCAAAACCCAAGCATAGCAATGGATAGCACAGGAAATTTTGTTATTGCTTGGGAGTCAAATACTCAAGATGGTAGTAATTATGGTATATATGTTAAGAGATATAATAGTAATGGGATTACTCAAGGTTCTGAATTTCAAGTCAATACTTATACAACTGATTCTCAACAAATCCCAAGCATAGCAATGAATAGTACAGGAAATTTTGTTGTTACTTGGGAATCATATAATCAAGATGGTAATGGTTTTGGAATATATGCTCAAAGACACAATTCAAGTGGTAATCAGTTATAAAAGGTAAGTATTATGATAAATAAATTTAAAATATCAATAAATATATTATGTATTTTAGCTCTTATAAATTCTTGTTCAGTTCCAAATAAAACAGAATTTTTCAATTCTAATATTTCACAAAATAATTCAAATAACAAAATAAATGAAATAAGAGGTAAAGTCGAGTTTCCAGAAAGTAAAAAAACTAATAATTTTAAAACTAAAGCAACAATAGGTCAAATAAAAGTAGGAGCTACAATATCTTTAATTTATCCACCAGATGATTCTACTAATCCTAATGTAACAATAGCAACAGGTTTAACTGATACTAATGGTAATTTTTTACTAAATGTAAATAGTTTTACACCAGAAACAGGAAAGATCTATATACTTGAAGGAATAAAAAGAATAGGTGCAAGTGGTAATGATAAATTATCAATAAGAACTTATATAAAATGGAATGGTACTACTTGGGAAAGTATAACAAGCCCAAATATTAGTTTAAATAAAACAACAACAGCTATAACAATAATAGATAAAAATGATAATAGTATAAGCTCAAGTGATACTATTGGAAAAATAGTAAGTGGAGTTGTAAATCCAATAGGTAGTGTAACAACTCAAACTATAAATAATGTAGCTAATTTATCAGAATATTTATTAAATTCTGATGCAGATCCTACAAGATTTATTTCCTATCTCAATAATAAGTATTATATTATTAAAGAATTATCATTAAATAAAAATCAATTATTATTAAATAAATCTTGTGCAAATTGTGAATTAGATTATGAGGACTTAAGTAATAAGACATTAGATAATTCTAATCTTAAATATGTAAATTTGAGTAATACTAATTTATCAAATACAAATTTGAGTAATTCAAGTTTAAATAACTCAAATTTGAGTAATTCAAGTTCAAATAATGTAACTTTAACTAACTCAAATTTAAGTAATTCAAGTTTAAATAATATAACTTTAACTAACTCGAATTTAAGTACAGTAAATTTAACAAATTCAAGTTTAAATAATGTAACTTTAACTAACTCGAATTTAAGTACAGTAAATTTAACAAATTCAACTTTAACAAGTTCAAATTTATCTGGCTCTAATTTTACAGGTTCAATATTAACAAATGCAAACTTAAGTAATTCAAATTTTACAAATGCAACATTAACAAATTCCAACCTAATAGGAGCTAATTTAACTAATATAAATATATCTGGAGCTAATTTAACAGGAGCAACTTGGATAGATGGGAGAATATGTCAAAATAATTCTATTAGTTTATGTCGATTTCCAGACTCACAGGCTAATACTCATACTACAAATGAACAAAAAAGACCAAGTATAGCAATGGATAGTACAGGTAATTTTGTTATCACTTGGCAATCATTTAATCAAGATGGTAGTGGTTATGGGATATATGCCCAGAGATATAATAGTTTAGGACAAGCTCAAGGTTCTGAATTTAGAGTTAATACATATACAACTAATAATCAACAAAAATCACGTATAGCAATGGATAGTAATGGTAATTTTGTTATCACTTGGGAGTCATATAGTCAAGACTCTCCTTATGCTTATGGAATATATGCCCAAAGATATAATAGTTTAGGACAAGCTCAAGGTTCTGAATTTCAAGTTAATACTTATGTAACTTATAATCAAAAAAACTCTTCAATAGCAATGGATAGTACAGGTAACTTTATTATTACTTGGCAATCAGAAAATCAAGATAGTAGTGGTTATGGAATATATGCTCAAAGATATAATAGTTTGGGGCAAACTCAAGGTTCTGAGTTTAGAGTTAATACACATACAACTAATAATCAACAAAAACCAAGTGTTTCAATGGATAGTACAGGTAATTTTGCTATTGCATGGGAATCTAAAAATCAAGCAAGTGCTAATAGTTATTATGATGTTTATAGCCAAAAGTATAATAGTGATGGAATAGCTCAAGGTTCTGAATTTAAAGTTAATATTTATATAACTAATAATCAACAAAATGTGTCCATATCTATAAAACCATCTAATTTTAGTAACTTTATTATTACTTGGAATTCACTTAATCAATTAAATGGGCTTGATATTTATCGTTCTTCTGCTTTTGACGTATTAGTTAATACCACAACATTTGGTCAACAAGAAAACCCAGTAGTATCATATAATAATTTAAACAATATAATTAGTTGGCAATCAGGTCAAGATGGTAGTGGGACAGGAATATATGCTAGTAAAACAGGTAGTACTGAATTTCAAATTAATAGTTATACAACCTCTGATCAGTTGTATCCTGCTATTGCATCAAATAATACAGGAAATTTTGTTATTACTTGGGAATCAAATGGTCAAGATGGAAGTGGTTCAGGAATCTATTTTAAAAGATATGATTCAAATGCTAATCAATTGTAAAAAAGATTTTATTAAGATTTAGAGTTTTAAACATGAAAAAAGAATGGAAAAAGCCAGTACTAGAAATAATAGATATTAGTGAGTTTACAAAAGCAGGAGCTACTCCACCTAATATTGATGGAAGTATAGGCTCTTAAATATTTTTTATTATTACATTAATTTATTAAATAATTTAAATAAAATAGACTATATAGTACTTTAGAGTTATTCTGATAATGTAAATTATGATAGATAAGTAGTGAAAATATTATGAGAATAAATAAATCTAAAGTTATTGATATTATTGGTGCTCCAATAAGTATTGCTTCACCAGAAAAGGGGGCATCACTTGGACCAGATGCGATTAGGATTGCAGGTTTGAAACCCTCTCTTGATCACCTTGGTTTGGAATTTTCTGATATGGGAAATCTTTATTCACTTGAAGAACCTTTCCCTCCTAAGTATTTTGAACCAGGAAAAATAAGATATCTTGATGAAGTTTTTAATTTTTTGGAGGCTTTAAAACAAAAAGTATATGAATCATTTGAAAGTGGACACTTACCTTTAATCTTAGGAGGAGATCACTCTCTTGCTATGGGTTCTCTTTCAGCTGCTACAAAATTTTATAAAACTAAAGGAGTTAAACCAGGGGTTATTTGGTTTGATGCTCATGCAGATTATAATGTAGAAGATTCAAGCCCTTCAGGAAATATTCATGGAATGCCTTTAGCAATAGCAACAGGTAGAGGCAATGAAAAACTATTATCTTTATTTGAAAATAATTTTATTGATCCAAGAAGAACAGTAATAATAGGGGTTAGAAGTGTTGATCCAATTGAAGGTAAACTTCTTGATGAAGTTGGAGTTGAAGTATTTACAATGAAAGATATAGATGAAATGGGAATGCTTCAATGTACCAGACAAGCCATAAAAATTGCCTCACCAGATAAAAACCCTATACATGTTAGTTTTGATATAGATGGTTTAGATGCAATTGTTATACCAGGAACAGGAACTCCTGTTATGGGTGGAATAACATTAAGAGAAGCTCATTTAATGTTAGAAATGATAGCTGAAACAGGATTATTACAAAGTATGGATATGGTTGAAGTAAATCCAATTCTTGACACAAAGAACCAAACAGCACATGTAGCCAAACATTTGCTTGAATCTGCTTTAGGTAAAGTTATCTTTTAATGATATAATGAGCTTTTGATTTTATAAATATTTAAAGTAAAGGATTTGAATTAATGGCTGGAATTTTCAAAGCTTACGATATACGTGGTGTATATGGTAAAGATTTAAATGAAGAAATTGCTTATAAAATTGGTCGTGCTTTTGTAACTTATTTAGGTTGTAAAAGAGTCATTGTTGGTAAAGATACAAGACTTTCAACACCTTCTTTATCTGAATCTTTAATAAAAGGTATAACAGATCAAGGTGCAGATGTTTTAGACATTGGATTATCAACTACTGATATGTATTATTTCGCTGAAAATTATATGGGATATGAATCTGGTATTATGGTTACAGCATCACATAATCCAGGGCAATATAATGGATTTAAATTAATAAGAGAAAAAGCTGCTCCTATTGGTGCAGGGTCTGGCATTGAAGAAATAGAAAAAATATTTCATGAAAATAATTTTACAGAACCAGAAAAAAAAGGAACAGTTACAAATCATGAAGGATTACTAAATGAATTTGTAAGTTTTGTTCACTCTAAATCAGATATTTCATCAATTAAACCTTTAAAGGTGGTTATGGATGCTGGAAATGGCATGGCTGGTTATGTTGCTCCTAAAATGTTTGAAAATACAAATATTGAAGTAATACCCCTTTTCTTTGAATTAGATGGAAATTTTCCTAACCACGAAGCAAATCCATTACTTGAAGAAAATAGACAAGATTTAATTGCAAAAGTTAAAGAAACAAATGCAGATTTTGGTGTTGGTTATGATGGAGATAGTGATAGATGTTTCTTTGTTGATAATAATGGTGAATTTATTGATGGAGACTTTATGACTGGTTTACTTGGTTCATATCTTCTTGAAAAAAATCCAGGTGCAACAATATTTTTTGACGTAAGAAGTAGTAGATATACAACAGATATAATCAAAAAAGCTGGTGGAAGACCATTTATGTGGATGGTTGGTCATGCTCTTACAAAACCAAAAATGAAAGCAGAAAAAGCTATTTTTGGAGGAGAGGTTAGTGGACATTTCTATTTCTTATTTGATGACTACTATGCTGATAATTCGTATTTACCTGTATTTTTAGCATCAGAAATGATTTCAAAAAGTGGTAAAAAACTTTCAGAATTAATGGCTGATAAAAAGAATTATTTTATAAGTGGTGAAATTAATTCTACAGTTAATGATGCAGATGCTGTTATAAAAGAAATAGAAGAAAAATATGGTTCAAAAGGTGAGATTGTAAGAATAGATGGCTTATCAATTATTTCTGATAAATGGTGGTTAAATCTACGTAAAAGTAATACAGAACCATTATTAAGATTAAATTGTGAAGCTGATTCAAAAGAAAATCTTGAAAAACTTAGAGATGAACTTTTAGCTATTATTAGAAAGTAAGTTTTAAATGATGAAAAGGGAATGATGAATAATGAATAAAAAGTTCCCTTTATCATTTTCAAAATTACTTTTTTATTAAAAATACAATTTCTAAACTGATTTTTACTATTAATAATATGTCTTAAAATAAAGTTATAACTATTTTTGAGCAAATGAAATAGTGAATATTTACTTTTGTTCTTCAGTCTAACAAAGATTTTGAAATGAAGGATATTTATCATATAATTGATTATCCTTATTTATTTATGAGATTTTTAATAGATGATAAAAAAAATACTAATTGCTAATCGTGGTGAAATAGCCCTTAGAGTTATGAGAGCATGTAAAGAAATTGGTATTAAAACAGTTACTGTTTTTGCTGATAACGATAGAGAATCACCTCATATTTCTTATGCAGATGAATCATTTAATCTTGGCTCAGGGCAATTAAAAGACACCTATTTAAACATAGAGAAAATTATTAAAATAGCAAAAGATTCAGGTGCAGATGCTATACATCCTGGATATGGATTTCTTTCTGAAAATTCCAATTTTTCAAGAGCTTGTGATGAAAATAATATAATATTTATTGGCCCAACTCCTGATGTAATGGAAGCTATGGGTGACAAGCTAAGAGCTAGAGCATATATGAAAGAAGCAGGTGTTCCATTAACCCCTGGTTCTGAAGGTGGCGTAAAAGATTATCAAGAAGTCTTAGACTTTGGTGAAAAATATGGTTATCCAATAGCTCTTAAGGCAAGTGCTGGAGGTGGTGGACGTGGTTTAAGACCTGTATTTTCTCCAGATCAAGTAAAGGAAGCCTTAGAAGGTGCAATGCGTGAAGGTAAAAATTATTTTGGTAATGATACTGTTTATGTAGAAAAATTTTTACCAAGTCCAAAACATATTGAAGTTCAGATTTTAGGTGATAGTTTTGGAAATGTAATTCATGTAGGTGAAAGAAATTGTTCTATTCAAAGAAGACACCAAAAACTTGTTGAGGAATCTCCTTCGCCATATTTAGAGCCAGAAGTAAGAACAGAAATACTTAAAGCGGCTGTTCAAGGTGCTAAGTTCTTAAAATACAGGGGTGCAGGTACTTTTGAGTTTTTAGAGCAAGATGGTAAATTCTATTTTATGGAAGTAAATACAAGATTACAAGTTGAACATCCTGTAAGTGAATTAGTTTATGGAATAGATCTTGTTAAAGAACAAATAAGTATAGCGAATGGTAATAAACTTAATTATAAGCAGGAAGACATAGTACCAAGAGGTCATGCTATTGAATGTAGGATTACAGTTGAAGATGTAAAAAGTAATTTTAGACCAATGGCTGGTTTATTAGAAGAATATCAAGAACCTGTAGGTTTTGGTGTAAGAGTTGATAGTATTGGTAAAAAAGGTTGGTTAATACCTAGTGAATATGATTCTATGATTGCAAAACTTATTGTATGGGATGAAAATAGAATCAGGGCTATTGATAAAATGCATAGAGCTTTAAGTGAATATAATGTACAAGGTGTTCCAACAACTATAGGTTTTCATAAATGGGTTATGAAAAATGATGAATTTAGAGAAGGTAATTATTCTACAGCTTTTATTCCTAAAAACTTTAAAGCTGAATATTTAGATGATATTTCTATTTCTCCAGATACAACAAAAGACTCAAAAGATAAAGAAGAACTAGAAATAGAAGTAAATGGTAAATTATTTAATATAGTTGTATATAAAAAAGCTAAAAAGTCCAATATGCCTAAAGCTCAATCTAAGAAAAAAGACAAACAATTAGTTGATGAAACAAGTACAGAAGTTAAAGCTCCAATGGCAAGTACTGTAGTTAAAGTTTTAGTTAATATAGGAGATAAAGTTAGTAAAGGTCAAAATTTATTAGTTTTAGAAGCTATGAAAATGGAAAGTGACATAAGTTCACATAGAGATGGAGTAATAAAAGAAATAAAAGTTAAACCTAGTGATAGTGTAACAAATGGAGAAATTCTTTTAGTATTTGAATAAAAATATTTAAGTAAAAAGAACTCTATATATTGAGCTTAACCCTAGAAAAACAAGAATATAAGAACCAAAGTTTAATAATTTGGTTCTTGTTTTATTATCAATTATATTTACTAACATCCCAAAAGAAAAAAGAGATGGTATGGTTCCTAAACCGAAAGCAAACATACTTAAAGCACCTTTAAGAGGTGAACCCGTCATCATAGCTTGAAGTTCAACAGTATATAATAAACAACATGGTAAAAAACCTAATATTATTCCTAAAGGGTAAGTAAAAAACATACCTTGTTTTTTAATTAGTATATTAAAATATTTTTGGCTATATTTTAGGAAATAAGCTCCAAAAGAATCTAAAAATTTTATTTTAGGTAAGATGCCACTCATACTTAAACCAAGCCATACCATCATAAGACCAGCAAAAATTGTTACATAATTTTGAATACCAGCCATACTACTTAAAAAGTATAAATTAGAACCTATAAAACCCATTATTGCACCTAAAAAAGAATAAGTAGTTATTCTTCCAAAACTATAAAGTAAATGAGATATAGCTTTTTGAGTACTATTACCTTTTAGATTTACAGAATATGCTGTAACAAAACAACCACACATTCCCAAACAATGCATACTACTTAATAAGCCTGATACAAATAAAAGAATATATTCCATTAAATATTATCTATTTCTTCCTTTGTTAAACCTGTAAGCTTTATAATTAAATCAATTTTAAGACCTTCATGCTTCATTATTTTTACTTGTTCTTTAATTTGCTCTTTTGATTCTTTTTTTAGCTCTTCTTTTACTTCTGTTTTAGCTTTTTCCATTGCTTTTTCCATTGCAATGGGAATAGCCTTTTCCATTGCTTTTTCCATTGCAATAGGCATAGCTTTTTCCATCGCTTCTTCAAAAAGTAGTTTTTCTATCCCACTTATAATTCTTTTTTTCTTTTGAGTAGTTGCCATACTTTTTACCTCTCTTAAAAAAGATTTTTCTAAATCAATATCTTTTTGTTCAATTAAAATATCAATAAATTTTAAAACCTTCTCAATATCATCTTCTGAATAATTATTTGATATTAGTAATTGTGCTAGTTTAAGTTTAAAAATATATTTCTTTTTCTCATCATTGCTACTTTTTATTGAGTAAAGTGTCGAAAGTATTACATAAGAGAATATATTTTTATTTTTTAATAAAGAATCTTCATTCTGTTCTATTATTTTATAAATATTATATTCATAACTTAACTTAGTCCCATAACTATTTAATTCAAACTTTGAAGGTTTATAATCTAAGTTATTTTCTGTAAATATAACTATAGCTATAATATCTTTTATATTTTTTTTATACCTGTCATAAATTCTATAAAAATAAGTAAACATTCTTTCTTCAAAGTTATTATCTTTATATCCTTGAACTTCAATATGAACTAATATAATTTTTTCTGTACCATCTTTTAAAATAACTTTTGCTAGTTTGTCAGTTCTTCTTTTTTTAACTTCAGATTTATAAAATATTTTATTAAGTTCTTGTTCTAAAAAATCTATTCCCTTTGAATAATCAATAAGTTTATGTAATTCAGGAAAAAAGAATTCACAAAATTCTGGAAACATTGTCTCCAGAATTTCTTTCCATATTTCATCTTTACTAGTATCCATAATATATATTTTAAACTATTAAATGTGTTTGAATCTTAAATATTAAAAAGGTTTACAAGTAAGTATAAAAGTATATAATTGTTAAGATTATAATGTTTTAGATTTTTAAATAAATAACTTAAATATAGATAAAATGGGTGTTTTATAAGTGGAAATAAATAAATTAATAGAAAAATTTAATGAAGGTAGTATAAGAGCTTTAGGTAAAGCAATAACTATCGTTGAAAATAGAGAAAAAGATGCAGATTTTTTACTGCATGAACTAAATAAAAATACAGGTAAGGCTCATATCATAGGTTTTACAGGCTCACCAGGTGCAGGTAAAAGTAGTCTTATTGATAGCTTAGTTTCACATCTTAGAAAAAATAACATAAAGGTTGGGATAATAGCAGTTGATCCAAGTAGCCCATTTACTGGTGGAGCTATACTTGGAATGGGAATAAGAATGATTCAACACTCAACAGATAAAGGTGTCTTTATTAGAAGTATGGCAAATCGTGGACGTACAGGTGGTTTAGGTATTGCAACACGAGATGCAATAAAAGTTCTAGATGCATTTAGTTTTGAGGGTTATTATTATTGAAACAGTTGGAGCAGGACAAACAGAAATTGATATTGTAAAAACAGCAGACACAGTTTCAGTTGTTTTAAATCCGGAAGCTGGTGATGATATACAAGCATTTAAAGCTGGTATTATGGAAATTGCAGATATTTTTGTAATTAATAAATCAGATTTACCTGGTGCAGGTAGAACAAGAATAAGTATAGAAACATCTGTTCATGAATCTAAATCTAAAGATGATAATTGGCTTACTCCTGTTATTATGACCTCATCTTTTAAAAATCAAGGAATTGATGAGTTGTGGAATAAAATAAAAGAACATTACAATCATTTAAATCAGAGCGGAGAACTTGAAAACAGAAGATTTAAAAATCTAAATGCAGAAGTAATTGCAATACTTGAAAATAAATTAAAAAATTATTTAGATTTTAAATTGAAAGAAACAGAATCTTTAAATATAATTAAAGAAGCGAGTGAGAAAAAAATTACTTCTCGTACTGCCGCTGATGAGATATTTAAAAGATTATGAAAGTAATTATTACTCATAAGAATACTGATTTTGATGCTTTATCATCATTAGTAGCAGCTCACAAACTTCATCCTGATGCTATACCTGTAATTGGTTATTTACAAAATAAAAGAGTTCAAGAATTTATTAGTTTACATAAAGATGCTTTTCACCTAGTTTCAATGAAAAAAATAGAATGGGAAAATGTAACTGATATAATTATGGTTGATTTTAATGAGTTATCAAGAACAGAAGCTTTAGATTATATACCAGATATAAATAAGATTAATTGGATTATTTATGATCATCATCCAGAACAAAAAATGGATGTAAATCCTATTTATGCAGAAGTTAGAGAAACAGGTTCAACAGCAGGAATTTTAGTAAAACATTTAAAAGAAAAAGATATAAAATTAACATTTTTGGAAGCGACTTTACTTGCAATAGGTGTTTATTCAGATACAGGTAATTTAACTTTTCCCCATACAACTTCAGATGATGCGTTGGCTGTTGCTTGGTTACTTGATAATAATGCAGATTTAAATATAGTTTCAGAATATACTCAGTTAAGCCTTCAAGATGAACAGATGTATTTAATGAATGATATTATGTCTAATACTTTAATTGAAGAATACGGAAAAACTAAAGTTCTATTTGCTCATCATACAGTTGATAAATATATTCCAGACTTATCAATAATTGCACACAAAATATCCGATTTTTATTCATCTTTTATAACTTTTATTTCTGTAAAAATGAAGAATTGGGTTTATATTATTGGTCGTTCATCATCATCAGAATTTAATATTTTAGAATTTATGCAAGATTTTGAACCAAAAGGTCATAAACAAGCTGCATTTTCAAAGGTAAAGTTAGATAACCCAGAATATGCAATAACTCAAATAAGAGAAAGATTAATAAATATAAATCAGAATAAATTAACTGCTGAAAAAATAATGAGTTCACCTGTTAGAACAATAACAAAAGATGTTTCTATAGAAAATGCCCAGAAACTAATGATTAGATATGGACATAATGGTTTTATTGTAATAGATGGGGATATTATTGAAGGAATAATTTCAAGACGTGATATTGAAAAAGCATTTCATCATAAATTAAATGATAGTCCTGTAAAAGATTTTATGAGTGATGTTTTAGTAACAATAAAACCTGATACTACATTTGATCAAATTGAAAAACTTATTATTGAAAATAATATGGGACGATTTCCTGTTATTGATAATGGAAAGCTTGTTGGTATTGTTACAAGAACTGATATTCTTAAAGCTATATATAACAAAGAAGTAAAAGATTTTAAAAATGAAAATATATCAATAAATGATTCTGAACCTAAAACAGATATAAATATTAAAGAAAAAATGAAAGAGCATTTTGATTCTGAAACATATAACTTTTTAAAAGAAGCAGGAAAAACAGCTGATGAAATGGGATATAAAGCTTATATTGTAGGTGGTGGAGTAAGAGATCTTATAATTGATAATAAAAAAGATGTTGATATTGATATAGTAATAGAAGGAAATGCAATAAATTTCGCTGAAAAATTAGCAAAAAAATACAAAGGTCATATTATAACTCATGAAAAGTATGGTACAGCAAAACTTCATTTAAAAAATCAAGTTGTTGATTTAGCAACAGCAAGAACAGAGTTTTATGAGTATCCTGCAGCAAATCCATATGTTGATTTTAGTTCAATAAAACATGATTTATATCGTAGAGATTTTACTATAAATGCATTGGCAATAAATTTAAATAGTGATTTTTTTGGTCAAATATTAGATTTTTTTAATGGATATAAAGATATAGGTTATAAAAGATTAAGAGTTTTACATAATTTAAGTTTTATTGAAGACCCTAACAGAATATTTAGAGCAGTAAGGCTAGAAAGTAAACTTGGATTTACTATAGGAAGACTAACAGCTGAATTAGCAGTAAAAGCTATGCTAACAGGTAAATTTGACTATTTTATTAATGATAGAATTAAAACAGAATTAAAGAAAATATTTAGTAATAGATATAATGCTGTAGAAAATATTAAAAGGTTATCTGAATTAAAAGCATTAAACTGTATATCTCCAACTATTGAATATTCTATGATAGAAATAAAATTAAAGAAATTATCAAGATATATAGAAATAATAAAAAAATATACAGATAAAGAAATAGAAGATTGGGTTTTGTATACAAACATTTTACTAAATGAAATAAAAGATGAAGAAAAGTATAATAAAGTATTAAATCAATTTAGATTTACAAAAGAACAAGAAAAAATAGTTAAAATGTTTAGAGATTTGCCATTTCAACTAGAAAAATATAATTGGGCTGATATACCTAATTCTGATATTTATTATTTTTGGAAAAAATACCCTATAGAAACTATAGTTTGTGCAATGTCATCTTTAAATGATAGAAATATAAAAAACTCTATATATAAGTACTATACAAAGTTAAAAGATATAAAACTTGAAATAGATGGTAAATACTTAATAAAGATAGGTGTTGAAAAAGGAAGTAAATTAGGAGAAATATTAGAACGCTTACTATTAGCTAAACTTAATGGTGAAATTAGCTCTTTTAAAGAAGAAGAGTCTTTAGCAAAAGAACTAACTAAAGATAAATTCTATGTTTAATTTGGTTTTAGTTATATATGATAAAATAAAGATATTATTTCTATAACATATACTAAAAGGTAATAGCTTTATAAGTTACATTACCATTTTGGTAGTTTATTTTATCAATGTATTCATTATCATTAGATAACACAAAAAATAAATCTATTAAATTTAATATATAGATTACACCCAACAGAGAAATTAATACACCATATACAACATATGGAGGTAATATACCTCCCTCCCCTCTAGAATTACCAAGATATGTTTGATAATCTTTGTCTAATTGATTCATTCTAACAGATATTATTAAATTCATAAAAAGAGCAAATGGTATTAAATATATCAAACCTCTTGGTTTTTCTTCCAATAATATTTGACCAAACCCAGGTAATATAAAACTCAAATACCATGGTTTTTTTTCGTCAAGATTATAACTTATATGTTCATAATTTAATTTATATTCAAAAAAATGCATTTTATTTACATATTCTAGTTCATTTCTTTCTTCATAAGCAAATACATAATTAATATTTAAGAATAAGGTAAATATTGTAAATATAATAACCAATCTTTTCATTTTATCTCTTAATTAACTTTACCAAAATATTTATATTTATTAATTGATGTCTACACATTTTTTAGAGCATATATTTTAAGGCATTTTAATTAAATCATAAATATTCAATTTTTCAAAACCATTTGTTTTCAGTATAAATTGATACATTATGATAAAATCAATTACAATACAAAGTTAAAATATATAAAACTCTAAATTAATGGAACATATTTACAAAATATGTGGATTGAAAAAGGTAGAAAATTAGAAGAATTAGATAAAAACATAACTACAGATAAATTTTACGTATGAGGTTAAAATGGAAAAAGAACATTATCACGAACATAGACAAAGATTAAAAAAAAGATATAAAACAGCTGGTAGAAAAGGTCTCGCTGATTATGAATTAATTGAGCTTTTATTAACATATGCTTTACCAAGAAAAGATGTAAAACCTCTTGCAAAATTACTCCTAAAAAACTTTAAAAGCATTAGAGGTCTACTTGATACTCCTGCTTCTACTTTAGAAAAATTTGATGGTTTGGGAGAGCATAGCTCATTAATTTTTAGTTTGGTAAAAGATCTAACTATAAGATATTTTGAACCTGATATGGAAAATAAAGTTGTTTTATCTTCTCCAGAAGCAGTAGCAGATTTTATTTCAAAAGAATTTGGTATATATTCAGAAGATGATTTACATTCTTATTTAAAGGCTGAGATAGGAAATCAAGAAAGAGAATTTTTTATGGTTATTTGTTTAAATAGTTCAAATCAGATAATTCAGAAAAAGGTATTATTTGCGGGTACGATTGATCAAGCTCAAGTCTATCCAAGAGAAATCATAAAACTTGGATTAATAGAAAATGCTTCTGCTATTATACTTGTTCATAATCATCCATCTGGTAATAGTAAGCCTTCACAAGATGACCTTATTTTAACTGATAAGTTAGAGGAATTAGCCAAACAATTTAATATGAGAATACATGATCATATAATAGTTACAGGACATACTGCATTTAGTATTAAAGCCAATAGATTAATGAATTTATGAATAATTAAATAGAACAACACAGATTTTAAAGGACTAAAATGATTTTCACAGCTGAATAAAAGTTAGATAGAAGAAAAAGTAAAAGGTAAAAATTTAAAAGGTAATAAAAGAGTTAAATATCACCTTTTAAATTTAAAAATTCGAGTTTATACTTTTTATTTATATTTATGCATAGGTCTAGCTATATTTAAAGCTTTATTTGATTCAGATTGAGGTTTAGTTGCTAATAATTCTTCTTTACCAACAACAAAATCACGTCTATTAAAATCAACTATAGAATAAACACCTGAATCCATTCTTATTGCATCAACAGGACAAGCTTCAACACACATACCACAAAATACACATTCCAATAAATCAATATCAAATCTTGCTGGATATTTTTCAATTGTAGGATTGGGAGCTTCAGCTGCTTCAATATGAATACAATTTGCAGGACAAGCTGTAGCACACATCATACAAGCAACACATCTAGGATCTCCATTTTCTCTTTGTGTTAATCTATGTTTTCCTCTATATCCTTCAGGAATACCTTTTTCCTGATTTGGATAATCAATTACAGGCATCTTATTAAGATTAAAAACATTTTTTAGCATATGCTTAAAGGTAATACCCATACCTTTTAAGATTTCTACAACATAAATCTCATCTTTAAGATCATCAATATCTCTTGAAACTTTTATCATACGTTATTACTACCCAAAAAGAGCATTACAGCTCCTGTAACAAATATATTTAACAATGCTAAAGGTAGAAGTTTTCTCCAACCTAAATCCATTAATTGATCATATCTAAATCTTGGTAATGTCCATCTTACCCATACAAATACACAACACATTAAAAATACTTTTACTAAAAATATTCCTATTTGTGCTATAAGAGCAAATATAGGGCCATACCAGTTAGGTAAATCAAAAGCAACTAAAGCTCCTATTCCACCTATTGTCATTATAGCAACAATTACAGATAAGACAGAAAAAATTATAGCCTCATAGTCTCTTGAGTCTTTCCATCTATTTTTATATTTTTGATGGTATGTATAAAGGCTTGATGCAAGGAATAAACTAACTAAACCAATACCTCCTAATGAAATTAAAGATAATAATCTTGAATATTGAATCAGTTTCTCTGTACTAAGATAAGGAACTTGCCAACCACCAAAAAATAATGTGACTATTAATCCAGATGAAACAACAATTGAAACATATTCAGCCATAAAAAATAAACCAAATTTCATACTACTATATTCAGTATGGAACCCACCAACAAGCTCTGATTCACCTTCTGCTAAATCAAAAGGGTTACGATTAGTTTCTGCAAATGCACAAACAATAAATATTATTGCTGCAACTGGTTGTAAAAATATTCCCCATTTTGGCAATACACCCCAAAGTAACTCACCTTGTTGACTAACAATATCATTTAATTGTGCTGTTCCAAATATCATTAATAAACCTATTATTGATAAGCCCATAGGAACTTCATAACTTAACATCTGTGCTGAAGATCTTATTCCACCTAATAATGGAAATTTACTATTTGATGACCAACCAGCAAGAACTACAGAGTAAACAGATAAAGAAACTATTGCAAAAAACCATAGTATTCCTGCGTCTATATTTAGAACTTGCATATTTATTGACATATTACCTATTTTTAGAGTATCTGCAAAAGGTATTGTTGAAAATGTCATAAAACAAACTGCACCAGCAATAAAAGGAGCAAGGTAAAAATAAAATTTATTAACAGTTTTAGGTGTTACATCTTCTTTAAAAAAGATTTTAACTGCATCTGCAACAACTTGAATAATTCCACCTAAACGTAAAAAACCTATTGATGTTCTATTTGGTCCAATTCTATCTTGAATAACAGCAGCTATTTTTCTTTCTAGCCAAATCATTATAGGAACCATTGTTAAACAAAAAACTATAACAAATAATGATCGACCTAATATAATTCCAAAATCAATTAACGACATTTAATCTACCTAACTATTACTAATATTCTAAGCTTTCTTCAAGTAACTCTTGAGCATCTAATGCATCTGATCTTAGTTCAAGATATTGCTCTATTCTATAAATTTCTTCTTTAATACAATCTTCGTTTAATAATAAATCTTTTATCAAATTTGTAGTTGACTTTTCATCAAAAAGTTCAGAAAAAGTAAAAATATAATGTCCAAACACTTTTGTTTCATCAAATTCTATACTAGCTTTATATGGAAATGTATAATATTTAAATAAACATTGAGAGGCATTAACTATTAAATCTTCTACTTTTGACTTTGCAAAGGGAGTTAATTCATTAAACTTGTATAATATCTCAATTTGTTTTTCTCCATTATCATCAAGAAACTCCTGTGTATACAAAGAACTTTTTAAATTTATTGTTGGTATTTTCATATTCGCTGTATCAATTAAAGTAGTACTTGCAATTGATTCTGTTAAAACTAAATCTGAAGACCTTATTATTTGCTCATACCCTGAATCTTTTAGTGGGCCTAAAAACATTAGTTTTACTTTACGGTTTTCCTGTAAATCAAGTTTTAAATCAACTAAATTACCTACTAATAATGCACATTCTATATTTAAAGAAGTTAAATAATGATAAACAGTTTCTATTAAAACTTTATAATGATACATAAGATTTTCATTTTTTGAGATGAACATTTGCTCAAAGTCTAAAACAAGTGTTATTACTTTTGAATCCTGCGCTTGTCTTGTCATTTTTCTTATCTGTGTTCTTGATTCATCTCTATTTAAAAATGCAAATTCTTCAAGATTCTTCCAATATAGTATCTTTGCTTTATCTTTATTATATTTTGCTTCTGGAATATGTGGAGGACATGATTTTATAAGTGCATAAGAATTAGTCAACTCTAATTTTGAATTAGGTATTCCTTCTATCTCTACAGAATTTCCATTAAAAGTTAAACTCGAATTTTCAATTAAAAATAATATTGGTGTATTTATATGTTGAATAAAGCTTCTTTTAAAAGCTATTTTTTTATCATCAAAAATAAGTAAGTCAAGATTTACAATTATAGTTTTATCAATTTTTGTATTTTCCATGAAGTTTTGAAATAGAGCTTCAGAAAAGTTTTTGGCTGACATAGAAATAAATTTAACTTTTTCAGAAGCTTCTAAGTAAAAAAATGAAAATTCTTCTGACATTACAGTAACAGAATGCTCTTGTAAGTCAATTTGTTTTAAAAAACTTCTTAAAAAAGTCGCAGCTCTAAATGAAACTGGACCCATAATCAAAAACAAAATTTTCACTAAAACATATTCCTTTTTTAAACTACAGCAAAGATATTATATCAGTACAAAACAATAAAAAAAATAGCTACTGTCTAAGCAGTAGCTATTTTTAAAGTTATTTTTATATAAAAATAAATCTTATAATTTTATGAAGCTTTTGATTCAATAGCAGATTTAGCAACTTTTACAATATTTGTAAAAGCTACGGCATCATTAACAGCAAGTTCAGCTAACATTTTTCTATCAACTGCTATATTAGCAAGATTAAGACCGTTAATTAATCTGCTGTATGAAATTCCATTAATTCTTGCAGCTGCATTAATTCTAGTGATCCAAAGTCTTCTAAACTCACGCTTCTTTTCTCTTCTGTGACGATAAGCATAACGTAAAGCTTTCATCATAGATTGATTTGCTGATGTTAAAAGTTTACCAGCACCAGCTCTATGACCTTTAACAAGCTTTAATATTTTTTTATGTCTCTTATGTGAAACATTTCCACCTTTAACTCTCATTTATTTTTGCTCCTCAAGACCTAATTAACGTAAATATCCTTTATATGGTAATTGTTCTGTAACTCTCATTAAATCAGTGTCATGAACACCAGCTTTACCTTTTAGAGCACGAACTCTTTTTGAAGTTTTACCTGTCAAAAGATGTTTTTGACCAGCTTGTCTTCTCATTAATTTACCAGATGCTGTTAATTTATATCTTTTAGCAGCTGATTTTCTTGTTTTCATTTTAACTTTAGGCATTGTATATTTTTATCCTCCCTTTTTAGGTGCTAATATCATAATTACTTGACGACCTTCCATTTTAGGTGCTCTTTCTATTGATGAAATATCTTCAACTTCTTTAGAAAAACGGTTTAATAGATCTATCGCCAAATGTGAGTGTTGTTCTTCACGCCCTCTTAATCGAACACTCATTTTAACTTTGTCACCATGTTCCAAGAACTTTTGCATACTCTTAACCCTAACTTGAAAGTCATGCTCTCCAATTTTATAGCTAACAGTAAGTTCTTTAACATCTGTGACGTGTTGTTTTTTCTTTGCTTCTTTACCCTTTTTTTCTTGTTCGTATTTATGTCTTCCAAAATCCATAATTCTGCACACAGGAGGTACTGCACTTGGAGAAACCATAACTAAATCTAAATCTTTTTCTTTAGCTAGGTTATAGGCATCTTTTGTAATCATAATACCTAACTGAGAAGAATCAGAGTCAATAACTCTTACTTCTTTTACACGAATTTGCTCATTTATTAGTGTTCCAGCGTCTTTACTAATATTGAAATCCTCCAAACAAAATATTAAAAAAGTAAAATAGGCATATTTGTAAAAATATTAAGAAAGTAAAAATTGAAAAGCCTCTATTTAAAGCTTTTTTAGATTAATAACTTTAATATATTTTTACTATGTAACTTCCTGATGGTAATATACGACCACTCAAACACATAATAGGTTAAAGCTAAAAATTAGCTTTGGTCAGGTAAAAAACCTGCTTTTCAAAAATGAAAAGGTGTAGTTACAACACAATAAGTAAGAAAAATCTTACGAACAATGAATTATAACTTTTTATCCTTTTTTAGTCAATATTAAATTTATTTCATTTACAAGATCCATTATATGTTTTTGATTTGCTCCCATATCCCCAATACCAACTCTAGAACTTGAATGTGCATAAAGTCTAGATTCTGAGTTTTCATCATGTTCTGCCCTTATTTTTATATCGTCTTTAAATTTAAATAGTTTAGTTTGGACAATAGCGTTTATCTCTTTATTTTCTGGAGCTAAATCTGTTATTATCCAACCAAGATTTTTAATAGCTTGTTCAGAAACTTCAAAAAGTTTTTCTACACTTACATTAAATCTAGGAAATTTCATTTCTGGTAATATATTTGTGTCAGATGTTTCAGACACATGAGAATTAAAATATATATTAAACCTTTTAAAAAAGCCAGGGTATTCTCTACTTAAAGCTTTATTCTGCTGAAAAGCTCTAGTGTACATAAAAACTAATAATAAAAATATTCCTGATAATATTTTAAAAATAAGCATAATAAAAGACCTTTGTTGTACTTAATAAAATTATCTGAATTTTACAACAAAATCCTTAAAATAATAAGATATTAATTTATAAAATATTAGCTTTACTTAACTGCAACTGAATCATTTACTTTTTTCAAATCATCAGGATATAAGTCACCAAAAGAAATGACTAAATTTTCATTAGTTTCTTTTGTCATATAGTTATAAGGAGCATGATAACTTAAGTCACTCATTTTATGAAGTAAATCAAGACTAAATTTACCAGCTAAAAGAGTCAAAAATAGGTTAGGTTTAGTTCTATAAGTCAAAAACATAGAATTGACACCATCATCATATTTCTGAATAATAATCCTTGTATCATAAAAATTTAAAGCTTGTATCTCTCTAAACTTAAAACCAGCAGGTAAGTATTTAGGCGTTTCAATCTTTTGTTTTAGAGCTTTTTCAGCTTCTTGAACACTTTTATATCCTGTCATAAAAGTATCTGTTTCTGAGTTTTTTGCCATAGCTAAAGGAACTTTTTTTACATTATAAGGGATTCTAAGTTTTACATTTGGGCTTTCAGAATAAGAAAGTGTTTTATACTGAGTATATTGACTAGTAAAAAATGGTTCACTATTTTCTGCCCATGATCTATCTTCTCTTAATATTTGATAATTATTTTTATTAATCCAAAAAGTTCTTCCAGGAGTTGCCCAATAACTTTTAGATGCTATTTCTGGTTTTGGAACTAATTGTATTACATAAGTAGGAATAGAAGCAATTTGGTCATCTACTTTTAAAACAACATTATAATTCTTTAGTAATAAAGGAATATCTGTACTGATTTTACCCATTATTGTATCTGTTATCATATCACCACTAGAGGCTAGTGCATCAACAAATGCTAATCTTTCATAAGGAAAAAATATTGTTGACTTTCCATAATTTGTAGCAAACTTTATTCCTGCAATTCCACCAGGATTTTTTACTGATATACTAAAATTTTTTGAGTCCACATAGTCAATACTTGCATTAGCCTCTAATTTAAGATTAGTTCTTACAAGTTTTTGCATTCTATTTGCAGTAAAACTTTGTCCCTTATTTTGTGATACTTTAGTTAAAATTTCAGTTGTAGTTTCTGCAAAAGAAACTAAAGGTAACGATAAAAGAATTAAAGTGCTTAATGCTATTTGCAATGTTTTCATATATACGATTTTATTTCCTTTTCATCAACATAATACATTAGATAAAATTTATCTATATTCATTTTTGAATTATACTTTAATATATTTTAAATTGTGATTATATTCCATGAAAAATCGTAGTTCAAAAATCAAGACAAAAAAACTAATTACCACAGCATTTTTTATATTTTTTACCACTACCACATATACAAGGCTCGTTCCGTCCAACTTTAATTGTACTTTTTGTATTAGATTTATTAGTATTGACAAGTTCTAGAATTTCTAATAGTTGATTCCTATCAGACTCTGTATTATTAGATTCTACTTGAGAATTAGTACTATTAGAATCTTTATTATAGTATTCTTGATTTCCCTTTACACTATCTATAAAATCAGTTGAAATCATCGCCGTATCATCACTCAAACCTTCTAAAATTTTTTCATTCATGTTTTTAACATTTTGTGAGATTGTGTTTCTAAAATCTATTGGGTCTTTAGATTCATAATTTTCCGTAATTAACTTTTTTAAAAAATCATAATCTTTTTGCTCTAGGCTATCAGGTTTAGGATAATCTAATATAAAGCTTATATTCCATAAAGAACTTTCAAAAGATTTTAATAGCTGACCTATTAATTTTAGTTGTATATTAGATAAGTTATTATAAGTTTCTTTATTTATAATATTTTTTTCTTTTAAAAAGTCATAAATATATCTACTACCCCAAGTCATAAAAAATGTTTCTTGAGGTTTATTACATTTTGTAGAACTAAGATTAATCATTACATTAGTTGATAGTACTTCATATTTTAAATCAAAAAAGTTTTTTAAATTATTTTTCTTTTGATCATATAAAATTCTCCATATTAAAGAGAAATCTTCCCATAAACTACCACTTATCTCAAAAGAAATACCTTTTTTAATCATATATTTCATAAAGTGAATTGATAAACTAAAAAGAGTTCCTTCTAAATTTTTATCCAATTGATAAACTATTTTCTTAATATTTATTTCTTCTTCTGAAATAGACTTATTTATTAAATATATATAGTTATCATCAAGTTCAAATCCACTATCTCTAAAGTCTTTTCTATAGTTTTCTGCATCAACTTTAGAATTTACAGTAAAATTTTTATATATTTCATCTAAAATAATAAAATATTTCATTTTACATATAAAATAACTAGTTATCATTACATACTCATCTTTATATTTTAGAGACTCAAGTTCTAAATATGATATTTTATTAATTAATTCGGAATATCCATAATATAAAAGTGTTTTGATATTTTTATCAAATAATGCATTAGATTTATAAGCTTTACTAATGAAATTATCTAATAAACTTGGTAGTTCTTCTTTTAATTTATTATAACAATAATACTCTATTAGAAAATCATTAAAATAGTAGGAATAATCTTCATATAATTCAGAGTAATTATTTTTTATTATTTTATTGAACTCTAATGCTTTATCAAACTCTTTATTGATAACATAAGTATTTTGTATTTCTGAAGCTAATTTTCCAATATCATCTTCTTTAAATACTTCTATTAATTTATTTTCAAAAACATATTTTATTGAATCATAAATTTCTAGTATAGATTTAGATTCATAATCACTCTTAAATTTTTCTAAGTCCATTAATTATATTTTTCTATATATTTTAATTAGTAGGAAATTTTTCTTGTAAAACTCTTATAGCTAGATCTGGTCTATCTGTAATTAAACCACTTACACCTCTATCAATTAGTTTACTCATTGTATTCGGATCATTAACTGTCCAAACATTTTCACGTATATTATATTTCTTAGATTTAGCTATATCACTTTTTGAAACAAATTTTGAGAATTCGTGTATAGCATCAGCTTTTACTGTACTTACATATTCTATATGAGAACGAAATAAGCCATCACTTACCATTAATAAGCCTGTTGAAATCTTAGGGCTAAAACTTTTTACTCTTTTAAGTGCTTTACCTTTAAAAGCTGAAACCATTACATATTCTTCCATATTATATTTTTTTACTAAATTAACAACTTTTTCTTCAATACCCATACCTGGTTTAGGATTGTCAGCTACAGCTTCTGATTTTATTTCAATATTTACAGATATTTTATCTTTTGCAAAGGCGAGTACTTCATCAAGTGTTGGTATTTTTTCACCTTGAAAAACTTTATTAAATTTTATACCTGCATCAAGTTGTTTAAGTTCATCTAAAGTTTTATTTTTTACTTCACCATTTCCTGTTGTTGTTCTGTCAAGAGTTGTATCATGCATTACAACAACCTCACCATCTTTTGTTAAATGAACATCAAGCTCAATCATATTTGCACCAATTTCATAAGCTTTTCTAAAAGATGTTAAAGTGTTTTCTGGGGCTCTATCATCATAACCTCTATGAGCCATAATAGCTACAGGATATTTTTGATTATAAAATTTAGGATGAACTTTTGGATAATTTGGGTCAGCTTTTTTATTTAATGAATCAGCAACTACATCAGGGTCAACTTGAGCTATTTTTAACTCAGGTTCTATAGGGCCATCGTAACTAAATGTTGATACAAATTCTTGATTATTTTTTTGTGCTGTTGTTAAAGATGAATCATCACTTGCACAAGATGAAATAAATAAAAGACTTGCTATCACAAAAGATAATTTAATTTTCATTATTATTCTCTACTTAAAAACTCTCTACTGATTTTTATTAAACTATTATAGAATAAATAATATTAATAGTCACTTATTATTTTAGAAAATCTTTAAATAATATGATAAACACCAGCAAAAGACATTTCAGCAGGCCCTGTCATAATCACTCTATTATCATCACGCCATTCAATTTGTAAAGTTCCACCAGGTAAATGTACATTAGCTGTTTTTTCACATATATTATTAAGAACACCAGCGACAAGAGTTGCACAAGCTCCTGTTCCACAAGCAAGGGTAGCTCCAGCTCCTCTTTCCCAGACTTTAACTCTTAGATTATTTCTATCTTCAATCTTTACAAATTCAACATTAGTTTTTTTAGGGAATGTTTTAAACTTTTCGATTATTGGTCCCCAATGCTCAAATTCAACTTTATCTAAATCATCAACAAAAATAATACAATGAGGATTACCCATAGATACTGCATTAATTTTAAAAACTTTTCCTTCAATTTCTAAATCTTGATTTACTACTTTATCCAAATTATCAAAACCTGAAACAGGCACTTCTAAAGGTTTTAAAATTGGCTCTCCCATATCAACTTTTACTTGAATATTATTATTAATTTCTACAATACTAGGTTTTATGATACCTGCAAGAGTTTCTATTTCTAAATCTTTTCTATCAGTTTTTTTACTCATATCAAGATATCTTGCAAAACATCTTATACCATTTCCGCACATTTCTGGTTCGCTTCCATCTGAGTTAATAATTTGCATTCTAAAATCTGATTTTTCAGAAGGATGAACTATTATTAAACCATCTCCACCTACACCATAATTTCTATCACACATTTTTTTAGCTAAAGAACTTAGATCTCTATCCATTAGTATTAGAGATGATTCCACTAAAATAAAATCATTTCCACAACCCTGCATTTTAACAAATGGTAAAGAGCTTTTATTATTTGTCGTATTTAAAGTATCCATTAATCCTTTTTATAATCCTTGTTATAAAATAATCTATTTGAATCAATAATTTAAACTGTTTTGATAAAATTAATGTAACAGAAGTATTAACATCACTAACTCTTATCTTCTTCTCTCATCACTTTTTACTTCTAACTTTATTCATTATTAGAGTTAAATTTTTTCTCTATATATTCAAATATTTTTTTATTATTCGCTTCAATCGCTTTTTGAACAAATTCTATTGATGTCTGTAAAACTAAAGTATCACGACTATTCATAATATCAGCAATTTTTGAATTATTTGCTTCGATGGCTTTTTGTGTAAATTCTATTGCAGACTCTAAAGCAATAGAATCTTTTCCTGCCATAATAGATACAAGATCAACCTGTTCACCTATAGGTTGTTCTTGTATCTCTTTTATTAGATTTTGAATCTGTTGGCTCAAACTTGATTTTAATTCATCTTGAATTTTTTCAAGTTCTTCTTTGGTTAAACCAATAAACTCAGCCATTATTTAACCTTTTTACTTATTATGTTCTGAATATAAATGACAAGCAACAAAATGACCATTTCCTACATCTTGAAATTCAGGATTAACAGATTTACATTTATCTTTAATCTTATCATTCATCATAAAACATCTTGTATGAAATTTACAACCACTTGGAGGATTAACAGGGCTAGGAATATCACCTTCAAGTAAAATTCTATCAATTTTAACAGTTGGATCTGTTACTGGTATTGCAGACAAAAGAGCTTTTGTGTATGGGTGTAATGGATTTAAATATAATTCATTACCTTCAGATAATTCAACCATACTTCCAAGATACATAACAGCAACACGATCACTAATATGTTTAACTGTACTTAGGTTATGTGCAATAAATAAATATGTTAACCCATATTCTTTTTGTAAATCATCAAGTAAGTTTAAAACTTGTGCTTGTACTGATACATCAAGTGCTGATACAGGTTCATCTGCAATTATAAATTTAGGATTAACAGCTAAAGCTCTTGCAATACCAATTCTTTGTCTTTGACCACCTGAAAATTCATGAGGATATCTATCTGCATAAATAGGTCTTAAACCTACAATTTCCATAAGTTCTCTAACTCTCTTACCCACACCAGGCCCTGTATGAGTTTTATGTATTTTGATGGGTTCTGCAATTGAATCACCAACAGTCATACGCGGATCTAATGAAGCATAAGGGTTTTGAAATACTATTTGCATTTCTCTTCTTAAAGCCCTCATTTCATTACTACTCATAGCTAAAACATCTTTTCCTTCAAAAAAGACTTGACCTTCTGTAGCTTCAAGAAGTCTTAAAATTAATCTTCCAGTTGTTGATTTTCCACAACCAGATTCACCAACCATTCCAAGTGTTTCACCTTTTTTAATAGTAAAACTAATACCATCAACAGCTTTTACTGCTCCAACTTGTTTTGATACAATTATTCCTCTTTTAATAGGAAAATGCTTTTTAAGGTTTTTAACTACTAGTAAATCTTCTGACATTTTATTCTTTTCCTTCTCTTAATAAACATCTTACCTGATGACCTGGTTGAACACTAATTAAATCTGGGTCTTTGGTATGACATACAGCTTGAACTTCTTTACATCTTGATGCAAAGCTACAACCTCTAGGTAAATTTACTAAGTTAGGAGGTTGACCATCAATTGGTTCTAATCTTTCTTGTTTCACTTCAATTTTAGGAATTGAGTTTAAAAGACCAATTGTATATGGATGTTGAGGGTTCTTAAAGATAGAATAAACATCAGTATATTCCACAACTTTTCCTGCGTACATTACAGCAACCTTATCACACATTTCAGCAACAACACCCAAATCATGTGTAATAAGAACAATAGCAGCATTTCTTTTTACTTTTATTTCTCTCATTAAATCTAAAATTTGAGCTTGAATAGTTACATCCAAAGCTGTTGTCGGTTCATCTGCTATAAGTAGTTGAGGTTCACAAGATAATGCCATTGCAATAATAGCTCTTTGACGCATACCGCCTGAAAACTCATGTGGATATTGATCAACTCTTTGATCTGGTGAAGGTATACCGACCAATCTTAACATCTCAATTGCTTTTTCATGAGCATCTTTTCTATTTTTTCCTTGATGAAGCATTATTGCTTCCATTATTTGCTCTCCAATTGTAAGAACTGGATTTAATGAAGTCATAGGATCTTGTGATATAAGAGAAATTTTATTACCTCTAATTTTTCTCATTTGTTCTTCTGTTAAAGTAAGAAGATCTTGACCATCAAAAAGTATTTGCCCATTAACTATTTTTCCTTGAGGTTGTTGAATTAATCTTAATATAGACATAGAGGTTACGCTTTTTCCGCAACCAGATTCACCTACAACACCTAATACTTCACCAGCATTAACTTCAAAACTTACATCTTGTACTGATTTGACTATACCTTCCTCTGTATGGAAATGTGTTGCAAGATTTTTTACTTGTAAAAGTGTTTCAGCCACTTAGGTATAATAACCTCCTGCTCTCAATAATTTTAGATTGTGGTTAAATTGTACATATAAAATATGGAATTATTTGCACAACATTAAGTTATCATTCTAACATAAAGCAACAACAATTATATTAGGTTTTTAAATTTTTTTTATTTAAACCTTATATTTTATACTCTGTATTTTTAAAATAAACCACTAAAAAAGAACCCTGTTAGTATGATAGGTTAAAACAAAGCCCCAAATTATTTATTAGAAACATTGATTAAAACTTCAATGTATTCTTTAATAATATAAAGAATAGATTTTATAAACCCTTTTTAAAACTTTATAAATTATTTTGTAGAAAATTTTAGTTCGAAGCCCTTTTTAGTCTATCATTAATAGCTTTACCTATTTCAATATCAGGAAAATTCTCCGCAAATATAATATCAATATCAAGTTTATCAAGTTCTCTCATTGCTTTAAACAACTTAGATGCAGCTTCTTCTAAATCAGAATTAACTGATAATTGCCTTTGATTTTGTATAGGAATAGAGTTAATTGTTTTATTAAAAGTAATAATACCAATTTTCTCTTTTTCAAACTTATATTCTTTTATTAGTTCTTCAATATTACCTAATATAAGTTTATGATTTGGTGAATAATGACTTTTTAATTGACCTGGTGCATCTGGGAACTCATTTAAAATATTTACTTTAATATTTACTTTACCAATTATCTTTTCAATATTTTCAATAGAAACTCCTCCAAATCTTAATATTTCTGGTTTTTCACTCAAAAAACTAATTATTGTTGACTCTAATCCTATATTACATTCTCCACCATCAAGAATATAGTTTATTTTATCCCCTAATTGTTCCTCAACATGATAAGGATTTGTAGGACTAATAAAACCAAAAGGGTTTGCACTTGGAGCAGATAGTGGAAATTCTAGTTTACTAAGTAACTCTAATGTTAATTTATGGTTCGGGATTCTAACTGCAACAGTTCTTTTACCACCTGTAACAATATCAGGAACACTTTTTTTCTTATTAAAAACATATGTTAAAGCACCTGGAGAAAATTTGTCGATAAGTTTTTTAGCAATTTCTGGGATATCTTCAACAAAATCTTCAATTTTTTCTAAAGAATCTGAATGAATTATTAAAGGATTAAAAGTAGGTCTACCTTTAACTTCAAATATTTTTTTTACTGCATTAGGATTAAAAGCATTAGCTGCTAAACCATACACTGTTTCTGTAGGTATAGCCACAAGATCTCCATTTTTTAAAATTTGAATAACTTTCTCTAAATCTTTTCCAATTTCTGCCATAAATTTAATTCAAAATACTATATAAAATTTTTAACTATTTCTTAATCTTATTATAACTGTTAGATAACCCATAATCCAATTTTTTTACATATAATTTAATTTATAGAGTAAATAAAAATTAAAAAAAATTAGTTTTTAAGATTTAATAAAAGAATTATATATTATATAAAAGATTTTTTTGGTTTATAAGGTTGATTTTGCTTTCAATTATTATAAATAATTTAATTAATAACTTCATCGAGTACTATAAAAGTACTCTTTTTTATTGCAATAATTTTATGTCTTTCTTAATTATTGAAGAGAGAAGAAGTGATAGATTAAAAGATAATAAGTTAAAAATAAGAATTAAAAAGATAAGACTTATAAAAATTTAGAGGTCTTATCTTCTTCTTTCATAACTTTTTACTTTTTTTCTCTAATTCTTATCTATTTATGTATTTTCTTCTTATGAGTATGATGAACTTTATCAAAATCCATATTTAAATCATTTTTACTAATTTCAGAAGAAGTAATAACCCTAACTTCTTTCTTGTATGCTTTCATTATACGCATAGCATTATGTATTTTTTGCTCAGCATCACAAGAAAAGCTAATCATTAGAGGAGGTTCAACAATCTCTCTATCATTAATTTTCTTACCTTTAAGAGATAATCTTGTTGGACCAGCACCATCAAATGAATCAATATTTTTAATATGTTTTAAATTAAGCATATCAGCTAATTTACCAGCAATATCTACCAAAACAGTATCATTTGAAGTTGATGGCATTATAACAACATCATAACTATCAACCTTTTTAATACCATGATATAAGAGCATTATTAATTGATCTAATGTTAAAGACTCAAATAAAGGGTCTGCTAATAAATAGCCTGTATCTACACCTAAAGAATAACATTCTCTTATTATTTCTGATGACTCTATTGGAGCAATACAAATAACTGATACTGAGCCTTTACCTTGTCCATGTCGATCTCTTATATTAATAGCCATATCAACAGCTGTTTTATCTGCTATATCCATTAATTTATGAGTTGGAGAATCTTCCGATGTAAGTATTCTTTTTACTATAACTAAAATATCCATAATTCACCTTATTTCTATTGAATTTAAAGAACGAAAAAAGTTCTTAGCTTATTTTAACAACATTTAAATTTAACGTCTATAAATCCTTTATTTAACTTTAAGTACATTTTTTAATTTGTATAAAAAATTAGAGATTAATCATTTGACTTAGAACTTAAAGAATTCATATATACAAATATTAAACTAATAACTGAAAATATACCCAATATTACAGGTGAAGGTTCTATATTTGTAAATTTTATTAATAAACCAAATGAAAAAACTAAATTAAATATTATATAAATATATGAAAAGAAAGTATTTTGTCTTATTTTTTTCATTATTTCAAAAGAATGATTAAATATATCCTTTAAAATATGTATATCATAGTTGTAAATATTAACATCATCTAAATATTCATCTTCTCCACTTTTATTTAATGATATAACGATTTCATTTTGTGCTTTATAATATTCACTTTCAATCTCATGTTTTGATTGGTTTTTCAGTATTCCAACTCTATAGCCTTTCTTTTTTAAATCATCTATAATTTGTAACTTTTTTGTAGGGCTACATTCTGTAAAAATATCTTTTTTTTGTAAGCCTAATGACTCACCGTAAGAAATCCCTGATTTTAGTGAGTCACCAGTTATTAAAGTCATATTCACATTTAGCTTTTTCATTTCATCATTAATATTAATAACTTCTTCTTTAACTTGATTTTGAAATGCTAGAATACCAGCAGGTTTACCATCTATAGCAATAAAAATTGCAGTTTTTAGTTCTGCAGATAATTTATTTGCGATTTTTTCCATTATAGATATATCAATACCCTTCGTTCTCATTAACTCTTTACTACCTATATAGACTTGATAACCATTCACAACAGATTCAATACCTATTCCTAAAATTTGATGAAAATATGTAGGCGTCCATAAATAAAATCTTCTTGTTTTAGCTTCTTTGACTATTGCCTTTGCAATTAAATTATCTGCCTGATTTTCAATAGATGCAGATACTTTTAAAACAGTATTCCCATCAAACTCATTAAAAGTATATATATCCGTAATCATAGGTATCTTATCTGTTACTATTACAGTTTTATCAAATACTAAGTTATTTATCTTCTCTAACCTTTCTAATGATATTGAGTCTTTAAATAAGAAAAGCTTTTTTAATGAAAAATGAGTTATAAATGGATAAGATAAAGCAATTGTAAGCATGAACTGTAAATTTATAGTTACAGGGCTTATTGAAAGTAATAAAGTTTCTCCTATACCTAAGCCTCTATTATAAACACTCCAAGATAAAAAACTTATAATACAAGCAAAAAATATAAATATTGGATAATTAGATATAATATTCAGATTTTTTTTAAAATTATCAGTATTTATATTTATATTCTTATTTAAAATATTTTTTTCAAACTCAAGATAAGATAAGATCATATTATATTTTTCTATAGAGTCTTTTTTTAGCAATAAAAAAATATTTCTTTCTAATAATAGAATAGTCATTAATATTGAAAATTCTATAAAATAGGTTTTATTACCAATAGTAATTTCAGGTTTAAAAATTTCTAAAGTACTATATAAATAAATAAGAGTTACAAAAAATAAATTTAAGTAAGAAAAACTAAAGATTCTTTTTGCAATATAATAAAAAGCTCTCTTATATAAATCTAAACTACAAAAACTATGAATTATTGTTGTGAAAACTAAATAAAATAAATTACTTGTTAAAAAATATGGTAATAATTCTTTTATATCTTGAATATTTAATATATAAAGTATTAAAGAACATATGAGACTAATAATTATTTTATTTTTTAAGTTATTTAGTTCATTATCTTCAATAAAGTTATCAGAAATATTAAACCCTAAAAAATTTATTTTATCTTTTATATTTGTATCTTTTAATTGGTTTAAAAAATATTCAATTGTTAAAGTTCCTGTAAATGGATTAATATAAACATATTTAATTCCTTTAATTTTTTCTAATTCTTCAATTAAATATATATAAGTTGAGTAGTCTAAATTTGTTATTATATAATTGACTATACTTATCTCATCATTATTAGAATTATCCAGTATAGATGTTACTTTTTTTTTTAAATTTCTGTGGTTATAAGCTACTTTACTATATTTTTCTGGCTTATAATTAAATTTATCAAGGCATTTTTTTGAGCAAAAAAAATAATCATCATCTTTATAAAAAGATTTATATTTTTCAGAGTTTACTTTATGACCACAAACTGGGTCTATCTCTTGATTTAAAATATAACCTCTTAAAACTTATACATTTAACAATACTAAAAATTCTGCAATAAATTTATTCTTTACAAATAAAATAACAGAATTTAATAAGATTATGTCAGATATTTCAAAAATAATAAATAGTTTAAAAATATTTTTTCTAAATAATTCAAAGGCTATTTTATAATTTTTAAACAACATCTATTTTATTAGTAATAGAAAGAAGAATCATAATTTAAAATCTTTTCTTTAATCTTATTTAAAATAATGTTTATTTTTTTTCTAAAACAAAGTTTTTTCTTAAAAGTTAACTTGATAAACTAATGAATTATTTTTAAAATCTACAGAATTTCTATTTCTTTTATTTTTTCTATTAGTTCTTCTATCTTCTATTTTTTCTAAAAAATCCTTAACTTTCTTCTCTTTAATTTGGTAAGAGTCTGCTATATTCCATATATGAACAAGCGAACTTAATAATAGAACAACTAATAGCAGTAATTGGTTTTGTGAATTTGAAATAGTTCTTAATCCTGTTATTAAGATTAAAGATTCAAATATTATAAATAATAATCCTCTAAAATATTCCCCCTGCATTATTTGACCTGAACCTGGAATAAGAATACTTGATAACCAAAGATACTCACTTATATTACCTTCATTTTCTTCTTGTCTTTCTATCAAATCTGCTATTGAGTTTTGACTAGCTATTACTTTTGAGTGGTTTAATTGATTTGCATTTATAAGACTTGAAAAATAAAGGATCATATATATGACAGATAAAGGTATTGTGACTAAAATTATTAAAATCCCAGACCAATTATCTACACCTGTTGAGTTTGCAACAACTACAATACTACCTATAATAAATATTGAAAGAATAAAACTTGGAATGAAAAAGCCCCAACCCCAACCATTTTCACCCATAATAAATTGCCCTAACCCTGGAAAAAGAAAACTCCACATCCATATATTAGGGTTTATATCTTCTTTTTTATCTTCAAAGTTAATATTTATATCCTTTTCACTTGAAATTAAGAAGTCTTTTTTATATTGTTGTTCAAGAATAAATTTATTTGTATCACTTTCTGAAGCATAAGATATTAGACCTAAATTACTAATAAAAATCAAAATAAATGTTACCAAAATTGTTTTTTTCATAAATTACTTCTTTACTATAAATATCTAATATTTAATATTTTATAATTATTCTAGTAAATCATTAATGAACTAAAGTTTATTTTAAGGTTTATTATACTTTTGAAAAGATTAAATAAAGTAGACAAAATAAGAAATATAATTAATTTTATTCAATAAAATATAATCTTTAAATATCTTTTAAGTATAATAAAGTCTTACTACTTAAATTTTTAGATTTATATAACTGAATAAAGCTTTATGGATTTACTAAATACAATATATACAGATTTAATTATGAATAATACAATATTTGTATTCTTTATTCTTGTAATTACTTTTCTCTTTGCTAAAAAGTTTAGACATAATGAGTTAAAAAGAGTTATAGGTATTTTTATGATCTTTTTACTTCATATAATACTGATAGTTATTTCTTCATATTTAAAACACATAGGTTCATCATTCTCACAAGAAGCAAATTTTGTATCTCTGTTATTCCTCGGCTTTGTCATTGTTAGTAGTATAGGTCTTATTGTCTTTAAATTTCTACTTCCTAAATTAAAAGTAAATCCACCATTAATAATGCAAGATTTAGTTATTGCAGGTCTTAATATACTTGTTTTTTTTACAATAGCTTCAAAAAATGGATATAATCTTTCTGGATTAATAGCAACTTCTGCTGTTATCACTGCTATAATAGGTTTTTCATTACAAGATGCATTAGTTAATATAATGGGCGGTTTATCTGTTCAATTAGATAACTCTATTAAAATAGGGGATTGGATAAAAATTGATGATAAATTAAATGGTAGAGTTGTTGAAATAAGATGGAGGCATACTGCAATTGAAACAAGGAACTGGGAAACAGTAATAATCCCTAATAGTTATTTAGTTAAAAGCCCTGTTTTTATAATTGGTAAAAGAGAAAATCAACCAACTCAATGGCGTAGATGGGTTTATTTTTATGTAGATTTTTCATATTCTCCTTCTGAAATAATAGAAATCGTTGAAAAAGCCTTAAGACAAACAAAAATAAATAATGTTTCTGATAATCCTAAAATAAATTGTATTGTAATGGGGGTTGAAGAAAGTACTTGTAGATATGCAGTAAGATACTGGTTAACAGATTTAGTAGCAGATGATCCAACAGATAGTGAAGTAAGAATCATTATCTATAATGCTTTAATGAGATTAAATATTCACCTTGCAATTCCAATTCAATCATTACTTATAACGAATCAACATACAGAACAAAAAGAGTTTGAAGAGATTAATAAAAGAATTGAGTTAATTGAACATTTAGAATTATTTAATTATATGGAAAAAGAGGAGCTTGAAAGTATTGCTTCACAATTAAAATATGCCCCATTTAAAAAAGGTGAAATAATAACAAAAATAGGTGCGGAATCTCACTGGTTATATATATTAGCAAGAGGTACAGTTTCTATTAATATACCTGATGACGAAAATGTTTTACATGAAATAGCGAAATTAAATGAAATAACCTTTTTTGGTGAAATGTCATTAATGACAGGTGAAAAAAGATCTGCGACAGTTATTGCTTCAACAAATGTAGAGTGTTATAGATTAAATAAAGGTGTTTTCCACGAAGTTATACACAAACGACCAGAAATTGCAGAAATAGTTGCTGAAGTTTTAGCAAAAAGAAGAACTGAATTAGAAGAAGCAAAAAGTCATTTAACACATGAAGAAAAGACTGCTAAAATAGATACTCATAAAAATGATCTTCTTAATAAGATTCGTTTATTTTTTGGTCTTAATAACTATTAAATACTTATGTGGGAATATTAATGCAAAATATTAAAGATTTAGAAAATATAATTTGGTACAAGATAAGTTCAGAAGAAACAATAAAAAAACTTGAAAGTTCAGATAATGGTTTAAGTGAAGAAGAAAGCCAAATAAGAATTGAGCAATTTGGTAAAAATGAGCTTATCTCAGAAAAAAAAGATTCTATATTAAGTTTATTATTAGAACAGTTTAAAAATGTAGCAGTCATTATTTTAATAATAGCTGCTATTGTATCTATATTTATAGGTGAAGCTCTTGAGTCAATATCAATATTAATAATAGTTTTTTTAGCTGCAATACTTGGTTTTTTTCAAGAATATCAAGCAGGTAAAGCAATAGATTCTTTAAATAAAATGTCTGCTCCAAATGCTAATATAATAAGAAATGGAATTGAAAAAGTGATTACAGCTTCTGAGTTAGCCATAGGAGATATTTTTACTCTCAAAGCAGGAGATAGAATACCAGCAGATTCAAGAATAATAGAATCCAATAATCTTAAAGTTGATGAAGCAGCTTTAACTGGTGAATCTTTAGCTGTTGAAAAAAACTCCGAATTAATAAACTCTGATAATTTGCCATTAGGTGATAGAAAAAATATGCTTTTTTCTGGAACCACTGTTTCTTATGGTAGAGCTAAAGCTATTGCAGTTAGTACAGGTATGAAAACAGAATTTGGTAAGATTGCTAAGTTATTGCAAGAAACAGAATCAAATCAAACACCCTTACAAAAAAACATTAATAACCTTAGTAAATGGTTTGGTATTTTTTCAATATTATTAGCTGTAACTATGAGTGTAATTGGATTATTTAAAGGATATTCATTGCATGAAATGGTTATGTGGGGAATATCATTAGCTGTGGCTCTTATGCCTGAAGCTTTACCTGCTGTAGTAACTATTAGTTTGGCTATAGGAGTTAAAAGAATGGTAAAAAAGAGAGCCTTAATTAGAACTTTACCCTCAGTTGAAACTCTTGGAGCTACAAGTATTATTTGTACAGATAAGACAGGAACTTTAACAAAAGATGAAATGACTATAAGAAAAATATTTATTGACAATCAAGAAATTGATGTTACTGGTGCAGGTTATGAACCAAATGGAGATTTTCTAAAAAATGGGAATATAATAACACTATTTAGTGAGTTAAATTTTCTTTTAAAAGCAGGTGTTTTATGTAATGATTCTCAACTTATTAATGAAAATAATATTTGGGATGTTCTCGGAGACCCAACAGAAGCTGCAATAATTGTTACAGCAGAAAAAGCTGGTATTAAATCTGATATTGTAAAAAAAGAATATCTTAGAGTAGGTGAAATTCCTTTTTCATCTGAAGCTAAAAAAATGACAACATTTCATAAATCAAGTAATTCAATTATTGGAATAAGTAAGGGAGCACCTGAAGTTATATTAGACTCATGTAAATATATTCGCTTAAATGGACAAATCGTTGAAATAAATAATGAATTGAAAAATAAAGTAAATGAATTTTATGATAAATTTGCAAATGAAGCCCTACGAGTTATAGCCTTAAGTACTAATGAAAAAAGATTAGAATCAAATATTCAAGAAGATTTTAGTGAACTAAGAGAAAATATGGTTTTTGAAGGGCTATTTGGAATGATCGATCCTCCAAGAACAGAAGTAAAAGAAGCTATTAAAATTTGTAATCAAGCAAAAATTAAACCTGTAATGATAACAGGAGATCATAAGATAACAGCAATGGCTATAGGTAGAGAACTCGGGATTTTAAAGAATGGGAATGCATTATCTGGGTCTGAAATAGAAAAATTATCAAATCAAGAGTTAAATAATATAATAGAAAATACCGAAGTCTTTGCTAGAATATCACCTGAACATAAATTAAGAATAGTCAACTCTTTTATGGATAAAGGTTATGTAGTTGCAATGACAGGAGATGGAGTTAATGATGCTCCAGCTTTAAAAAGAGCCAATATTGGTATAGCAATGGGAATAACAGGAACTGATGTAAGTAGAGAGGCTTCTGATATTGTATTAACTGATGATAATTTTGCTTCTATAGTTTCAGCAGTCGAAGAAGGAAGAGGTATTTTTGAAAATATAAAAAAATATCTTGTTTTTCTGATAAGTGGTAATTTAGGAACAATTATAGGTTTAACCTCAGCTTTGTTTCTTAATTTACAAATTCCACTTAATACAATAAATATACTTTATATTAACTTTATTATGGATGGTTTAGTTGCTATTGCTCTTGGTATTGAACCACCAGAAAAAGGTATCATGAAAAGAAGCCCAAGAAATGTAAATAAAGGAATAATGGATAATAATTCAATTTTGTCTACAATTATTACAAGTATTGTAATAGGAACTATTCTAACATTAATATATATTCTTAGTCTAAATAACGATACATCTTTAAATAGTAAGCATTCTTCAACAATATTTTTTATGACTCTTATTATAGCCAGAATTTTTAATGGTTTTAACTGCACCTCATTAACTGAATCAGTAATAAATATTAGATACTATAAAAATAAATATTTATTATTTGCCTGTTTGCTCTCATTATTAATGACTTTACCAATAATATATCTTAAGTTTTTTAATGATATATTTAAAACAATACCTTTAAATAATGATGATTGGATAAGAATTCTTATTTATGGAGTATTTGTAACTATTTCAGTTGAAATTTATAAAAAAATTTCAAAAGTAATTGGTTTATAATTTATAAAAAAATAGAACAGTAAAAAATACTGCTCTACTAAAAAGTTATTTTTTATTATTTTTTTCTTTGACTTTTAATAAAGTCTTTTCCGTTCTTAACTTGTATTAATGCTTGAGTTAGTTCAACTTCAAGATTCATAAGTATAGACTCTGCATATTCTTTAGCTTCTACTCTTAGTTGCCCTGCTTCTTGTTTTGCCTCTCTTAAAATCCTATCTGCTTCTCTTCTTGCATTGACAATTATTCTTTCTGCTTGACTTGTTGCATCTATAATTTCTTGAGTCATAACAGGAACTGGCTCTTGAACTTGAAGTAATTCTAAATTATGAACTTCTTGAACTTGCATATTATTTATCTCCTGAGATGCTACTGTGTCTGATAAAGACTCATTATTATCACTTGACATTTCATTATATAATTTGTCAAAGTCTAATGAATCATGATTATCATTACCATTATTATTACTCAAATCTAATATTTCTTTCTCTAAATACATAATACCTGAATCAGATTGTTCTAAAACAATTTTACTACTATTTGTATCAGATGTGGGATTTGAAATATCATTAATACCAAATTGTCTTTGATATAATTTTACAAGCTCATTACCATCTAAACCCACTTCTTTTGCAAAATGCTTTATATAGCTATATACAAAGACAGGTGAAGGCATTGATTCATTAATATCTTGCTCTAATAAATACAAATACTTTATATTAATTCTTGTATTACGTTCAATATCCTCAAGACTAATACCTTTTAATTTTCTATAGTAACATAAAATTTGTCCTACAGAATTAAAGCCCGGAATTGAGTTATCAGTTAGTTGTTCCTCTCTACTTAAAAGTTTTACATCACTCACTCAAATATACTCCGTAAATTAATATCTTTTTAAATATAAATTTAGATTAAACCTAATATTAAATTTTTTAATGATAATTTCTTATAAGGTTAACTTTTATATAAATTAATTATACTATGTGTAAAGGTAAGTTTTAAAGGAAAATGTGATATTTTTACTTATATTTTGTGTTTTGTAACACAAATAAATAAAACTTCATTAATTTTAAATTAGAAATATTAAGCGAATACTATGACAAATCTATTATTTACATATCAAATTTATATTTTACTAGGTCTTATATCAACTTTAATTATATGTCCATATGTAATAAATACTTTAAAAAAGTTTAAGGCAAGACAAACTTTAAGACTTGAAGGACCTTCTGAACATAAAGTAAAAGAAGGGACACCAACAATGGGAGGGATTGCAATTTTTATTCCTATATTTATCCTTTCTTTATTTTTTTGTAATTTTTCTCAAGAAATTATTGTTTTATTATTAACAATTTTAGGATTTTTTCTTGTTGGTTTTATTGACGATATATTAATTGTAATTAAAGGAAAAAATGATGGTTTACGCCCAAAGCTAAAATTGGTTTTACAGATGTTAGTTTCAGGATTATTTGGTTTATATCTTGTAAACACGGGTCATGGTACTTATTTAAATATTCCTTTTACAAGTAATTCTATTGATATAAGTGTATTTTATATACCTTTTATCATTTTTGTAATGACAGGAACATCTAATGCTATTAATTTAACTGATGGTTTAGATGGTTTAGCGGCAGGAACTACTGCAATAAGCCTTTTGCCTCTTATTATAATGCTTACATCAAATGATCCTATGTATATTGCAGGTATGACAACAGGTTTAGTATGTATTGGAACTTGTTTGGGGTTTTTATGGTTTAATAGTTATCCCGCTTCTGTTTTTATGGGAGATACTGGCTCTTTAGCCTTAGGAGGATTAGTTTCATCATTAGCAATCATAAGTCATAATGCTCTTTGGTTACCTCTTGCTGGATTTATTTTTGTAATAGAAACATTATCAGTTATTATTCAAGTTTCATATTATAAAAGAACTAAAAAACGTATTTTTCTTATGAGTCCTTTACATCATCATTTTGAAAAAAAAGGTTGGAGAGAAACAAAAGTAAGTTTTAGATTTTATATAATTGCGTTTATTAGTTCAATGATTACAATTTCAGGATATTTATTAACTTCATCTATTCCAAATTATTTAAATACAACAACTTCAATTCAAGAAAGTGTAAAATAAAAAAGGGAGTTCAGGTTTGAACTCCCTTTTTTCATTAAAAATATTTATCTTATAAGGTTAACAACTGTATCTAAATTACTGTTATGTACATTTATGATTTTAGAAACAGCAGAGAACATTTTTTGAGCTAATGATAATTCAGGTAAAGTATCATTTAAAGCAGCGTTAGATGATTCAAGACCACTTTGTATAACTTCTACATCTGTTACAGCAACAGCATTTCCTGCTTGTGCTGAATCAAAAACAGTAGAACCATATTTTGAGAATTTTAATGCTTGATTATTGTTAAATCTAAATACAGAAACACAATTATTTGCTCCAGAAACAGTATTTATTGTAGCAGCATATGTTGCTCCTGTTCCTATTCTACTTATTGCACGGAATTGACCAGCTACTAATGGATCTTGACCTAAAACTGTAAATCCAGCTGCAGTAGTAAGAATTGTCTGACCGTTACCAAAAACAGTCCATCTAAAATCACCATCTCTTGTAAAGAAAATACTATCCTTATGTGAACCATTTATTTGAGCTAGAGTTAGAGCAGTACCAGTATAAGCATTTGTACTTGTATCAAAATATCCTGGTGCGGGATCATTACCATTAAAGACAGCAAAGAAACCATCTCCACTTATTGCTAAGTGAGTTAATTCTCCATCTTGAATAATAGTACCTTGAGAAAAATCAAGTCTTGTATGTTGAATTACTAATGTTGAATCAGGTATCTGAATACCGTTTGAATCTTGTCTAGGATCTCTGACAACTTGAGCAACACCACCACCAAATGATACACGAGTTGCTTTATAAGCTGTTCTGTTAGAACCACCCAAGTTACTGTTAATTACACCTATCCATTCATTAACAGCTCTAAGGGATACCATCCCCGCCATACCTTGGTCAAATGAACCCATTTAGTTCCTCCTAAATTTTTATAGATATAGACAATAAATTCAAATTAAGACATTATTATACTTAATTGTTTTAAACAAGTAGTTAAGCAAAATTAATTAATTTCTTCATTAGTAATTAAAGTTTAGTTATTTAATTAAGTCTTCTCACTTTTTACTTATCACTTATTATAATAATACTATTATACAAATTTTATTATTTCAAAGTAATAAATCACTAATTGAATTTACTAAAATTATAGGTTTAAAACCTAAATTATAATACTAATATAAAATGGCTATTTTAATATGATATAAAAAAAAGAACTTCTTATCAATAGCTCTTATTAATATTTACAATAATATTGAAATTACTTAACAGAATTGTTATATATAACAATTCTGTTAAGTTAATAAATTAATTAATTTCCACTATCTACGATTGAAGCTAAAAACTCTGTATTTGTCTTGCTTTTCTTTAATCTATCTATAATAAATTCGGCAATTTCTGCTGTATCTCCAGAATCTAAAGTTCTTCTTAAAATTAATTCTTTTCTTAATGCTTCTTTTCCGAGTAGAAGTTCTTCTTTTCTTGTTCCAGATTGCTTTATGTCTATAGCAGGGAATATCCTTCTTTCTGATAGTTTTCTATCAAGTCTAAGCTCCATATTACCTGTACCTTTAAATTCTTCAAAGATAACATCATCCATACGGCTTCCAGTTTCAACTAGAGCTGTTGCAAGAACAGTTAAACTTCCACCTCTCTCAATATTTCTTGCTGCTCCAAAAAACCTTTTTGGTCTATGCATTGCATTTGGATCGAGACCTCCTGAAAGTGTTCTACCACTTGGAGGAATAATTAGGTTATAAGCTCTACCCATACGAGTTATACTATCAAGAAGAACTACAACATCATAACCATGTTCAACAAGTCTTTTTGATTTTTCTAAGACTAATTCTGTAATACGAACATGATTCTCAGGTAATTCATCAAATGTTGATGCTACAACTTCACCTTTTATTGAACGTTTAAAGTCTGTAACTTCTTCTGGTCTTTCATCTATTAATAAAGCAATTAAATAAATTTCTGGATTGTTTGTTGAAATACTATTTGCAATAGCTTTTAAAAGAGTTGTTTTACCAGCTTTAGGTGGAGAAACAATTAAACCTCTTTGACCTTTACCAATTGGAGAAAATAAATCTATTACCCTAACAGACATATTTTCAACATTTACTTCACTTTCAAGTCTTATCATTTCTTGAGGATAAACAGGTGTTAAATTATCAAAATCTCTTAAAACATAAGATTCTTCTTGAGAGTGACCATTAATCATCTCAACTTTTACCATACTATAATATTTCTCACCGTCTTTTGGAGGTCTTACTTGCCCTGTTATAACATGACCCGTTTGTAATTTAAATTTTCTAATCTGAGTTTGTGAAACATAAATATCTTCTGTACTAGGTAAATATCCTTTAACTCTTAAAAATCCATAACCTTCTGGTAATACCTCAAGTATACCTTGAGCATATATTATAGTAAGTTTATCAGCATTTATTTCTTTTTTTTCTTCTTCAAATACTTCTATTTGTTCTTTATTTTCATGATGTTTTCTTTCATGTTTATGATGTTGTTTTTTAAACGGTTTATGCTCTTCTTTAACTTCTGGGACTTCTTCTTTAACTTGAACGTCTTCTACTACTTCTTTTTCTGGTACTTGATTACTAGAATACTCTGATATAGCTTTTACTAAAGCATCTTTTTTTAGTTTCCTATAACTAGGTATATTACATATTCTAGCTATCTCATAAAGTTCTGTTACAGTTTTATCATGTAAAATATCTAAATCAAACTCCATGTCTAATTGTTTCAAAAAATCACACACCTTTCGGTATTATAAGGCTCTTTTAATTTAATAAAATGTCAATCTATGAACTCATGGCTTATTACCAAGAAATAGAAGCTTTTGAATTCAGATAAATTGAAAATTATCCATTAGAACCACAAATATTATTATATATTTCCAACAAACATTATTTTTTACTATCATTTATATTATATCTATAAATTTTTTTTAATCTTAAATTATCGAATAAAATTATAAAAATTGTGAATAAATAGACAATTAGAATAATTTTTGATTATTTAAATAAACAATTATTAATAAAAAATCTATTTTAAAGACAAATAATATTAATAATAAACTATAAAAAGATTAAGCCTAATTTATTAATATGTCAATATTTACTTAACCTTTTATATAACTATTTTACAAATAATAATTTTTCTATGCTTCAAAATTGTGTTAAAATATGCCTTTTAAACATCTTTATATAATGTTTTGGATAATATATGATACTTACAATTACTCTTAATGCCTCTATTGACAAAACAGCTAAAATTGAAAATTTTAAAGCAGAAAAAATAAATAGAATAGATAAACCTTATGAAATGGCTGGAGGTAAAGGTCTAAATGTTACAAGAGCTTTAAAAGCATATAATTTAAATTCGTTATCAACAGGTTTTATTGGTGGTAAATCAGGAGAAAGATTAAAAGAATTATTAGAGTTAGATAATATTGATTATGATTTTTTAAAGATAAAAGATAATAATAGGTTTTGTTTAGCTTTAGTGGATATGGTTAATAATAAAATAACTGAAATTAATGAAAATGGCCCTTTTATAAATAACAATGAGCTTAAAGAGTTTCTCGAAAAAGTAGACTTTTTAAGTAAAAAATGTAAAATAGCTGTAATGGCGGGAAGTGTACCTAAATCTTTACCAAACAATATATATTATCAATTAATAAAAATATGTAAAAAAAATAATTTAATTACAGCTCTTGATGCAAGTGGAGAGCATTTAAAACAAGGTTTAGGAGCATATCCATATATTATAAAACCTAACCAACAAGAATCTGAAGAATTATTAGGTTTTAGTTTAGATTCTGTAGAAAGTTATCTAAAAGCTATACATTTTTTAACACATTATTGCCAAATAGCGGTAGTAACTTTAGAGGATAAAGGTTGTATTATTGGTAATAAGTCTGAAATATACCATTTAGTTCCTCCTGAAATTAAAGTTGTTAACTCTGTTGGTTCTGGTGATTCATTTTTAGCAGGTATGATATATGCTCTAACAGAAAATAAAAATATTTTAGATATTGGATTATATGGTATAGCAACAGGAACAGCTAATACATTAACAGAAACAGCAGGTTTTTGTAAAAGAGAAGATATAGATAGAATTTTAAAAGAAATTTCTATTGAAAAATTATTATGATTTATAATAAAATTTTTATATTTAGGTTTATTATGACAAGAATACTATTAATATTAACAATATTTTTATTGGATACAAATTATTCAAATGCTGAGAATGAGATAAAAGAAGTAGATAAAGATAGACCTGCTATTAGTTATAAAATTACTCCAAAATTAAATCTTTATTCTGATAAAGTTTATCAAGGTAGACAAATTGTAGTTTCAATAATTCAAAATGATATTGAAAATGCTTACTTAGAATTTAATAATAAGAAGTATAAGGTTTTATCTAAGAAAGTTTTTATTCCTATACATCCTGAAACTAAAGAGGGAACCTATACTATAAAACTTTTAAACAATGAGAAGATAGAATCTGAAATAAACCTCAAAGTATTAAAAAATTACTTTAGTTCTCAAAAAATCACTTATTACAAACCTAAATTATCTAAAGAAGAAGAAGAAAAAATAAAAAGAGAAGAAGCTTTAGTTGAAGATGCTAAACAAATTATTACAGATAAACAGTTATGGGATAGTCCTTTTATATTACCTGTACCACATAGAGTAAGTTCTTTATATGGTATAAAAAGATATTTAAATGGAAAGCGTAATGGTTATCATGGGGGAGTTGATTTTGCTTCACCTTTTGGTTATCCAATAAAAGCTATAAATAATGCAAATGTTACCTTAGCTAAATATTTTTCAAAGTATAATTCTAATGGAAATATAGTTTTTCTTAATCATGGATTGGGTGTTTCTTCTGCTTACTTGCATCTTAATAAAATAGTTGTAAAAGAAGGAGACTATGTAAAAAAAGGACAAACTATAGGCTATATAGGAAGTTCAGGACGTTCAACAGGGCCTCATTTACATTGGAGTGTTTATCTTTATGGTCAAAATACTGATGGTTTAGCTTGGACTAATCTAACAAAAAGCATAAAATAAATGACAAAAGGAAAAGAAGTAAAAAGTACAAAGAGAAGAAGAAAAAGATATTTTATCTATTAAAACCAAAACTAAATAGATTAAAACCTTTTTCATCTTAAGAACATAACTAAACCTATAATAATTTTATTTATTTGAATAAAAAGTAGTTACAGTACCATCAGATGTTATTTTACGAATTGCATTATTACCAGAATCAGCAACATACATATTGTCATTTTCATCAAAAGTTATAGAGGAAGGATAATAAAAACTAGCTTCTTCACCATTACCATCTTTAAAACCAACTGTAGAACTACCTGCAAAAACGTGTGGAACAACAACTTTATTTTCATTTGGTATAACTTTCCAAATCAGATTTCTTAAAACATCTGTAAAAAATAATTCACCTTTGGAATTAACTTTGAAATCTGTTATATGCTCTCCCATGAAATAGATATAGTCTTCCATCTTATATCTATCTACATTAGAGTTTATAAAGTTTTTATCTCTTATTGATTTTAACTCTGCTATTATTTGGGTATTATTTTCATTAATTTCTTTTTCTAGATTATTATTTAATTTAAACTGAATAATTTTAAAGTTAAATGTTTTTTCTAAATCATAAGATAAAATATATAGATTATTATAATAAACAATATATTTTGAATATGGTGACAAATATCTAAGAATTATACTCTCTTTTCCATCTATATTTTTTTTTAGCATATACTTTTGATTATATTCATTGTAATTTATGTATCTAAAATATACTTCATTATTAAACACTTTATAGTCATAGTTATTTTCATCTCTAGTAGTTGGATCTTTAATAATTTCAGAAATAAAACCATTTGAATATTTTTTATTACTAATAAATAACTCATTTAATGAATTTGTTTGTATTGTCCCCCAATGCCCTTCACTACAAGAGTATAAAGGTTTATTAGTATTATCTCTGAAAATATCTAATTTCTTATTCTGATCTATTTTGTATATAAAAGATAATTTTTTTTGCCAACTAGATAGTTTATCATTTAATTTATCACAATTGTGTGGTGGAACAACTTCATATGATACCCCAAAAGCATTTGATAAGTAGAAAGTGCTATTAGTAAAATAAACAAAATCTTTATTAGCACTAATATTTGTAGGACAAGTCATTGATACTTTTTTTAAGTTTTCCTCTAATGTCCCACAATTTATATAATTTCCATCTTGACTATAAATATCTTCATCTTTTGAGCTAGATTCAACATTATTCAAATCAGTTTGTGTATTACTTGATATTGGGCTTGGTAATATTTCTGAAGAACTTTTAGGAATTATATTTGTATTATTAGAAGTATTACAACTAGATATAAATATTGTAATTGCTAATAATATTTTTTTCATAAATAAAACCTCAACACAAATGTTTATATTTCTTATATGTAATAAAATTATACAGCTATTAAAAAATAGTTAAGAACTGTGATTAATGACTATACTCTAATGATATAATTTTCTTCTTAATGTGAAAAAATGGAATAAAAATAAGCAGGAGTATAAAAGTGAGTAATTCTAATTATTATCGTACACTTTACCCTAAAAAATATGATGTCATTGTTATTGGTGCGGGTCATGCTGGTTGTGAAGCAGGTTTAGCTGCAGCTCGTTTAGGCTGTTCAACATTAGTTGTTACTATAAATCTTGATACAATAGCTTGGATGCCTTGTAACCCTTCTATTGGAGGGCCTGCAAAAGGAAATCTTGTAAGAGAACTTGATGCTCTTGGTGGTGAGATGGCAAAAGTCACAGATAGAACATATTTACAAATAAGAATGTTAAATTCATCAAGAGGCCCTGCTGTTCAATCTCTTAGAGCACAGTGTGATAAAAAACTTTATAGTATGTTTATGAGGCAAGTTTTAGAATCACAACCAAATCTTGATATTAAACAAGTAATGGTAGATGAATTAATAGTAGAAGACGGACATATTGCAGGTATTGTAAGTAATTTAGGAATGGAATATCGTTGTAAGTCTTTAGTTATAGCAACAGGAACCTTTTTAAAAGGTAAATGTCATGTAGGTTTACGTTCATATTCTGCTGGTAGAGCAGGTGAAGCTTCTGCGGAAAGATTATCTGATAGTTTATTACAACAAGGCTTTAAACTTGGTAGATTAAAAACAGGAACTCCAGCAAGAGTAGATTCAAAAACAGTTGATTATAATAAAATGAAAATACAAGAAGGCGAAACACCTGTTAAATTTTTCTCTTTTGATACTAAAGGTGTAGAAAAAGAACAAACCCCATGTTGGTTAACAAATACAACAACAGAAACACATAAAGTTATTATGGCAAATCTTGATCGTTCTCCTATTTATAGTGGAGTAATTGAAGGCATTGGGCCAAGATATTGCCCTTCAATAGAAGATAAAGTTGTAAGGTTTCCAGATAGAGACCAGCATCCTATTTTTATTGAGCCTGAAAGTATTTTTACAAATGAATTATATGTTCAAGGTATGTCATCAAGTTTGCCTGAAGATGTTCAATTAATGATGCTAAGGACTATTCCAGGAATGGCTAATGTTGAAATGTTAAGACCTGCTTATGCAGTTGAATATGACTATATACCTGCTTCACAACTTTATCCTTGGTTAGAGACAAAACACGTAAAAGGATTATTTACAGCTGGTCAAATTAATGGAACAAGTGGCTATGAAGAAGCAGCTGCACAAGGAATAATAGCAGGAATAAATGCTGCTAGACATATCAATGAATTGAGCTATGTATCAATGGAAAGATCCGAATCTTATATAGGAACTCTAATTGATGACTTAGTAACTAAAGATATTAATGAACCATATAGAATGTTAACATCAAGATCTGAATATAGACTTATACTCAGGCAAGATAATGCAGATTTAAGATTAACACCTTTAGGGCGTGAAATTGGTTTAGTTGATGATTCAAGATATTCTAAATTTACTTCCAAATCAAGAGAAATTGAGTTAGAACTAGAAAGATTATCAAAAACAAGAATTAACCCTAATGAAGAAACTAAACAAAGAATTAGAGAAATAAGTGGTTATGAATTACATCAAACATCTTCTTTATTAGAATTTTTAAGAAGACAAAATGTAACCTATGAAATGATAAATGAAATATCACCTTCAGATATAAAAATAAGTAGAGAAGCTGCTGAACAAATTGAAATACAAGTAAAGTATGAAGGTTATATAGACAGACAAAGTCAATTAATAAATAAATTTAAAAAGCTAGAGGATATGCCTATTCCTTCAAATTTAGATTATTATGCAATTAAAGCACTTTCAAGAGAAAGTATGGATAAATTGACTAAAATAAAACCTCAATCAATAGGACAAGCTTCAAGAGTTGGAGGTGTTACACCTGCTGATGTTTCAGTTTTAGTTGTTTACCTTGATGCCTTAAAAAGAGGAGCTTCAAGAGAAGCAATATAATAAATTTTGAATGAACAAAAAAAAGCGTATATACAAATACATATTTGTGTATTTCTTTGGGGATTTACTGCTATATTAGGCAAATTAATAACTCTAAGAGAACTTCCATTAGTTTGGCTTAGAGTTTTAATTACTTGTATTAGTTTACTATTTTTTCCAAAGATAATTTCAAACTTAAAAAAGGTTGATTTAAAAAATATTATCAGATTATCTTTAATTGGTTGTTTGATTTGTATTCATTGGATATGTTTTTATGGCTCCATAAAATATTCTAATGTTTCAGTTGCTTTAAGTTGTTTATCTACAGCATCACTTTTAACATCATTTGTAGAACCTTTAGTATTTAAGCAAAAAATTAAGTCCTATCAAATATTACTTGGTCTAATGGTTATCCCTGGAATTTATCTAATATTCTTTTTTACAAGCTTCTATTTAACAGGAATTATCTTAGGTATATTAGCAGCTCTAACATCATCAATTTTTACTATTTTAAATAAAAAGATGGTTTCAAAAGCAGATACAACAAGTATTACATTTATAGAATTAGGAAGTGGTTTTTTATTCTTAAGCCTTATAATACCATTTTATTTAAAAGTATTTCCTGATACAAGGTTAATTCCAACAACTCAAGATTTAATATATATGATTATTTTATCTTTAGCTTGTACTACATTACCTTTTATGCTTTCTTTAAAAGCTTTAAAACATATATCAGCATTTGCATCAACATTTGCAGTAAATCTTGAACCAATATATGGAATTATTTTAGCTATTATTATCTTTAAAGAAAATAAAGAATTAAATACAGGGTTTTATCTTGGAACATTAATAATACTTAGTGCCATTTTTTCTTATCCTATATTAAAAAGAAATTTTGATAAAAAAACTGTTAGTGAATAATGCTATACAATAAAATTTTTACTTTTTAAACTTTAATCTTTCAACAGGTTTATCATTTAACAGGTGAGATTCTATTATTTCATCGGCATCATCTAAATTAAAATTCGTATACCAAGTACTTTCTGGGTAACAAACCATTACAGGTGCATATTCACACCATCCTAAACAACCTGATTTATTTACTCTAATTTTTTCTCCAAGTCCTTTTTCATTTATTTTTGATTTCATATAAACTTGTATTTCTTCTGTATTTATTTTTTGAGGACATTTTTTACCAGATGTACAAATAAATAAATGTTTTTCATAAAATTTTGACATATTCTAAAATCCTAGTATATTTTTTCTAATTAAGTGCTAAGAGTCTTTCTTTTACTCTTGTAAATTGTTCTGTATTATTATCTAAACGTGATAAAAATATATTTATATCAGGACAAAAATGTTTTATTCTTGGATACCATGCTTTATTTTGTGCTATTCCACCCGTTTGAGAAATTTCATCCAAGATATTTAAAATCATCTTTTTATCTGTTTCAGACAAATTATCTTTAACTGCAAATTTTTGACCATCCCAAGGAGCTAATACATCTTGAATAATTTCAAATTTTGTTCCTATAGTCATTTTATTTAAAATATCAGCTTTTGTTTCATCATTTGAAATTTTAGCTTTTACTAATCTATCATTAATATTAACCTCTTTAATACCTTTATCTATATTATCTGAATAACTCACAGATAAAAGTCTTGTTTGTAACTCATTAACAGGAAATGTCTCTTCTCTACCCCAAGGATTAACAATAACAACATTATTATTTGCAATTGAAACTACATTGACAGAATGTATTGCATCTCTTCCATTTGGTTCATAAGATAAAGATATTTCAACAGGATTATCATATGATGGATTAGACTTAATCATAAAATCCATAAGTTGAGCTGGTGTGTAGTTCCAAGTATAATTATTCTCTAATTTTAGACCAACTATTTCATTTAAAGCTTTTACTGTTTGTGTTGTTGTTATTCCTTCATCTTTTTTTGAACTATCAAAATTTCTTGTTTCTGCATCTGCATAATCCATAATTGCATTTTGCATTAACTTAGCTGAAATTGTCCTTCTGGTATCATGATTAGTACCACCTTCATTTGAAAAAGTAAAATTAGGAGATACAGAAAAACCTTTAATTGTAGTATAAGGTTGATTTTTAGCTAAAGATTCTGCCATTTTTAAATACTCTATAGGATTTCTTATTGCAAACTGAATTTGAACACTTGTACCAGCACAAGTACCAATACTTTCTTGTGAAATATTAGAAGGGTTTGCAACATCACTAAGAACAGAAATAACAAAATCTTTTGAATTTCCTATTCTTGAATCATAAGTATTACTTAACATAGAAGTTAATTTATCTAAAATATTTTTTGTAGTTTCATCTGAAATAGGAGGTTTTCTATCAAGCAAACTTTTTAGAGAGAATAAAGCTAATTTATCTGAACTACCTAATAAATTCATGAAATTTGATATTTTAGATTTTAATTCAGGATCTTTTTTTACTTTTTCATCATCAAAAATATCTGTAGCTAAAATAAATGGTGTTTTATCTAATCCTTTAGAGCAATCAATATCGTTAATTAAAGAGGTATTTGTAATAATTGCATTTCCAAGACTACAAACATATTCTTTAGAATAAGGAGCTATATTTTGTTCTGAAAACTTAGTAATAGTTTTTACTGTATCTTCATCAAATCTAGCTTTTAATAATTCTGCTTGGCTTGGAGCTTTTGGTTTATTAACAACAGGGCTTATAGTTTTATTTTCTTTATTTTTTGTAGACTTTGTATTTGCTAATACTTCTAATGAAGGCTCTTGAATATAAGGTTGAGATGCTCTTAAGAAACCTTGTGAAGAAAGCATTTCTTTATTTGATATTTTATTTAAAATTCTTGAATTATTTGTATTAAAAACTTGGCTTTCATCTTTATTATTTTGTTTTAATAAATCTGTAGCTTTTAAATTGTTAGGTATTATAGCTTCTTTTGTTTGTTCTAGTTTATTAAGAGAGGAATTATTTAAGACATTAGATTTATTAACAGTATTAGAGCCTGTTATAGAATTTTTAAAATTAAAATCTAAGTTAGACATTTAGTCTAAACTCCTTAAATAATCTTTTCTTGTGTAAATCTTAAACTAATAATAAATTAATTTTATCACAATCATTATAGAAAAAATAGATATTATAAATAATTGTGACAAAGTTAAGTTATTTTTTTTAGGTTTTATTTAAATTATTTAGTTTATGTGAACCATCACATTGAGGCATTTTCTTAGATAATCCACAAATACAATCTCTTAAACCTTTCCCATCAAGAATTCTTTGTTTATATTTATTAATTCTGTCTTGTATTGTTTTTGATTGTTTAGCTTCAGAAAAATAAATCAAATATCCTCTTTTTCTACCTTCTGTTAGATTTTGAAAAGCATTTCTAAATAAAATATCACTCTCTAATTTATTTTGTAATTCTTCTGGAATTATAAATTCATAGGTCTCTTTAAATTTGAATTGAATATCAGATTTCTCAATTTCTATAGCTTTATATATATAATCTCTTAATATAGACTCAAGTTTATTTATTTGTTCAATATTTATAAATTTGATTATTCTTACTAACTGAGTGTTATTACCTACTTTACTTAAAATATTTTCTTTATCATTTAATAAAGCACCCTTAAAAAAACTAATAGAACAATAATCTTTAAATTTACCTAATAAAATTATATTTTTTGTTTCAAATACATAACAAGGAACTCCCCATTTAAATTCTTCTATTAGCCCACAACCAAGAACTATTTCCCTAATTTTATCAAGTTCTTCTTTCCATTTATTGTCTTTATTTAAATATTCATCTACTTTAAAATTCATTATATTTCCCTAATAAGAGTTAATAAATAACAATAAAACAGATATTTTTAAACTAAATTAGCAAAAATATCTGTTTTTGTTTAATTCTCTAAAATTAATATTTCTATTTATTTATAATTTTTTCACTAACCCCTGCAAATGTTTTAGAAGCTAAACTTGTCACAGCAATAAAACCACCACCAAGTTTTATCAAAGAATCAAACGCTTTATCTTCTATATAATCTACAGACACAGGGCTCATTGAGACAGCTTTTTCAAAAACTTCTTTAATTGGATTACCTGAATTACTCATCTTTTCAAATTTTTTCTTTGATACATCAACAATAGATATATTCTCAAAATCTTTTCTTAATTCATCAACCATATTCTCTAATTTTTTTACAGGCTCACTTTTTAAAAATTCGTTTTTCAAATCTTGTATTGTGTTACCAGTTTTTTCTTTACTAATTACATTTATTTTTACTTCTTCTATAACAGGTTCAGATGCATTTATTTCAACAACAACTTCAGGAAGAATCTCTTTTTTATCTTCACCTACATTTGTTATATTATCTATAGTAATTTTAATTTCTTCTGATGGATTATTAATTTTTACTGTAGAAGAAATAGGTAATTGCTCAATAATATTTACTTTATCAAGCTTTGACTCTATATTAAGGCTATTTATAATTTCTTTATTTTCTTTAAACTCATTGTTTTTACTCATAATTTTTATTTACTCCAAACTTAACATAATTTAATACAATGTATTCTAACATAAAAGATTATCAAATAATTTTTCTACGATTTTATTTTTTAATAAATTAAGTTTGAACAGCAGATAATTAAACATGATAAAATTTAATTTCATATAGAATTTAACTTTAAAAATAGGATTTTATGAATAATAAAAAAATAATTATTACACTTTTTTCTACAATTTTAGGAATTTCATCTTTAACTTCCTGTGACAAAACAGAAAGTACTGGTAATAACAACAAATTAGAACTTTGGACAATGCAATTAAAGCCAACTTTTAATGACTATATGAACGGTTTAATTGATAATTACAAAAAGCAGAATCCAAATATTGAAATAGAATGGGTAGATCTACCATCAAAAGAAATTGAACAAAAAACATTAACTAGTATTGCTGGTGGTAAATCTCCTGATATTGTAAATCTTAATCCATCTTTTACATCAAAACTTGCAGAAGAAGGAGCATTAGCAGATTTAGAGCCTCTTGTCCAACCAGATATTAAAAACTCATATTTGCCTAATATTTGGAAATCCTCAACTTTTTCTGGTAAAACTTATGGTTTTCCTTGGTATTTATCAACAGCTATAACCATTTATAACAAAGATTTATTAAAAAAATCAGGTATTGAAAAAGCACCACAAAGTTTCTCTGAATTATTAGATATGGGTTCTAAAGTTAAAGCTAAAACAGGTAAATACATTTATATGCCAAATTTTGCAGACTCAGGAAAATTTTTAGAGTTTATGTCTCAGCAAGGTATTAATTTGGTATCATCTGATAACACCAAAGCTGAGTTTAATACTCCTGATGCCGAAAAATTTCTTAGTTATTGGATTGATTTATCTAAAAAAGGTATTATTCCAAAGGATTCAATAACCAATGGACATAGAGAAGCTATAGATAAATTTCAAGCAGGAGAAACAGCTGTTTTACTTTCTGGGCCTCAATTTTTAAATATAATAAAACAGAATGCACCTCAACTTTATTCTAGTATTGGAGTTGCTCCACAGTTAACAGGTGATGCAAAAAAAATAGGTGTAGGAGTTATGAATCTTGTAATACCTGAAAGTAGTAAAAATAAACCTGAAGCTGTAAAATTTGCACAATTTATTACTAATAAAGACAATCAATTAAGTTTTTCTAAAATAGTTACAATACTTCCTTCAATTACAGAAGCTACTAAAGATAATTATTTTACAACACTCTCTGCAAAGCCAACATTAGATGAAGAAGCAAGAAAAATTAGTGCAGAACAGCTCACAAATGGAACTGTATTGCTGCCTCAAGTTAATAAATGGTCAGAATTAAGTAAATCATTTGATCAATATTTTCAACAGGCCTTTTTAGGTCAGTTAACAGCAAAAGATGCACTTACGAAAGCTGAAGAAGATTGGAATAAATTATTATCTCAAAAATAATTTGACGTATAATTCTTGATATACTTAAATAAAATTGAATTTAAAAGGTGTATTATTTAAATAATTACTTTATAATATTCTATGCTCTAAATTTTACTATTTATTTTATAAATAAGTATATCTAGTTTTATATAATCTTAGATATATAAAACTTACTCTTTCTCTTCGTTTCTATATTCTTTTATAATCTCTTTTGATCTTGGTAACTTAGAAACATAAACAGCTAAATCATCTATTTCTCTTGATAAAGACTCTTTTTCGTTTTCATCTATTAAACTTTTGATATTATTTTCTTCTTTTTTTACTTGGTATCTAATAAAAAATAATGCAGTAGCAAGTATAGTCCAAACTATAGACAAAAGAATTATACTAGGTAAAGCTGAACTTATAATTTTATCCATAAAATACTAAAAAGTTTTTATACCTATTTAAATATTTTACTAATAAATATACAATGTTGATATATTTATAAAATTAAATTTAATTTGACTCATATATTTTCCAATTAACTTACCTTTATAAAAACTTGTTTTAGTGTTTCGATTCTTTCATTATATTCACTTTGTGGAATAAGTTCAGTCATAGGGTAACCAGAGTTTTGATTATAATGTTTAACTATATACTCATTCTGGTATTTTTCTCCACGAGAATACACTATTACGGTTAAATATTCATCAGTAAAAACTTCTTGTATTTTTCCATAATATGTTACTCTATCCATCCAATAGATAGCTTGTTGTGTATTTTCATTAATTCCATATATACAAATTACATAGTTTTCATTATCTTTTGTTATCAAAGAGTATAAACCTTTATTATCAGAAGGTAGTTCTTCGAGCTTTAATATCTCTGTGCTTCTTTTGCTTTTTTTTAAAAATATTTCAATTATTTTTTCTATTTTGTCTTTACTTAAATTTTTTATATCCATAAAAAGTTCCATTTACCTTTAAATCAGCTTTGTTGCATGAATAAAATATAGAAAGAGTTTGTCCTTTAATTTTGATTATCTCAACAAATCTTAACAGATATGGGTTTACAATCCTGAAACATTTTATTTAACATTTTACATCGAATAATAATATCATTTGTTTGTGACTCAAATTTACGAGATTTAAGACTCTCTCCAAATATAGTTTTATACCTAAAAAATACATTCTCAGATATGCTCCTTCTATGATATTCAGAATTCTGTTTCCAAGTCTCTTTATCATAAGTCTTTATAAAATATAGATTCTCATTTCTTGGGTGATTAATAGACCAATAAACTGCATTGTCCACTATATCAATAATAGGCTTTATTCCTTTTTCTATTAATATATCATAGCATTTTCTCTTATCATAACCCTTATCTGCTGATACACATCTTATTGATGACTTTATATCTGATAATACTTCTTCAAACATTGCACTATCTACTATTGATGAGCTTGTTACTTTAGTACTTAATATTTCTCCTGTTGATTCATTTACTCCTATATGAAGTTTTCTCCATGTTCTCCTCTTTGAAAAATCATGCATCTTCACTTTCCACTCACATCTCTATATATCTTGATTCCTGTTGAATCCACTGCTACATGAATATTATCTGATGAACTAACTTTTCCTAAATTACAATTAAGTTTTTGTCTCCTACGACAAATTGTTGAATAATCTGGCACTTCTAAATATATTTTTGACATCTTAAATATTGATTCTAGAAAGCCTTGAACACTCCTTAATTTTAGATGATAAATTGACATTATTGTTAAACAAAATTCTATTGCTATATCTGAGTAATAAGTCTCTCCTGTAGCATCATACCAGTATTTCTCTATATCTTCTGTAAACCAAAAATTGAACCTACCTCTATTCTTTAGAGATTTGTTATACTCTGACCAATTTGTTATTATATATCTTGATTTTTTCATTCTATACAAGGTAATAGATTTTTCTTATCTTGTATAGACCTTTTTTAAATCATGCAACAAAGCCCTTTAAATCTAAAATTAATCTAAAATTTCCAGAGTATTGCTCCCCAAGTTAATCCACCACCCACAACATTCATTGCAACAATACTACCAGTTGAAATTTTATTTTCTTCAATAGCATCATGTAATGCAACTAATACAGCAGCACCTGCCAAATTTGCATATTTATGTAAATTGTAATATTGTTTTTCTGTAGGTATTCCAAGATTTTCTGCGACTTTTACTGTTAAGTATCTATTTACTTGGTGTGGTATATATAAATCAATATCAGAGATATTTAATTCAGCTATTTTTAAAGCATGAATCATTGAATCAATATATCTGATAGGTACTGCTTCTTTTAAAGCATTTGAATCACCCTGATATTTATATAAATTATCATCAATTGCATTATGGGTTGGTGGTAATAAACCAGGGGTTTGGACTAATTTCCCTAGATCTCCGTCTGAACCTAAAAAACCACTTATAATACCTGTGTCTTCTTCTGTTGGCTCTAATAATATAGCAATTGCACCATCTCCAACACCCATTACTGTTTCTTTTATTTGAGGATTAGCATATTTAGAGGGGGTTTCAGAAGCTATAAGTAAAACTTTTTCAAAACCTGCTTTTACATACATAACAGCATTTAAGAGAGAATATAGGCAACTGCTACAACCAGATTTCATATCCATACTTGGAGCTTTTACTCCTAAACCATCAGCAATAGCACAAGCACTTGATGTAGTTGTTTTATGAGGAGTAGTAGAAGAAACAATAATCATATCAATCTCATCAGGTGAGATATTTAATTTTTTAAATAATGCATTACCTGCTTTGATACCTAAATGAGTCATATTTTCTTCTTCATGATTTGTAGGTGTTCCAATTAAGTGAGTCCATCTTCTATATTTTAAACCTGTTACTTTCTCAGGATAATCTGCTTCCATTCCCATATGTTTAAGTTTTTCATGATAATTTTCACCTAGAAGCATTTTAAAAATATCTTCATTACTAATCTCTTCTAATAAACCCATTGGAGTTTTTAATGGCTCTGGAAAAGCTGTTGCACTTCCAGAAATTTTTACACCTTTTAATGATTTAAAAGCTCTACCACCTGAAATATTACCTTTAAGCATAATTTTTTAATACCTATTAAATAAGCTATTTATAACATAGTTAATACTATCAAGCTTTTAATAACTAGTAAAATTAATTTTGATAAAATATCTAACAAAAATTAGGTAAGAAAATTTATCACAATATTGACAGTTTATTTTACATGATGTATATTAATTATTATGAGTGAAATATATAAAAAACTAGGTCATAAAATCAAGAAGATTAGAGAATCTTCTGGTATAAGTCAAGAAAAACTTGCTCTTATACTTGGAGTTTCACGACCTACAATATCCCAAATAGAAACAGGTGATCGTAAGGTTTCCGCTGATGAGTTAATCAGTTTATCTGAGGTATTTAATTTATCTGTTAATTCTTTACTTGATCTTGAAAAAGAACCTGTAGTGGTTTTACCAGAAACCAAAAAGAAGGTTAAAGATACTGTAGAGCTAAGGATAAATGTTCCTCAGAAGAACTTAGATAAATTCAAAGAGGTTTTTATTTATATCCTAAATAAGGTTGGTTCAAAATCAAATGTTGGAGAAACAGTCATCTATAAGTTATTATATTTTATAGATTTTGATTTTTATGAAAGATATGAAAATCAGCTTGTAGGTGCTTGTTATATCAAAAACCATTATGGACCGACTCCTGTCGAATTTAAAAAGATAGTTGACAGGATGTCCTTAGAAAAGGATATAGAGAAAATTGAGAGTAATTATTTCAGCTATCCTCAAACAAAGTATTTACCTTTGAGGAAACCTGATCTGTCAATTTTTAAAGCTAATGAAATAGAAGTGATTGATGACGTATTAAATCGGCTTTCAGACATGAATGCAGGTCAAATTAGTGATTATTCACATAATGATGTACCATGGCTAACAACTGATGACGGAGAGGTTATAGATTATGAGTCTGTCTTCTATAGAAGCACTCCCTATTCTGCAAAAAAATATAAATAATATATCTCATGATATATTGTTTGTACCAGAATTTGAAAACGATGTATTATCGCTAACTGAAAAGTTTGAAACTTTAGGTCAAGACTTAAAGGTGTTTATTGAGACTGCCTTGAAGCTTTATCATGTTCTTAAAGTAGATAATGAAGGAGTAAGAATTCTTAAAACCCTTAATAAAGAAACAGGTAAAATTTATGAAGCATTCAAATTTGCTTGTAGAGCGATGAAGGGAAAGGGAGCAAAAACAGGTATTAAGGTTGTATATGCTCATTTTGAACAAGAAAAAAGAATAGAACTAATTGAAATGTATTATCAAGATGAAAAAGATAATCCAGATCAAGAAAGACTAACTAAATACTATAAATTGTAGTATTTTCAAACAATTTAATATTTTAAAATTTAATATTTATTTTTAAGAGGTTTTTTTATGCTTTCTGATGATTGTGACTTGGAACAAAAAACATTGAGTCTTAACAATCCTGTTTACCTAAATATCTGTGATAATGTTGAAAAGATTAAAAATTTTTATACAGATTTATTAGGCTTAAGAGAAACAGCTTACTCAGAAAATAATTTTATAGAATATGTAAAAGATGGTAAAACAATTATGTTTTATCAAAATGATAAAGCTTTTTCAAGAATACCAGAAACAAAAAGAGATAATAAAAAATTTAACTGGTGTATAAAAGGTGATTCTGATTTATTTTTAAGAGTATTTAAGATCTTAAATAAAAGACCACAATTAAATGAAAATGAAGGTTACTTAAGCTTAGATATAAGTGATCCTATGGATAATAAGGTTATTATTTACCTAGAGTCTGAGAAAGCTTTAAAAAAGGCATAAAAAATTATTTCCCAATTAACAAGCCCTAGATGCAAAATTAAGTATCAAAATGCAATTATCCCTATGCTAAATAATTAATTTTGCATCTTTTTTATTTATATTATAGTACTATATCCTAAAAAATAAATACATAAAAAAGCCCCTGTTATTATTAACTTTGAATAAAAACTCAGCCTTAAATACTTTGGAGAAATCAAAAAACTAAAACTGAGTTTTCATTAATACTAATAAATATACTTTTTTAAAGATTGACTATTATATTATCATTATCTTTCTTATTTGTTTTAAAATCTTGTACAGGATTTCTTAAATCCTCCACATAAAATTTAAACTCATCATTATTCTTATAATTATAAATATGAAATTTCATCTTATAAAAACCTTTTGAATCTGTTCTTGTTGCTTCAAGTTGTCCTGTTTTAATATGCTTAATATATATATCTTTATTTACAACAGGCTGACCTGCTTTCAAAAGATTTCCTGATAAATTCAATTCACTAATTTTTGCTTTTGTTGATTTTCCTTCTTCAAGAGGGTATTTATGATCTTTCCAATACCAGAACCCTTCATCGAGTACATGAACATCTTTATAACCCATTTGAGTTAGTTGTTCTGCTGCAATCGATGATAGGTGATGAGGACATCCACAATAAGTGATAATTTTAGCATTTTTTTCAATACCCATAACAAGTGCAGCAGTTATAGGAATTGGTTTAGATAAAGCACCTTTTATATGAGATTCATCATAGGACACCTGACCTCGTACATCAAAAATATATACATTTTCTTTTTTATTCAATCTCTCTAAAAGAGCATCTGCTTTAATAAAATTTGGTTTGAAGCCAGATTCACTATTCATTTCTGAATCTTGTTTTGTTTTAAAACTACTTGGAGGAGTAGAAGATGCAACTGCTATAGTGTTTGAATTATTATTTTTATTATTAGCTTCTGATTTTTCATTTGTACAACAAGCTAAAAATAAACAACTTAAAATTATTGATATTCTTTTCATTTAATTTAAAATACTAACCTTATAAATTAACATACGTAGAAATTATATCAAATTAAATATCTATCAATGTAAAATTTTATCTTTTTATAACAGATATTAATTTTTTAATAAATTAATTATTTCATCAGTTTCTGGAAATCGTCCTAATTCTTTTTTTGAGAAAATTAAATTACCATTAGGTGAATATACAGTAAACTCTCCTCTATCTCCTTCAATTAACTCTGTTTCTAGATTTAATCTTGTTTTTATTTTGTCTGCCAAACTGACAGCTCTAGGTTTATAGTTTCAAGCTACACAATATCTAATTTTTATCATTTTATACCTACACTTTTTCTTCTATTAATAAATCAAAGTTATCATAATTAAAAAATACTTCACCATTCTCATCATATTCTAAAACATCTTTAAACTTCATACCCCATTGTATTTCTTCAAATGTATAAAAATATTTAGATACAAGCGTTTGGGTTATAGATTCATCAATTCCATTAACTGTTATTATAACAATAACCTGTTTATCTATCAAAGATTGATGAGTTTCACCAAAAAGAGGGCTATTTTCATCTATTTTATGTTGAACAGTAAAGCTTAATGAAAACATTGGTATTCTATCTCTTAATAAAGATAAATCATGTATCCTTCTAAAGTTAGTTCCATCTGATAACGTTTCAAGTTTTAAGACTACAGCTTTAATATTGGCATCTATTATTTGATTACCTCTTTTATTTGCCATTCTTAATTTTAGCATTAAATCATTACCATCATGATGAATTACTATATTCTTTGTATATAAAATTTTAGCTCTTGGTAATGAAAATTTTGCAAATACAATACCTGTTAAAAATGAAACAAATAATAAACCTAAGAATGATTGGATTGAAACTAAAATATGAGTACATAAATTAGTTGGATACATGAAACCATATCCTATTGTGGATAATGTTTGTATGCTAAAGAAAAAATAATCATACCAATGTGTAGCATTATTTATACCATCACAAGCCATATAAAATGAAGCAAAAATAGTATTTACAAACATAGAAGATATAAATATTGCTAAAAGAACTTTAATCCAAGATTTGGTTAAAAAATGGTGGTATAAATCACTATATAAATCTTTTTTTATTCCTTTTATTTTATATTTAGGATTACCATCTTTATCAAACGTAAACCCTAGTTTTCGATTTTCCATAGCTTATTTTTTACTAAAGATTAAACTTTTTCTTTTACCAAAGAAAAATATTAGAGGCATATGCAATCTTTTACCCCACCAATACTCATTATGCATTCCACCTTTTTCTTCCAAATAACCTAAGTTATACCCTTCTCTATAACCTAATCTAATTAAATGTTCTTTCATAAAACGAGTCATAAGTATATTAATATTTTCCTTATCTTTTCTTGTATAGCCTTCTTTTGTTCCCATATCTAGCCATATCTGTAAATGAGGTATTATATGAAAAACGTGTTTAAAGGCAATACCTTTATCCCACCAAAGAGAAGGAGAAATCATTCCAATTTTTCCAAAAACATCAGGGTTGTGTAAACCCAGATAAAAGCTAATAAGTCCTCCAAGAGAAGAACCCATTACAGCTGTATTATTTCTATCATTTAAAGTTCTAAACTTATAATCTATAAATGGCTTAACTTCTTCAGTTAAAAACTTTGCGTATCTACTACCTCCACCACCTTCTTTTCCATGATAACTATGCATTTCAGTCCAAGTATACTCATAGTTTCTACCCATTGTATTATGAATACCGACTACGATTATTTCCTCTATTAATCTATTATTAATCATATTATCAACAGTTATATCAACCTTCCAAGGCACTCCTGCAAAAGCAATTTGTGGATAAAAAAGGTTATTACCATCGTGCATATATAAAACGGGGTATCTCTTACAAGGATTTTTAAAATATGTTGGAGGTAAATATATATCTAAATCTCTTGAGTTATTTAAATGTCTAGAGTTTATATGATGTCTTACAATTGTTCCTTTAAGATGGTGGTGACGTGGGATTTTAGAAAAAACTTTATTTTTTAATGTAAGTTTTTTTGTTTTAAAATCCATATGATAATTATTATGCCTATAAGAGAAACTCATTATCTTCCTATTTTTTTATTTATTAATTATTTAATATCTTACCTTATTATTAAAGATAATCTAAATCATAACTTTACTTAAATTTAATATTTAATTATCCTATACTTAAATATTAAAAGACAAGATCAATTTACTTAAATCTATAAAATATAAAATATTATTTAGGTAAGTAAATATAGTTTATATGATGCAGGTAAATTCTTTAAGTAGGGTCTCTGAACTTCTTAATCAAAGAAGTGTTTCATATAATCATAATACAATATCACAAGAGAATAATTATTATCAAAATGATAATTTTAATTTCAATAGAAAAAATTCAATATCAAGTGATCCCTTTTCAAGAGTTAGTAATGAGTTAAGCGAAATATATAATAAAGTAAAAAACTCTGTTGTTTCTAATCTATCAGGTGTAATAAAATATGGTGAGAGTTTAGTTTATGACAACTCTAATATTGTTTCAACAAGGTTTAAAGATGCTCAAGGTAGAAATATAAAAGTAAGAAATGATGTTGTTCAACCATTAAATAATTTAATAAATATTACATCTCAAAAAGGAATAAAGGTGCAAGTAAGTTCTTCATATAGAAGTGTTGAGCATCAAAAAGAATTATGGAATAAGGCTCTTAAAAAATATGGAAGTGTAAAAACTGCAAGAAAATGGGTAGCCCCACCTGGAAAGAGTAATCATAATAGGGGTGTAGCATTAGATTTATCAATGTATAGAAACGGTAAAAAACTAAGTCAAAGAGAATTTGATAATATAATTGCACAAGCAGGTTTTTATAGACCAATGTCATGGGAAGGTTGGCATATTGAACCTTTATCTACCAAAAAAACCAGAGGATTAGCTTAAAACTTTAACCAAAGCTTAATTAGTTTGTTGACAAGTTATTAATAAATCTTATCTAAAATACATTTATCTAAAAATTCATATTAAATATTGAGGAGAATTAGATTATGTGCGGCGGAATGAGTAGTATTGGTTCAAGTATTGGTAAGATCATCCACGAAAAACAAGCAGGAAAGGTTACTGAAACTGAAGGTAAAAATCAAATAGTAAAAGAAGGTAAAGTAACACCTGAATTAAAAGAAAAACTTGAAGAATTAGGTAAACCAGAAAAAATTAGTCCTGAACAAATGCAAAAGTTAAAAGACATATTGAAAAAAGAACCTGATTTGGAAAAAATTAAATTCTTTGATCATGATCTTCAAGATGCAAAAGCTACATTATCAGATATGATGGCTGGTGAAGGAAATATGACAGTTAATCATTTTAAGCTTGATTGTCTTATTGATAAAATGGATAAAAAAGAACTTCTTGCCTTTGCTAAGCATATTAGTAATCTGATGGAAAAAACAGATGGAAAAGATGAAATGCTGGGAAGAGTTCTAAGTAGAGTTTTAGATGCAATTGGAGAACATGATCATCCACATAAGCCAGATGATGGAATGTTTATTGCAAAATATAATTGTTCATACTCAACAAGAACTTTAGTAATATAAAATAAATGACTTCAGAGATAGTTAATAGAAACTTTTTAGAATGGTTTAAATCTAAAAAAGAAAATGATTATTGGCTTATCTCTGACATTCCAAATAATTATGCTTTAATAAATTACAAAAAGAATTACAGTTTATTAAAATCTCAAGAATTAAAATGTAAACAAATAACTTGGTTTGTAACAAATAAATGTAACTTAAGTTGTATTCACTGTGGTGTTTCTGCAAATGAAAGAAAATTTAATGACATTAGTATTCAACACTTTGAAAATATAATTCCCGACCTTAAAGATATAGGTGTTAATTATATTACTCTTACAGGTGGAGAGCCATTAATAAGAAAAGATATTATCGAAATAATAAATCTACTTAAAAATAATAATTTTAAAGTCGGAATGGTTAGTAATGGAACTTATATTGAAAAACTTAAATCTTTAAAGTTAGAAAATATGATTGATGCTATAAGTATTAGTATTGATGGATTAGAACAAAATCATTCACATATAAGAAAAAGCTCTAAAAATTTTAAGCAAACAATAGATGCAATAAAAATATCAAAAAATTTAGGTGTAAAAATAGTATCTATCCCAACTTGTGTATATCCTCAAAATATTAATGAACTAGATGCTCTTAAAGAATTAATTTTTTCACAAGGAGCTGATCAATGGGTTTTAAGACCTGTTTCACCATCAGGTAGAGCTGGTTATAAAAAAGAATATGAAATGTCATATAAGCAAATAAAAGACTTATTGATATATGTAAAGAAAAACATTGAATTAGGTTATGAAGTAACAGTAGGCTCAGATTTAGGATATTTAGGTAAATTAGATAGTGATATATATTTATCTCCTTTCTTTATTCCAATAGGTTGGAATTCTATGTCTTTATTACCAAATGGAGATATAAAAGGTTTTGATGAAGAACATTTACCAACTGAGGGAAATATTTTTAAAGATAATATAAAAGATATATGGTTAAATAAATTTCAATATTTTAGAAATCCAGAGTTACCAGAAGAATGTATAACTTGTAGATATTTTCCAAGATGTAGAGGCGGTAATTTAGTTACAGCAGAACTTAATAGAAGATGTATAAAACCTGTTTTAGAAATGTTAGAAAATGATTAAAAGATGTGTTAATTGTCTTATAAAAGAAGATACTAGATTATTATATGACTTTTTCGCTGTCTCAAAAGATGAAGTATCAAACAATAGTCAAAAAGTAACTTTAAATAAAGATGGTATATGTCAGTATTGTATAAAATATAAAAAACATTATAATAAAGAGATTTTAGATACAGAACTAAAGCTATTTACTGAAGATAATAAAAATAACAAATATCACTCAATAGTAGCTTTATCTGGTGGTAAAGATAGTATATCAGCATTATATATTGCAAAAAAAGTATTAAATCTAAATGTAATAGCAATGACTTATGATAATGGTTTTATTCCAAAATCAGTAATTGAACAGTCAGAGAGAATTTGTAAACAACTTGATATACCTTATATTGTTTATAAGCAAGAAATGTATAATGAGTTTAAAAATGAATATATAGATGATACAGATAAAAAATCATGGATTTCTAAAACAGGTATAGACTTTTGTAGCTTATGTTCTAAGAATATTTGGAAGTATATACAAGAACTCAATAAATCAGAAGGTATATATAAAGTTATACTAGGTAATAAAATATATACTTCATTAGAACCTTATGTATCATGTATAAAAAAAATACCTACTTTAATAAATAATGAAAAAAGAAAGATTACTTGTATCAATTTATTATTTGCATTAGGAATTAATACAAAAAAGCAACAAGATATTTTAAATCTAGTAAATTGGAAAAAAATTGAATTTAAGGGTTATACAACAAACTGTTTAATTCCAGGGTTTACAGAATATCCAAGAACTCAAAAAATACAAACTGATAGTGATGCTGGATATATTGAAATGGAATTAAGAAGTAATATTTATTCTGTTGAAGAAGCTAAAGAGTTAATATTAGATAAAGAATATCATGACAATTCAAATGATATAAGTTCATTTTTTAATTCAATGAACTTATAAAATTAAGAAAAGATTACTAATTAACTAATTCTTTAAATCTATTATCATCTTTTAAATTTTCAAAGTCAGGGTCTTTTCTAGCAACTTCTTTTAATGAGTCATCAAGAGTAACTGCTTCTTCTAAAAATCTTAGTGAATAATTTGTGTTTCTTTTTATTGAGTATGCACAAGCAATATTATAATAAGCTGTTGCATACTTAGGTTCTATTTTTAAAACCTTTTCAAACTCTTCAATTGCCTCATCAAGCTTATTTTGTTTTAGATATACATTTCCTAAATTGTTTCTTGAATCTAATGATTTAGGGTTTAAAAGTATAGCTTTTTCAAAAGATTTAATAGATTTATCAAAGTTTTTACTTTCAGTATACATATTACCTAAAGCAAAAAATACAGCTTCATTATAAGGTTCTTTAGCTAAGATACCTTCATAAACCTTTTCTGCTGAGTTATAATCACCTTTTATAACATAAGTATCACCAAGGTTTAATGCAGACTCTTGATAATTAGCATTTAATTCTAAAGCTTTAGAAAATTGTTCTATTGCCTCATCGTATTTTTTAGCTACTTTGTAAGCCATACCTAAAGAGTTATAAGCAACAACAAAATCTGGTTTTACATTTATAGATTTTTTTATTGATGCAATTGCATCATTGATTTTATTTTGTCTTAAATATGAAGAACCTAACCAAAGATAACCCATAGCAAATTCTTTATTATTTTTAATAGCTTCATTAGCAAATTTCATAACATTTTCGTTATCATTTAAATCCCAGTAAAGACCAATAATTTTCCCATAAGAGTCCACATTATTAGGGTTTAACTCAACACTTTTTTTATAATTTTCTAATGATTTATCAAATTCTCTATTACTATAATAAGCATCACCTAAATATAGATTAAGCAGATCATTATTAGGATTTTCTTTAACAGCTTTGGTAAATAAATCAATTGTTTTATTAGGTTCTGCTTTTGTTTTTGAATATAGCTCAGCTAAGTCATAATACAATTCTAACATATTTGGATATTTATTAATTGCCTTTTCATATACATCTATTAATTCAGTATAATTATTTGTATATGAATAAAGTGAATTAAGCTTTTTGTATAATGTAATTCTTGAAGGATCTTGCCTTAAAGCATCATTTATATATTCAATTGCTTTTTCAAAATTATTATTTCTTGCATAAGTAACTGCTATAGATTCTCCAACATATGAATCTTTATAAGAATCTTTGTAGATTTTTTCAAAAATATCATCATTATTTTCTGGATTTACTTTATCAAAGCTTAATTGAGCTTTTTTGAGTTGATAAAGTTTATTATTAGGGAATATTTTTATAGCTTCTTCTAATTGTTCAATAGAATCACGATAATCTATATTATTTTTATCTTCTCCACTTTCAGCTAATTTTTGCAAAACTAATGAATAAATATAATGTGATATATCTGAGTTTGGAAATTTGTCAGTTAATTTTTTTGCATCTTCAACTCTTATATTTCTTATAGTATAGGTAAATGAATAATTTTTATTACCTTGAAAACTTGCTTTTGTCTCTTTTTCTTCACCTAAAAGAGTATAAATTAACATATCTGTAAAAAGATCATTTTTGTTATATTTATCAAATTTAACAGTATTATACACTTTTTCAGCTTCTCTAAAATTTTGTTTTAGTAAGTTAGCAATTACCTTAGATAATTTTGCATATTCTATTACATCTTTATCTTTTACTTTACTTGCTAAGTCAATCCAAGTGTTAGAAAGTTTTAGGTTATCTGCATCGTGATATGTTTCTCTGTGCCATAAATAAACTCTTAGTAAATGTTCTGGAACATTCTTCCATCTAATACTATCAGGCTTTTCTGAGATTGCTTGTTCTGCTCTTTCTAGTATCTTAATGCTATCTGAGACATTATAAGGATAATTTGAATCATATTTTGTATCTATATTTTCAATAACACTTACAGAATATGCCTTATCTATGCTTAATAAATTTAATGATAAAGCAATAGTAATTGTTGTTAAGACTGACTTATTTATTTTCATTCTTTGATAAAGGACATATAAATTATTAGTCCTCTTCTCTCCTTTCTTAAAATTATGAAAGTTAGCATTTCTACATTATATCAATATTTTTATAAAATTAAATAAATAATCTAATTCTTACTTCTTCTTTCCAAAATTAAATAAACTACTAAAAAGACCACCCTTTTTTTCTTCTTTTTTAACTTTGTCTGGTGTTGCATTAGTGGAAGCAATTTTATCTCTAGGATTATATTTTAAAGCTAATTTGAATTCTGCTTGAGCCATACTTTCCCAATTTTTTTCTTTATAGGCTAATCCTAATTGACTATGAAATTCTGCAATATCAGATTTTACTGCTATAGCTTGTTTAAAGTATTCAACAGCTTTGTCTATTTTTTTCTTTTTCATTTCTGATAAACCAAGTTCATATAGTGCTCTTGCTTGTTCTTCTCTTACTTTATCTGCCGAAACATCAGGAGCTTTTGGAATTTCTATTTTTTCTTCTTTTTGTGTAGTTGGAGTAGAAGAACTTGTATTTGAGGTCTTATTTTGAGGTGGTATTGAAGGCGGGTTAGGTGCTGTCTGGTTTTCTGGTAAGTGACTTGCTAATAACCTTCTTAAATCTAGATAATGTGCTTTTTTATTAGGATCAATTAGAGTATTATAAGCAACAGTTATTTTGGAAAATAATTTTTGAGCTTCTTTTTTTTCTTCATTATCTTCAACAAATCTATCAGGATGATATTTTTTCGCTAATTTAAGATATGATTTTTTTAACTCTGCATCACTAGCATCATGTGGAACATCAAGAGTTGCAAATAAATCTTCTTTCCACAGGTTATCATCATCAATATAGTCAGCCATAATTCCTAATTTAAAACCCGATTTTTATATAATATTTTTTATACATTTTAACAAATAAAATCTTATTTGTTTAAAAAGGGCTGTCCAAAAAATAATCTTCTAGACAACCCATAAATCTATTGTTTAACTACCATATAATTTGATAGTTTTTTATATTTTTAGCTATTATACCACTCTAAAACAGCAGGATGTCTTAATTCTCCATTTTCAACATTTAACCCCTTTGCTAAGTCTTTATTATTTGACATAGCTTCTTTATAACCCATATTAACTAATTGTAGTAAATATGGTAATGTTGCATTAGTTAAACCAACTGTTGAAGATCTTGGAACTGCTCCTGGAATATTAGCCACACCATAGTGAATAACACCATCAATTGTATAAACAGGATCACTGTGTGTAGTTGGATGAATTGTTTCAATACAACCACCTTGATCAACTGAAATATCCACAACCACTGAGCCTTTTTTCATTTTACTAATCATATCTTTTGTTACAAGGGTTGGAGCTTTTGCACCAGGTATTAAAACGGCACCAATTAATAAGTCTGCATATGTTACAGCTCTTTCTAATGTTTCAAAATTAGAAGCTAATGTAACAAATCTACCTGATAAAATATCTTCTAAATATCTTAATCTGTCTAAATTTGTATCTAAAATTGTTACGTTAGCACCCATTCCTAGAGCTATTTTAGCCGCTTGTGTACCTGTAACACCACCACCAATTATAACTACATCAGCAGGAGGAACACTTGGAATACCACCAAGTAAAATACCTCTACCACCATTACTTTTTTCTAGATATTGAGCACCTACTTGAACTGCCATTCTACCAGCAATCTCACTCATAGGTGTAAGTAAAGGTAATGAACCATTTGGTAATTGTATAGTTTCATAAGCTACACCAGTTAAACCAATATTTAAGAGAGCATCTGTTAATTCTCTTGATGCGGCAAGATGTAAATAAGTAAATAATAGGTGTTCTTTCTTTAATAAAGAATATTCTTCTTTTAAAGGCTCTTTTACCTTTACTATCATATCACTTCCATCAAATACATCTGCTGCATTATCTAAGATTTTTGCACCTGCATCTGTATATTCTTTATCAGAGAAACTACTACCTTCTCCTGCACCTTTTTGAATATATACAGTATGACCAGCTTTTGTTAAAACTCTTGCACCACCAGGGGTTAAAGCAACACGATATTCATTGTTTTTAATTTCTTTAGGAACACCTATACGCATTATTTATTTACCTCAATTATATTTTTAATACTAATGTCCCAACTCTTTAGGTTAGGTAAAAAGTTATGGTTGGTTAAATCATAATGTATTGGAGTAACAGAAATATAATTTTGTTTTACGGCTGAAATATCTGTATCTTCTTCATCTTCATATTCCATAGATTCACCAGCAAACCAATAATAATGTTTACCTCTTAAATCTGTTCTTTTTTCAAAAACATCTATATATCTATGCACTCCTAGTTTAGTTAACTTTGCTCCTTTTATTTGTTCTTCAGGAACAGCTGGAACATTAACATTTAATAATGTTTTTGGTGCTAATTTATTATTTTTTAACTTATTAACTAATAGTAGTGCAAAGTTTGCTGCTGTTTCATAATGTAAGTCTGAGAAACTAGTTAATGAAAGTGCGATAGACTGCATACCTAAAATAGTACCTTCCATTGCAGCAGATACAGTACCAGAATACATGACATCTGTTCCCATGTTTTGTCCTCTATTAATACCAGAAACAACTGCATCAGGAACAAAATCAAACATAGCTCCAAGAGCTAACTTTACACAATCTGATGGTGTACCATTGACGTGCCAAGAACCTTTTACTCCCTTAAATATATCAATTTCTTCTGCTCTAAGAGGTTTATGTAGAGTTAGTGCGTGTCCATTAGCACTTCTTTCTCTATCTGGTGCAACTACATATACTTCATGTTGTGTTGCAAGGGTTTCAGCTAGTGTCTTGATTCCAGGTGCAAAAATACCATCATCATTAGAAACCAAAATACGCATTAAAATTCTCCGAACTAATTTTTTAAGTTATGATATTAACCTTATCATAACCTTAGTTTAACATAGTGTGAATTATTTTTTTCATAGATTATAAATATCTTAATAATAACTTTTTTATAGTTATTTTATTATTTTAATTGTATCTAAATATAAATTAGGTTATAAATCAATTTAAAGATTAAGACTGACTTAAAATATAATCTAATCTAGTTTTTATATGAAAAAATGATTTTAATTCATTATCTTTATTCTTTAAGATGTCATCATTTATATATTTTGTATTTAGATCTCTGAAAATTTTTCTTGTAACTTTATTCCCTTTATCTAAGGAACTTTTTATTACTTCAAGACAATTTTTACTATAAAAAGTATGTAAAGTTATAGGTTTGTAATTAATTACAGGAACAAGACAATCATATTGATTTTTATAAGAAAAAATTTCATTTATTAAGTCTATATTCAAATTCGGCATATCACAAGCACAAACAAAATTGTATTCATATTCACTTTCTTTTAAACCTGTATATATAGCATTTAATATATTTTTAGAACTTTCATAGCTATTAATATCTAATAATGGTATATTAATTTGAGATAAAGATTGATTATGTGAAGGATAATCTTCTAATAATTCTACATTATTTAAAAACTCATAATCACTTCTATTATTAGTTACTATATATATTTTTGAGCTTATTAGTTTTAATTTATCAATAATATTTTCAATTAAGCTTTTTCCATTAATATTAAGTAAAGCCTTATTCTCACCAATTCTTGAGCTATCACCACCAGCGAGTATAATTGAAGCAAACATTCTATATAGCCATATAATTTTCTACTATAGGTTTTGATGTATCAATACTACAAATACCATCACAAGTCGCACAGACTTCCCCTTTATCATTAAAAGCTTCTGCTCTAGCAAAAACAAGTGATTTACCACTTTTTATTAAAGTTGCCTCTATATTTAAAGTATCTGCAAATAAAGGTTTTAAAAAATTTATGTTTAATTGAACTGTGCCTGTTCTATGTCCATTACTATTAACAATCCCAACAAGACCTATAACAAGATCAAATAAAGAAGAAAGAACAGCTCCATTAACAGATTTAGTTCCCATTCCGCCTCTATGAAAATCTTGCACATGATCTATTCTTGCTTTTACTAATTTATCATCAGATAAATCTATTTTTACACCCATAGCTTTTAGTAAAAAATTCTTATTCCAAGTTTCTGCCATCTCTTTAGCATTTTCAGGAGTAATATTTATTGTTTTTATTTTTTCCATAGCTTTATTAAGTACTTAAATATTTTAAATCAACATTATATCACTTTATATCTTTATTTAAACTTAAGCTTAATTAAATAATTCTATCTAGTATCATAATTTTTTTTAATGAATTATAATTATATTGATAATTTTTATCTTAATTTATTAGCTAATGAAAAATAACAGCAATATAACATTTGTATACTTTATAGTTGATTCTTTTGAAGAGACTGTATTTTGGGAAAATAAAGCAAAAAATAGAAATCAAAATATATTAGTTGTTACCCCTGAAACTTATGAACCTAAAAGTATAATGGCTTTTCCTCACCTTAAAATTAATAATTTATTCTCAACAAATGGAATAAAATCAATATTTAATTACATAAATACTGATTGGGTTATGTTAATGAGACCAGAAGAAGTTTTTACAAATATAATTAATACAAATAGATTAAAATCAGGAGCATATTCTGTTCTTGTGAAAAAAACTTTATCAAAAAGCGGACGTGAATTTCTAATCTATGAGGATATAAAACTCTTTCATAGAAATTATCAACCGAATAAAGAAGTTTTATTCTTTAATACAATAGTGTTTAACTATACAGGACATATACCAGAAATTGAAAACAGAAACCTTAGAACAGCAATTAACTCTTATAACTCAGGAAATAAAGATTTAAAGCTTATTTTATATCTTTTAGATAAAAATTTATTAAATATTGATTTAGATACTTTGTTAAATGAATACTATGATGAAAATGATAAAAGCCCTGAAAATTTAGATTTACTAAGATATGTAGCTAGAAGATATATAATATATAAAGATTTTGATAAAGCAAAAGATATTTTATTTAAAGCTTTAATGAAATTTCCTAATTCTCCTTGTATCAATTCTTTATTATCAGAATTACATTTTATATTAGGTGATTATACACAAGCAGAGTTATTCATATTAAATTGTATAAAAATGGGTAATGAAATGACTTTTTATAAGCAATTACCTTTTAACACAGCGATCATAACTTATGCAGCACATTATTTCTTAGCAAAGATTTATTATAAGATGGAAAATTATGAAAAAGCTAAAATTGCTTTTGAAGACTGCTTAGATGAAAAACCTGATTTTAAATTAGCTGTTGATGAATATAATCTTTTATTAAAAGAAATGCCAACAGTTGGAGTAAATGAGTTAAATTTTGCTTGTCAAGGATGTGGTAATTGCTGTAGACATTTCAAAACTGTTAATGTTAATCATCAAGATGTTTTAAAAATTATGGAGCATAAACCAGAGCTTAAATTTGAGGACATAGTAGATTATTATTATGATGAAAAATTAAAAACTCATCTGTTAAATTTAAAGAAACAAAAAGATTCTATAGATTGTATGTTTTTACAAGATAATAAATGTGTTGTTAATGAGTTTAAGCCTTTGGGATGTAAAATATGGCCTTTTACTATAAAGGGTGATGATATTATTACTTGGACTAATTCAAATAGAGCATTTATAAAAGATTATTGTTCTTATAAAGAAATAGAAGGAGCTAATAATAAAGAAGAATTAATGAAAAATATTAAAAAGCATAAACAAAATTCAGATGATTTAATTAGACTCTTAAAAAGATGGGAAGATAATATCAGTGGCATAGATAATAAATTAAATCCAAATCTTATAGAAGAAATGAAAAAAGAATATTTCATGAAAAAGAGTTTATAAAAAAACTGATTAATACTATACTTGAAATTTTATAATTTGCATTATGAAACAAAGAAACATTTGAAAAATAAAGACAAGTAAAATTGATTTATAATCCAAATCACTCTTTGAACAATGTAACTTTAGCTCATTGTAAAAATGCAGATTAATTTTGTTTAATATATATACTTAAAAGTAATTGGTTTGCAAAAAATATTTATCCGTAGCGTTGTTACTGAAGAACTCTTGTCTTATCGTGTTTTTCTTTTCACTTACTATCTAGTATTAGGAATTCTAATAACATTCACATTAGAATTATTTAATAAATCTGCTGCACTTAAACCTCTATTATCATTAGATATTCTATTAACTATTCTATTATTAGAATCAATACTAATTGATCTATAAGTGCTATTATCTTCTCTTATAACCATAACAGTTAAGTTTGGATTAGGTTGAGTAGGTGTAAGTTCATTTTGATTAAATGCTACATTCTCTTTACCAAAAATGCTTATAGCAAGATTTCCCAAAATATTTAATAAAGTAGGTGATGTTAAACTTCTAACAATAGTATTATATGCAATTTTTGCTTGTTCTTTAGTAATTTTCCCTGAATTTGTGAAGTTAATAATACCATTAATAATAGTTGTTTGTTGATTCTTAATACCACCCAGTATTGCTTGAGTTTCATCTGTTGGAGTAATATTGCTAAATTGTCCTAATTGTGCAGAAAATAATTCTACAGCTTCAGTTGCTAAAAAGATTCCAGCTAAATCGGTTAAAGCTTGAGTTGTATCTCTATTAGCAAAAAAACTATTTGGATCTGTAGAATTAATTATTTGAGATGTTTCTAAATTTGCTTGATAAATCAAGAGATTGTTATTAACGCCTTTCATCATTTGAGTTAAAGAGTCAAAATATAGATCTCTAAAATCATTAGTAAGCGAACTTTTATCAATACCTGTTGAGTTATCAGAACTTAAAGAATTAACCACAATAAACATGGGTGGAAGTAATTTTTCTTTAGTTTCTAAAAATGCTTTTGTATCCACTGGATTTATACTATTCCATCTTCCAACTAATTGAGCATATTGAATTTTAGCTTGAACTAAAGCGTTATTTACAGAAGTATTATTACTTGCTTTAGTTCTATCAATTTGCTCTTGTAAGTCAGATGGAATACCACTTGGTGTAGTTGTAACAGATGTTACACTAGCATTACAAGCACTTATTAAAATAGGAATAAGTAATAGAGTCACTTTTAGATTATTTTTTATTCCACTCATGTTTAGTATCTCTTTTATAAAAATAATGTGGTTATTACAATTATATATTTATTACTAGTCATCTGAGTTAAATATTCCTAAAATCTGTAAAATATTTTGGAATAATAATATAAAGTCTAGATATAAGATCAAAGAGGCTGTAATAAAATCTCTATCACTAAAGTTATTTCTAATCATGGACATATCATATAAAACATAAGCAGAAAAAATTACTACAGATATTGCTGATATTATCAATGATAATGTTGTACCACCAATAAATATATTAATTAATGATGCAACTATTAATCCAATAACAGCCATGAAAAGAAATGAACCCATTCCTGAAAAGTCTTTTTTGGTAATCATTCCATAAGCTGCTAAACCACCAAAAGTTAATACTGTAGCACCTAAAGATTGAACTATAATTCCAGGTCCAGAAACAGCTAAAGCCCATTTAAGTATTGGAACAAGAGTCATTCCTGATAATGTTGAAAAAACTAAAAATATACCAGCATTAGCACTTCCACGCTCTGCATAAGCCCACTTAGAACTTGTAAGCACCATTATAAACTCTATTAGCATTGCAATCATTAATACAAAGCTTGGTAAGTTCCACCCAAAATATGCACCTACACCTGTCATTAAAAGACCAAGTGAAAACATAGGTAAAACTTTTGTCATAAAGCTATTAGTGGACATTCCACCAACAAAACCTTGACTTCTTAAACTATTTTCATTCATATTTTTTTATATTCTCCAATAATATTTCTTATCATTACAATATATATTTTAACATTGTATTTTTTTTCTAGATATAAAAATAATAAAAATAATGATAATTTAAGAACAAAAAAAGCTCTGAAAAAATCAGAGCTTTTTTTGTTCTATCTTTTAAACTGTAAATGTGCTATCAGGTAAATCATTTAATATTTCTAAAGATTTGATATTAACTCTAAAATAAGCACCTTCACTTGCATTTGTATAAGCTTCCCATAATTTAACATCAAAAGTCTTAGGATCAAACCCAATTGTTTCTTTTGATACTCTAGCATCAAAGTCATTTGTTCCTGATTTTGTTATTGTGATAAGATAAACATCAGAACCATCTATTGTTGTTTTGCCTGTTAAATCTGCTTTATAATCAGTGTTTGATAATCTTTTCACCATACTAAAGAAATCAACTTGTTCTGGTGTATAATCGTTAGGGCTTGTAATATTTGAATCTGTTTGATCCATTTCTTTTTTAATAAAACTTAAAGCTCCACCTGGTCTAACAGTTGCTTTACCTGTTCCTCTTACATAAGTAACTTTAGCACCAACATTATTAGGTTTTGTTGAATGTGATGTTATTTCAAGCTTCACACTACCTGGTTTTTTACCATAAATAGTGATTCCTTGTTGTATTGCAGCTCCATCTTTAAGATCTCTTTCATATTTCTCTATAACCGCTTTAAAAGCATTTGCATTTGCAATTCTTTGCATAACCTTATCTAAAGCTTGTCTTCCTTTTGATGCTGTAGAAGTTGATGTTGTTGGAGCTGGAGTTGGGGTTGTAACTGGTTTATTTTCAACTGTGGCAGTATTTGGTTTAGTTGGGGTTATTGCAGGTGTTGTTGTGTTATTACTTGTTGGAGATGTAGTAGTATTTGCTTTTGGTGTTGAAGAACTATTTGTGGACATTTGGTTTATTGTAGCAATTATTGTGTCAAGTTTTTTATTTACATTCTCTATTTCAGATTGTTGGTTTGTATTTGTACTGTACATATTATCGTAATAAACCATAGGTACAGCATTTGCATAAGGATCATTTGTTCCACAGGCTGTTAATGAAAATCCGCTGATTATAGAAGCTAATATTAGTTTCACAGTTTTTTTTGTGCTAATCATTTAAATAAAATCTCCAACCAAAATAACCAATAAACGAGTAATATAGTTTATATTTAGGTTAAGTATAAAGAAACTTGCGTTTAATTTGGTTAAATTTAGGTTAAAAAAAAGTGCAGTGTGTAATTTTTTTTTGTTTAGGTTTAAACTATATTTGTATTTAGTAAGAAGTAATAAGATAAAAAGTGAAAAGTAAAGAATTAGAAGGAAGAAGATAATAAGATTAATAAGTTAAAAGTAAAAATTGATAAGACTAAGAAATTTCACTAGCTTAGATTTATTATTTTTTTAAGTACTTTTACTTAATTATTTCTAAATTTTTTTTCTTAAACTTATCTTACATTAGAATAAGTAATAGATAAATGGAATTAATATCAGTAATAATACCTGTATATAATGAAGAAAAACATTTAAATGAAGTTTTTTCTTCAATTGATGAACAAAACTATCCTAAAGAATTTACAGAAATAATATTTGTAGATGGTAATTCACAAGATCAATCTATTAAATTATTAAAAGAATATGCTTCAAAAAAACAAAATATACATATATATAATAACGAAAAAAAAATAGTTCCTATAAGTATGAATATAGGAATAAAAAATTCTAATGGAAAATATGTTATAAGATTGGATTCTCACTCAAAATATAATAAAGACTATTTATCAAAATGCGTTGAAGTCTTACAAAAAACGAATGCTGAAAATGTAGGTGGTGCAATTAGATTAATAGGTGAACTACCAGTGCAAAAAGCAATAAAACTTGCTACTACTTGTGCATTTGGAATAGGTAATTCTGGTTTTCATTATGAAGATTATGAAGGTTATGTTGAAAGTGTTTATCTTGGTGCTTATAGAAAAGATATTTTAGAAAAAATAGGAATGTATGATGAAGAATTAGTTAGAAATCAAGATGATGAATTAAATTATAGACTTATAAAATCAGGTGGAAAGATTTTTATGTCTAAAGAAATAATTTCATACTATTATCCAAGACCATCATTAAAAAGATTATGGAAACAATATTATGAATATGGTTATTGGAGAGTTAGAGTTATACAAAAACATAAATTTCCAGCATCTATAAGACAACTGATTCCAGCAATTTTTGTAACTTCTATTATTTTAGGAATAATCTTATTATTTTTTAAAGGTTTAGGTTTATTAATTTTATTACCCCTAATTTTTCTTTATACACCATTAATGTTTTATTTTAGTATAAAACAAGCGATAAAATATAATTTTTACAATATTTTTCTTACATCTTCTGTATTTTTAATACTTCACTTTAGTTATGGTACAGGATTCTTAAAAGGTGTATTAGATTTTTATTTTATAAAAAAGCTTAACTAAAGACAAAAAATAAGTAAAATATATAGAGTAAGATTTTTTAAGAAAAATATAAATGGCTCAGAGTAACCAACCCTTTAAAAGACCTAATTTATCAGAGAAAGAGGAATATCAAAGAATTCCTCCACCTGATAGACAAAAAGGTAATGGAAATAATCAGAATACACAATCAACAGGTTCTTCTGCTCCTGCATCAACTCCTATGCCTCCAAGCCAAGAGGAAATTGATTGGGCTATACAGATTGAAGAAAAAGTGCAAAAACAAGGCTATAAACCAACAGAAGCTGAAATGTCTAAGTATCAAGATATTGCGAATAGAATTGTTTTATTTCAACAAGCACAAGCACAAGCACAAAAAATAGCACCAAGACAGCAGCAAGTTTTTTATACAGCTAAACCCAAAAGTAAGCTTTGGAGGTTCATCAAATTTCTGACACTTATTTCACTTTTATTTTTCTTTTGGGCTAAAGTTTCTATAGTTGTACTTCAGCCATCATATTTTACACCTAGAGGTAAGATCTACTTAGTTATTAAACCTATAAATTTTTCAACTGTTTATTATTCAATAAATATGGATAAGGTTTATGATGAAAAACTAAGAAAAGGATTTACTAAGGATGATTTAAATCTTGATATTGCAAGTAGTAAAAAGAAAAAGGGAACAAAAAAAGTTAATCCTAATTGGTATACAGACCCACAATATTGGGAAGATAATTATTTAATAGCTTTTCCTTATCCTAAGCTTCCTAATATTTAAAAAGCCCAATAACCAGAAATGTATAATGAATAAAATCCTATCATTATAAAGCTTGAAATAGTTAATAAAAAAGTATAAATATATTCGTTTTTACTTATAATTGCTAAAGAAATAAACATTGGAAAAAAAGCTAGAATATACCTAGGTAAGCTTAGTAACCAAGAATCTGTTAATAGTATTAATAATTGACTCAAAGAATAAAAACTATAAGAAATTCTTAATTTTTTTATAGAAAATAATAATAGTGTAAGTGAAATTAAAATAGCCCAGAGCCTAGTTTCATGGATCATTATTCTTGTCTCACTTATTTTATCTGTAAAGATATGTTGAAGCGTATTCAAAATACAGTTCCAAGGAGTAATGCTTTCATGAAAAAAATGTTCTTTTTGCATTCTTAAAAACTCAAATGGATTATTAGATACATACCAATTTATGAATAGATAACTTAAAAAACCTATCGGAGCAATAAATAAATAAAGAATATTTCTAAAATCAACTTCTTTTCTTTGATTCCAAAACTCTATAAGTAAAGTAGGTATTATAACTATACCCTGTAATTTTGTATTAGTACATAACATAGCCATCATAGAAGCTAGAAACCATTTTTTCTTTCTAGCAAATAAAAGTGAAGCAAGTACTAAAGAAATAAATAAAGGTTCAGTATATGGAACTATCAAAAAATATGAAGTTGGAAATAAAAAGAAAAAATATAAAGATTTTTTGACTATATCATCATCAAAGTCTATAGAAACTAATTTTTGTAATAAGTAACCAGATATAGTAGAAAAAATAAAATTAATAAATAACGCAGCTGCCATATATGAAGCAAAAAGATAGTGAAAAATATAAATTAATGTTGGATATAAAGGTAAATAAACTAAATAATATTTTTGGTCGCCAAAATTGACATAACCATTTTCAGCTATAAATAAAAAGGCTAAAACATCCCATCTAGAAACAATATCATAAATAAAATGAATAAAACCAGCAGTATTATTTTTAATTATTGCATGACCAATAAAATAAGCAAATATCATTAAAGAGATTCTTATTGTTACAGATAAAAATATACTTCTAGCTAAATATAATCTATCGATATATGATATTTTAGCCAGAAAATTTAAATTATATATGTATTTATATTCTGATTTAATCATTTCAAAACTTTATTATACCAAGTGATAAGAAAATACTTAAGAAAGATTAAAAGCGTTTACTTATTACTATTGTTTAATTATTTCTCAAATCAATTCTGTTTAAGCTTATTTTTATGAAATAATTTCATTAAAATTATAAAAAATGAGCTTAGAAATAATCTCTATTTAATATACCCATTATACTAGATCTAAGATATTTTTAAATATTAAACTTGTATAAAAGAATACTTTAAATAACATTTGGCTCAATTTATATTATTAATAATCAGAAATGCTAAAACGGACTACGTATATTACTTCTGTTTGAAAAGGGTTATACTCATCCAAAGAGTTATAAATTATATCTTGAAAAAATATTTTTCCTTTGACATTATCTTTTCTTTTATTTAGGTAAAACTCATTCAAAGCTTTAACTATAGCTTTTGTTCTAGCTTCTGAAAAAGCACTTAATATATTATCTTTAATTTCAGCTTTTGAAAAAACAAATATAGATTCTTGTTTGGAATACTCTTTAACATAAGTTTCTGATAACTCTAAAAGTCTACTTGCCTCATAAACTTCATTTGTTAAACTCTTGACATCAATATCTTTTAACTTAATATTATCATCAAAAATTAATTTTAATTTATTATCTTTTAATTCATAGTTCCAACCTTTGATAAAAGATACATAATTTTTTAATAAATCTGTTTGAGCAGCTTTTATTGAGAGTTTTTCATTCTCTTTTTTTGAGTAACCTTTAACTATAATACTTTTATTCAAGGGAATATCTTTTAATATCAGTACATCTTTTTCAGAAAAATCTAAATTATTAATTCTTTGAAGCTTAGTTTTTACTTCTTGCTCAATTGTTGTTACTTCAGCATAAGAAGTTTCTGGTTTATGTAAAAGTATCAATAATGTAAAAAAAATAAAAAATAATCTCTTAAGCATATAAATCAAATCTAACTTTATTCTAAAATTTATAATCTACCAAACAATAAGCAACAAAATTTTTATCTCTAAATATTTTACTATTAATCTTTTTGATTGTTTTTATGATAGTATGTACGTAATTGTAACAGATGTTTTAACAAGTGAAAAAAATTAAGTAGTAGTTAATTATTATAATGGCAATTTTTGAGACTATAAAACCTAATATAACAAGTATAAGGAAAATACCTTATATTAATGCTTTTTTGGCTCAAGAATTAGAGATTAACCAAAACCATATATCAGCGGGTTTAATTACTTGTGATAAGGTTCATTCTTTAATGGTTGCTCTAGACGAAGCAAGTAAAGAATCAGATGCAGAAATTCTATTCAGAAATTCTTATTATGCAGGTATAAGCCCTAGCCCTAGCTCTGGAAATGTTTTAGCTATATTTTCTGGTGATAATCCAACAGTTATTGATAATGCTCTAAAAGCTACAGTTTATTATCTTGAAGAAAAAGCTTATTACTACTCAGCAGATGAAAATAATAAAACAATATTTTTTCCTCATGTTATAGGGAGTATTGGACGTTTCTTATCAAAAGAAACAGGTTTAGATGAAGGAGAAGCATTAGCCTACCTTATAGCTCCTCCTATTGAAGCAGTAATTGCCTTTGATTATGCTTTAAAAAACTCTGATACTCAATTAGTTAAATTCTTTAAACCACCTATGATTACAAATATGGCTGGAGGATATTTAACAGGCTCATTATCAGATTGCGAAGCCGCAGCTTATGCTTTTAGTGAGAAAATAATAGAAATGGTAAAACATCCTTTTGAAAGAATTGATTGAGGTTTAGTTTATGGCTATAGTTAAATCATCTGGAAATAATGATGAAAATAAAAAGAGTTCTAGCATAAAAAAAACAGCAATTAATCCTAAAAGCCCTTCTAAAACTACAAATTCTAATAAAATGACATCTTCAAAGTCTACAGTAGTTAATAATAAGAGTAAAGTTACCAAACCATCTAAAAATGTAAAAAAGAAAGTTAATATAGTAACTACTCATCAAAAACAAATAATAGATCAAGCAATAGAAGATGCAAAAAAACAAGTAAAAGATAACCCTAAAGACCCTTATTCATATAATCTTCTTGGCGTTGCATATAAAAACAAGAATATGTTAACTGATGCTTTAGAACAATATCAAAAAGCAGTGGAAATTGACCAAAATTTTATCTTGGCTCATTATAATATAGCTATAATCTATAAAGATCAAGGCAAAACAGAGGAAGCAATAGAAGCATATATTAAAGTAACAAAAATAGATAAAACTTTTGGAGGAGCCTTTATTAATTTAGGAAATATATATTTCGCTCAAGGTAAAGTTGAACAAGCCATAAAAGCTTATAAAAGTGCAATAAAAGCAGATTTTCAGGATGCAATAGCTTATAAAAATTTAGGTGTTGCATATCTTTCATTAGGAAGATTAGATAAATCAGTTGAAGCTTTTGAAGACTCAGTTAAGTATGAACCGAGCGATGAGGAATCACAAAAATATATGGGCTTAGCTCATAGGAAAAGAATGAAGTTAAGAGGTAAAATTCAAGATATTTATGAAGCTATTGCAACAAATCCAAGTGATATAAGCTTAAGACATACATTAGCCGATATCTATTTTAAAACAGGTTTTCTTAATAACGCCCTTGATGAGTATCGAGTTATATTAAAGATTAATAGCTCAGATCCTGAAGCTATGAAATATGTTGAACTTATAGAAAAAGAATTAGATCAAAACCCTGAAAATATTTAATTTTTTACTGTTTCTCTTTTTATTTCAGTACTAACTTTTGTATCTAATTTATCCTTATTTTCAACTTTTTTGGTCTTGGATCCATCTTTTAAATTTTCATTAGCTTTAGTTTCTTCTCCACTTCTATTTCCAACTTCTTTTGAACTTGGTTTTAAATCAGGAGTATTGCTAACACTTTTAGATTCTAATGTTTTATCTTCTTCTGTTTTAACTTGAGCTGTTTTTGTGTTTTCTTTCTTATCTCCAATTAAACCTTTATCAGAGCTTGAAGCTAGTTTTTTATCTAATTCAGCTTGTGTGGGGTATTTATTTTTAAACTTAGAAATTCCTTGAAATGCTGTCTTATATTCATTTCCTGCATTCCAAAGTAACCATCCACCTGCATAAGCATCATTTGTAGCTTTAATCTGTTGATATACATAATCAGGACTATAGTTAGGAGCTTTCCATGTAAAAGCTTGTATCCAAGGTCTTATTGTAACATTAGTACCTAAAGTTTTCTTTCTTGTTCTTTTTACACCTGCATATAAAAAGTGATAAGGTTCTGCACCAGGATTAGAATAACCATCAAAAGGTGGGAAGAAATGAGAAGGGTATAACATTGGAGATATTGCATCTAAATATTTTGCCATATCACCAATCTTCTGACCTGTAATGTACATATCAACATTTTGATCCCAAGCAACAACACCATATACATCAGCTGACATTAATACTTTATATGGAGCTAAATTCTCTCTTTGTCTTTTTAAAAAATCTGTTATTATCTCATGTTTTTTTAACTTCTTCTCATCAAAGCTATATTTAGCATCTTTTGTATTTCCCCATGCAGGGAATCTAACATAATCATATTGAATCTCATCAACACCCATTTCTGCTAATTCTTTTGAAATAGCCAAATGATAATCTTGAACTTCTTTCTTTGATGGATCAACCCAAACAACAGCTGTAGTTTCTTTCCAAGCTTTACCAGTTGATTTTGAAATTGGTGCGAATTGAGGTTTTTTTACTCCAAGTAATTCATCATGAAATAATGTTTGTCGCATTACAACATGAAAATCATCTTTATGTAACATTTCAATTAACTTTTTTAAGTTTCTGATAGGAGGTCTATTACTTGTAGCACCAATTTCTTTGGCTAATGGGATATTTGATTTATAGGCTAAATGTCCATCCATATCTTTTGCATCAATAATTAAAGTATTCAACTTTAATTTTTTCATTTCTTTTGCAATTTTAAATATATATCCTCCACCAGCTACAGTATGAGTTATATATACACCTCTAGCTTCAAAGTTTTTAGGTTTAACTATAGTTTTAGGATTAGGAGCTTCTTTACGTACCTTATCTATAATAACTTTTTGACCTTTGCCAATATATACAGATTTAAGTTTATTTAGCTTCATTAATCCTTCACCCATGCCTGTAACTGTATAGTAATCTGTATAATCAATAAATTTATCTGATATTGTTTCAATATATGTTGGTTCTGGAGCTGTATATATTATTTGATTATTTTTATATATACCTCCATCTGGTAATTTTGTCTTATAACCAGAATGGTAGTTTTCAGGATAAGGAGTTTCTTTTGTTTTTGGCTTTTCTGTAATTGCACTAGAGTTAGGCGAAGAGCTTGTATTTGTTGTTGATTCAACTTGCGTTTTTTCACAAGATATTAAAATAAGACTAGAAATTAATAATGGTAGATATTTTTTTATCTTCATCTTTGTAATAAGTATAAATCCTAAAATATAATTAAATGTATCAATATATCTTAACAGAATTATTTATAAAGTGTGAGTTTTTAAACTTATATAATGTGCATTAAATTAAACGAAAAGATAAATAAAATATAAACATTAAATTAGGAATTAGAAATAACAAAACCTCAATATAATTAATATTTGTTTTCTCTTTTCATCAAGAATATTGGCACCTGTCGCATTTGCTAATATTATAATATGAATCTGCCCTAATGCAACTTCCTGCCATATCTTGCTCATAATTCAAAATTCATTGATTTATACCAATAATTTTTTATAGCCTAAAAAACTTCTCTGCATTTTTAGTAGTAATATTTGCTAGATTTTCTGGTTCTTCATGTATTATATTTGCAATTGTATTTAAAATATGTGGAAGATAACAAGGTTCATTTCTTTTATCAACTGGTTTATCTTTTAAGTCTCTAGGTAATAAAAATGGAGCATCAGTTTCAATCATTAATTTATCTAAAGGAATCATTTTGACAAGCTGTTTTAAGTGGTTTCTTCTTTCATCACATATCGCTCCTGTTATTCCTATATAAAAGCCCATTTCTAAATATGCTTTTAGCTCATACTCAGTTCCTGTAAAGCAGTGTATAACAGATTCCTTTATTTTATTTTCATACTTTGACATTATATGTATAAATCTTTTATATGCTTCTCTTTCATGTAAAAATAAAGGTAAGTTTAATTCACATGAAATTTTTATTTGTTCTTCAAACCATTTTTCTTGTATATCTCTTGGGGAAAAATCTCTATCAAAATCTAAGCCACATTCACCAACTGCAACAACCTCCGAATTTTTAGATAGACTTTTCATTTCATTTATAATACTTTCATTACAATCTCTAGCATTATGAGGATGTATTCCAACAGTCGAAAATATTGATTTAGGATGCTTTTTAGCTCTAACTATAGCAGATTTACTATTAAAGATAGTTGTTCCTGTAATAATCATTTTAAAAACACCACTTTCCTTTGCTCTTTTTATTACATCATCTCTATCTTTGTGATATCTTGAGTTCATAAGATTTATACCAATGTCAATTAATTGCATAGTTTCTCCTTTTGATTTTTAAAATTTTTTAAATGACAAAACAGACTTATAAAAAGTCTAAAATAATGATTAAACGTATTAATTGAAGAATTATTAGAATGTAAAATAATATAAGTTAATATAAAGCAATTAAATAACGAGTATTTAAAACATAGTAAGTGAAATAGTGATGAATTATTAGATTTTAAATATTTTATCTATAATTTTTTCATAATAACCTAACTTATACTTATATAATCAATGAGCTAGTCGAGAATTGAACTCGATTAGAGAACTTTAGAGATTCTTGCTTTACCATTAAGCTACAAGCTCTTTAAATAAATCTTACGATTTATGTAATATCTATGTCAATATTTTTTTTATTTTTATTGGTAATTAAGTTTAAATTCTTTAAGGTTTATCAATAAGATTCATTTATTTTTTAGTCTTAACAACTATTAAAATATTAAATAAAAACTATAATTGATATATAATATTATCTGTGTTAATCTTGTTATAGTTATGTTTAAACATAAGTTAACTCATTTTTATATTTGAGATAACAAAAACTTAGCAAGAATCTGTCAAAATAGAACTATATATATAATAAAGTGTAGAGTTAATTGTCATTAGGTAGAGGTGCAATATAAAGATTATGGTAAATAAAAGCAATACCAAAAAAGCAGTAGATCTTGTATTAATTTCATTAATAGCTTTAGGTGTAGCAACAACCTCTGCTTGTAACAGAAAAAAGCCTGGTGATCCTACAACCCCTTCAACTTCAAAACCACCAGAAGGTGGTGGAGAGCCTGTTCCAGAGGATCCTATAACACCAGGTGATAATAACAATGATGGACAATCAGATCTACCTCAAGAGCCTACAGATACACCTGAACCTTTACCTGCTCCAACAAAACCAGTTGAAGGTGGAGAAAGTGCAGTTATGGTTGCAAGAGCTATAGCTAAAACCACCTCTTATATATTACCTATAGGTGGTCTTAAAGGTACTTATGTAAATGTTGAACTAACATGGCAACCTGTAATTGGTGCAGCAGAATATTGGATCTATAAGGGAATGATTCCTACAAAAGAACAAGCAACAAAAGGTTCTGCTTATAGAGTTCAAAAAGCGAATGGTATCACAGGTACAATTTTTGTTGATGGAGTTTTACCTCCAAGTTTTTCTGGTGGAAATATTTGGGATAAAGTTAAAAAAGGTTTTAGTGCTGTAACAATTAAACCAGGTGTTGAATATAAATATAAAGTATTTGCTGTTGATGATAAAGGTGCTGTAGTTGGTCAATCAGATGCTGCAATAACAATACCATTACCTCCTATTGCTGCTCCAACAAATATAAAGGTATCAGAAACATCAACTACTAAACCACTTTTCCAATGGGAAGCAACACAAGGTATAGCACCAGATGGTTATTATTTATCTGTTCATCCACCAATTGCGTTTGGTAAACAATCTACTCCACAAGGTGTAAGCTTTGGTTATGCTTATTGGTCAACATTTAGAAGTGAGCAAACAAAATTAGCTCGTTATGGTTCTAGTTCTGATAATGCAGTTGCTTATCCTGGTACTTTACCATTTGATGTCAATTTCCCTCTTAAAATGCAGAATAGATATAGTGTAAGTATTACATCTGTAAAAACTGATACAAATGATATGAGAACTGCTAAAGCTATTTCTAGAGGTTGGAGTGAATCAAAAATGTTTGTAGTTGGAACAGAAACACCTGTTGCCACAAATCCAGCGACAGGAACACCAACAACACCTGCAAGTGGAACTCCTACAACACAGAGCTCTTCAAGTAGTGAAGAAAGTATATTTACCAAATTAAAAAATAAAGTTAGATCATTATTTGGTGGATAGTATTTTTTAATTTAGTTAAGGAAATTTTTAAAATTATGAGAAAGAACAAAGTTTTTAATATTTTGTTCTCTTTTTTATTTCTAGCTTTTTTTATTCAAGCTTGTAAACCACCGAGTGATTTGCCTGGAACTGGAAAAGATGTTGCAGATGTAAAAATAAATGTTATAGATAAAAAATTCCAAAAGCCTGTACCTAATGCTAGTGTATCTCTTAAAAATGGCGAAACAGCAATTGGAAAAATTCAGATAACAGATGATAATGGACAAGTTACATTTAAAGATGTTCCTTTAGGTGATGGATATATTGCCTTTATTAATAAAGCTGTAGGATATAAATCTGCGGCTTCTCCCGTAATTAAAGTTGTTCCAAATACAGAATCAAATGTTTTATTAGATAGAATAGGTGATGGTGATGGTTCAGGTCTAATTGCAGGTTCTGTAAAGGATAGGCAGACAAAACAACCTATACCGAGATTAACAATTACTTATATAGGGCCTAAAGTTAATAAATCTGTAATGACAGATGAAAATGGGTCTTTTGTAATAGAAGGTTTAGTGGCAGGAAATTATAATTTAACATTTGCAAAAATTGGTTACTCAAGAATACAAAGACAAGTAGCTGTTCAAGATGGGCAAACAGCAAGTGTTGAAACAATATTTTTAAACAAACAAAGTACAACTAGCTCAGTTGGAAGTTTTCTTGTATCTCTAAATGGTGCTAGTAAAGCTGTTGAATTAGATAGTTCAGGTAAAGTTGTATGGTCTTATGATAAATTAGGAAGTATAGAAAGTTCTGTACGTACAAATAATGGTGACACAATTGTAACTGACAGTAGTTCTTCTAGGATCGTTCATATAAGTAATGGTGGGAATGTAAAAACTCTAGGAACAAGCACATTCATTATTGCTTTAAAATCACCAATGTGGGTTGATTCAATAGATGGACAAAATGTTCTTATTACAGATAATGGAGCAAATAAAATTGCTGAATATAATGGAACAAATCAAGTTTGGAGTTACTCAACTGGTTTAAGTAGACCAAGAAGTGCTATATATCTTAATAATGGAAATATTTTAATAGCTGATACAGGAAATAGACGAGTAATTGAAATAAATAAAGCAGGGAACATTGTTTGGAGCTTTGATAAAAGCATGGATAAACCTGTCCATGCAATAAGAACAGCTACAGGAAATACACTTATAACAGATTTAGGATATAGCCGTATTATAGAGGTTGATTACACTGGAAAAGTTGTTTGGTGGTTTGCAGGCCCTCAAGGTGGTACTTCTCCAAGTACAGGTAATCAGTCAGGAACAGGAATAATTCCAAATACAGGTAATGATAGCTCATCTCCAGATGATGGGCTTTCAGACTTAGATTTACCTAGTGTACAAAGAGAAACAGGTATCGCCAATAATACTCAAAGGGTTAAGACTTCTGGTAATTATGTTGCTTATGGTGGAGAAGAAAAACCAGCAGAGGCTGGAAATACCTTACTTTTTCCAAGAAGTACAGTAAGATTATCTAATGGGGATATATTAATAGCTGATACAGGTAATAATAGGATTGTTCAAGTATCTAGAGAAAAAAAAATTGTTTGGCAATTGAACAATTTACCTAGACCTGTCTCTGTTGAAAGGTTATAAATGTGTCATTAAAAATTAAGTTATTTAGTTCAACACATAATAATTTATCTAGTTTGGAAAATGAAGTTAATAATTGGATTTCTTTAAATCCTGAATTTAATTTCAAAGATATTAAGGTAACATATTCTGATCATAATGTCTTAATTACTTTACTTTATGAACCTCTTGGTAAAGGCATTCCTAAAGGAGAGATTATTCAAGCACCAAGCCAAAGTTTTAAAGATACATTAACTACTGTTAGCCAAGAAGAACCAGTTAAACCTATAATTCCTATGCCAAAACAACAAAAAACAGAAAGTACACCAGAAAACTTAGCAGCTGCTTTAGATGATTTAGGCTCAACATTTGTTAAACCAGGACGATTAATTCAAAATAACTATAGCAAATATAGTAAAGGTAGCCAAAAAATATCAGAAGACCAAGCATTCAACTGGGATTAATATTTATAGGACATAATGGAACACAGATATTAAAGATCTAATAGATTTTAAGGATAATTTTTTATTAATAAAACCGTATAAATCTTATAAATCCTTTCAATCTGTGTTCTAACTAATTTTTAATTATTTATTTTTTCTAATCGAAAGTGTGATAAAACTGCATATAAACAAGCATCTAAATCTATATCCATTTCTATTGCAAAATCTATCAAACTTGTATCTTTTTGTTCTTTAGATTCAATATATTGGTTTTTTAAACCTAGAGCTTCTATAACTTTATTTACTCTCTCATAAAATGAATCAATCTCTGAAGGAAGTAATTCCCTTATTTCCTCATTAGGAAATTGTACTAAATACTTTTTTCCTTCTCTTACAAATTTAAACATTTTATTTTCCTCACTTATTGAGTCAAAACAGGTATAAGACCTGAAAAATTCAAACACCTAAACTTTCCAATTAATAGTATAATGCAAATACTATGTAAATGCTAATATTCAAGTTCCCATAATTTTAATGTTTTATCATTACTACCCGAAACCAAAAATCTTTTATCAGGCGAAAGAGCTATAGCATCGACCTCTTGAGTATGTCCACTTAAAACTTCAGGAGATGACCATTTTTTTGTATTCCAAATTTTTATATCATTTTTAGATGTTCCTGCAATTAAATAATTTCCATCTTCTGAAAATTTTAAAGCTTTAATAATACCTGTATTTTGTATAGTGTTAATTAATTTAAGGGTTCTTGCATTCCAAATCATTAAATTAGATTCTTTGGATGATGCTACTATATAACCATTATCAGGACTTAATGCTATAGATAAAATATCTTGTTGAGTATCAATAGATTTTATAACTGTAAACTTTGAACTATCCCAAACTTTTATAGTTTTATCAGAGCTACCTGAAACAAAAAAACTTCCATCTTTACTATAAACAATTGAATTAACTGAATTTGTATGTTCTCTTAATAAAGAAACACTCTTATCTTTTGAAATATTCCAAACTCTTATAGTTCCATCACTACTTCCAGATAAAAATATTTCATCATCAGGATTTATAGCCAAAGTATTAACAGAGTTTAAATGTTCATTATATGACTTAGCTGATTTCCAGTTTTTTGTACTCCAAGCTTTTATCATTCCATTATCTGAACCAGATAAAAATAAGTCACCAGTTTTGGTCATTGAAATGGTGTTTATATTTCCAAGCTCTTTATCTTTTATCTCTCCTATATAATCTAGAGTTTTTCCATCACTAACTATTATAGATTTATTATCATTAGATATTAAATATTCTTGATTAGGTGTAAAAATTATAGATTTAATTATATTTTCATGAGATTTTTTAGACTTTATATTTTCTAAAGTTCTATTTTTCCAAATTGTTAGAGTTTTATCAGAGTTACCTGTTAATAAAAAATTATCATCAAATGTGGAATCTATAGAATTGATACTAGAATTTGTCTTAAAGTTTTTCAATAAAGAATAATTTGATAAGCTCCAAACTTTAACATTTTTATTAGAGTCTCCACTAAAAATATATTTACCATTTTCACTAAATTTTATAGCTGTTAAATATCCATCTTTATTATCAATTTCTTTTATTAGTTTATAAGTTCCTGTATCATAAAGCCTTATTTTTTTATCATCACCACCAACAGCAATTATTGAAGAATCTGGAGAAAAAGCTAACGAATTATAATAGTTACTTTCAGAACTTAGGGAGTTTTTTAAACTTAAATCTTTTGTTGCCCATACCTTAAGAGCATCATCATTACCACCTATTGAAGCAAACATTGTTCCATCTGGGCTAAATTTTATTTCTCTAGGGAAAGTATTATGACCTGACAGTGTTTTTACCGACTGTTGAGAGATAGTGTCCCATACCTCAAGCGTTTTATCATAACTCCCACTTACTAAATATCTAGAGTCTGGGCTTATTGCAAGTGCCGTTACAGGCTTTGAATGTAATGTTAATTCTTTTATTAAAACACCTCTTCTTGGATCCCATAATCTTATTACATTATCTTGATTAGATACAGCTAATAAACTTCCATCATTACTATAAGCCATTGTAATAACTGGTGAACTTTGAGGAATAGAATTAACTAATTTACCTGTTTTTAAATCTGTAATACCAATAGTGTTATCATTACCAGCCGAGATTATGTATCTACTATCTTCAGAAAAATAAGCAGAATTAATTCCAGCTCTATGGTTTATATAAGTTGCATAATTATGATTTGCGAATACTGGTGCAGAAATTGCTACTGAAAGTATAAGTGTTGATAATAATTGAATTTTCATTTTTTCCCCCAAAACCATCTACTTTTTTTCTCTGGTTCTTCTGATAAAGCTCCAGACTTCATTTTAGCTCTTGTTAATTTATAGTTTAGTTCTTCTTTATATCTTAAATCATCTTGTAAAGATGATAACTTTAGCTCTTTATCTATTTCAATACATTTGTCCATATATTCTATTGCTATTTCAAATTCTTGGAGAAAAGCAAAAACCTCAGCTAAGTTAAAATATGTTGCTGTTAAACTAAATTTATCATTTGCATCTTCAAGATATTTGATTGATTTGAGGTAAAACTCAACACATTCTTTATATTTGAGAATATTTTTATAAACATAACCAAAGTTATTATATAAAATACCTAATTCTTGAGCATTTTTTGTTTCTTCTAAGATTGGTAAGGCTTTTTGATAATAGCTAAGAGCCTTATCATAATTTTTTGTGTTATTATAAGCTACACCAAGATTACTATAAATTGTTCCTAAACCAATTTTGTCACCTATTGCAAAAGCTCTTTTTTCAGCCTTAAAATACATTTGGATTGCTCTTTCTGCTTCTCCAAATTTATCATAATCCATACCTATTTCAAGTAATTCATCTACATAATCTACATCTTTCATATCTGTATAAAAATAATCAAGAATAGATTTAGCTAATTCCACAGCATTTTCTTTCCCTAGGTTTATAACTCTTTGTCTTAACTCTTGATTTCTTTCCATCTGCCTTTAATTTAACGAATTGTAATGAATAACTTTTAATGTATTATACTATTTAAGATTATATAAATCAAAATTATTTAATCAATTTCATAGTTTTACCAATTATTAAATCAATTAACTTATGAGGTAATATCCTCGGTATATACCAATTAACTAAAGAATTAGGAACAATAGCGTATCTTACTTTAGGATTAGGAGTTTCAAAAATTTTAACTATATCATTTGCAACCTTATCAGATGTGAATCCTTTTTCTGCTTTTTTTCTAGCTTGATCTGCAAATAATTTTATGGAGTCACCATAATCTGTATTTTTAAAAGCTTCTTCATCAATACCTTTATCCCAAATTGGTGTTATTACAGCCCCAGGAGCTACTATTACAACTTTTATCCCATAAATTAACAATTCTCGTCTTAATGAGTGTGACATCCCTTCAACGGCGTGTTTAGAACCCGCATAAGGTCCAATCATTGGAGCAGATATTTTTCCTGCAACTGAGGTGACATTAAGTATGCGTCCTGCTTTATAATTATGATTTTTTCTTGCACCAAGCAATGGTAAAAACTTTTTAGTTACTCTAAATAATCCAATTACATTAATATCAAAATGTTTTTTTATTTTTTCAATGTCTATATGTAAAATTGGACCACCTTCTGCAATACCAGAATTATTTATTAAACAATCTAAACCTTGCCCATTAAGTATTTTTTCTACTTCTAGGTAAGACTTATCAATTGCTTCTTGATCTGTCACATCAAATAAAAGTGGAATAAAATTTGCTCCGAACTCTGATTTTAATTTATCTGCATCACTTTGTTTTCTTACACTTCCAAAAACCCTATCTCCTCTTTTGATAAAAGCTTTTACACAAGAGTATCCTATACCTGTTGAAACACCAGTTATTAATATATTTTGCAAGATCAACCTACTTTTAACTTCAAAGCACTTTTTTATGCAATATACAATTGATTTATATTATCATATTAATTTATAGTTTTATTATTTATTGCTTTTTGATATTTTAATTATTTAATAAGGTTAAAAGAAATTTTATAGGAAAAATTTATACAGTATGAAAAAAAATATTTTATTTATTTTATCAATAGTTATATTAGGTTGTAGTACTCCTAATAACAAGATTGTTAATGTATTACAAGAAGAATCTAAATTAAATATAAATAGTAATGATTATAAAGGTAATTTTATTATTTTTGATAAAATTAATCCATTATATAAAGAAGACTTGTTTAAAAATTTTTATTTAGCTAAAAATCATATATATGTTAAACCCTCTTTATCTATTAATGAAAACGGTAAAGGTTTTATTAATGCTTATAGCAAAACTGCACTTATTTCTAAAAATATTCCTACTAAAATAATGTTTAATCTCAATATTTCAACTTATGCTCTATATTTAAAAATTGATAATAATGGAGATGGAATTGCTATTTCAAGAAGAGTTCGTAATACTCCAACAGGAATTTCTCCTGCACCAGTATCTATAACAACTTTCATTAGATATCAACCCACAGATATTTATATAAAAAACAATGAGTATTATGATGAAGACTATGTTGATGTAAGTTTGATTGATTATGTTCCAGAGAGAGACCCTTATAAGAACTTTAATTATTTATCAGATTTTAAGTTGGATAAAAAAGGAAATGGTTTAGTAATTTATCCTGATTACTTAACTTTAAATAATTCAGATATACCAAATAGATATAAAAGTATAGAGATAAAAAATTTTAAACCTTTAAAAGATACAATAAAGAAAATAGATAGTTTTGATTTTATTCAAGTTGTAAGAAAAAAAGATAATAATTTATCTGTAGTTGGCATACCTATTAAAACTAAATTACTTCAGAACTTAACAAATAAACCTAATATTGATGAAAATGGTAATGGAACTATTACTTATACTGATACAGGTTTTAATTTATATGTTCAAAAAATTATTGATTATAAGCTTATTGGGGAACCAATACAATTATTAACAACAAAAAGAAACTCTATTGATTGTAAAATAAATTCAGATGGCGATGGTTTAATTGTTTACACTGACTCAGAAATCGAAAATGAGGATTATACATTTGGAAAATTATATTTTTCTGAAGTAAAAAATTTCAAGATACAAGAAAAGCAATTAATAAGTAACTCTGAAAATTGTATTAATGGAACTTTAGATTTTAATTCAAAAGGCAATGGTTTAATCGTTTGGCAAAATGGTGATAAAATCTATGGAAGAAGATTAGAAAACTATAAAATGCAATAGTTACCATTTATCTATAAAATTTAATTCTTCTTTTGTCATTGAATTGTTTGGAGGCATTTTTCCAGATTTTATAACTGATTTAATTGTACTTTTTGAATTTATAACATCTTTTAATTCTTTAAAATCGTATCCACCTGTTTTGATTCCTGAATGACATTTTGAACATCTATTATCAATTATTGATTTTACTTTTAAATTATTTTGTTCTTCAATACTTAATACAGGAGAAACTGTTGAAGATGGGTTTTGACTTATAGATACAGAAGGCGTAATACTTGGATTTGGTTTTATTGATTCTATTGTTGTTGGAATAGTACTAGGACTTATAGAGACTAAAGGAGATGGATTTTGACTTACAGATACAGAAGATGTGCTTATAGGGCTTGAAGCTGTGGATATTGTAGAAGTATTTTTTGTAACATCATTACAAGATAAAAGAACTAAAGAAAATAAAAAATATAAGTTTCTTAGATTATTTTTTTTCATGTAATTTATCAAGTCTCTCTAATATCAATTTATAAATTTCAGTTAGTTTCTCTATACTTTTTATAGAAACCCATTCTTCTGCTGAATGATGATTATCACCTATAACTCCTATTGTAAGAGTTGGAATTTTTAATGAACCAAAAATATTTTCATCTGCTACACTTTGACCATAATTATAATGATATTGACCATAAATATCACTTACGCACTGTGTCGCAACTTCTAAGAAATTAGATTTTTTATCCACAGCAAAAGGTTCTAAAAATGGTGTTGGTCTTGATATTTTCTCTATTGAAAAATCTTTATCACCTCTTATTAAAATATTTTGTTCATAAAGATTTTGAATGAAATTATTAACCTTATTCATAAAAGAATCTGAATTATCTATATCAACTAAATGACAATCTAATTCAAGTTCTAAATAATCTGGAATAGATAAAGAATCATTTCTTGCATTTACGCTTCTAACAAAAAAAGTATGTGTACCCATTTCAGATTCTTCTGTTTCAAAATTTTCTAGAGCAATTATTAGTTTAGATGCTTGATTAATAGCATTTACCCCTTTTTGAGGTTCAACACCATGAGCAGATTTACCATATATTTTTAATAAATATACAACACGCCCTTTTCTACCTATAGAAATAGTAGAACCTGCATTTGCAGAATTACTAGAAGCAATAGCAGATTCAGGAACTAAAACACCTTTTACATCATCGAGCCAATTAGTTTGTGATAACTGATAAGCACCTTCTGAATAATTTTCTTCATCAACAGCAAAAGCAACTTTTAGTTTATAGTTTTTAGGTGTGAAGTTTTCAACTGCTTTCAGTATAGCTACTATTCCACCTTTCATATCAGCAGTACCTAAACCAATTGCTTTATCACCTTCAACTCTTAGTTTAAAAGGATCGTTTAACCAATTTCCATAAATTGGAACAGTGTCAGTATGAGCATATAAAAGGTATGAAATATCTCCTTTACCTTTTTCTGCTAATACATTAAACCTATTTTCACTAATAGGATGGCTTTTAAGTTTAAAACCTAAAAATCTTAAATAATTATATGTAAATTCACTTAATTCTTTCTCATTTGGAAAGATAGAGTTAATAGAAACAATTTTCTCTAAAAGACTTGTTATATTCATAAAATTACCTAATGTTTTATTATAGTAACTTTTAATATTTTAGGACCTACAACCTCAGAAACTATAACCTCTAAATTATTATGTACAAATTTTTCACCAGCTGTAGGAATCTTACCTAATTGCTTTAGTATAAAACCTGCAATAGTTTGATAATCACCTTCTGGAATATCAATACCTTCATCTCTTATATCTTCTACTGTAGCTGTTCCATTTAGTATAAATGTTTTTTCATCTAATGCTTCAAAATCATCATTTTCATCTGAATTATCTTCTTCAATTTCTCCAACAATTCTACCTACAATGTCTTGTATTGTTATTAAACCTTCTGTTCCACCATATTCATCTGTAACTATGCACATTTGAACTCTCTTTTGTTGCATCATTTTAAGTGTATCACTAATTTTATTACTTTCAGGAACAAAAATAGCTGGTTTCATATAATTACTAACAGTTTCTTTATCTATATCTGTCTTATCAATAGTTTTAGATACTAATTCTTTTAAATAGATTATTCCAACGATATTATCTAAAGATTCTTCATAAACAGGGTATTTTGTATAACCTTCTGTAACCATTTCATGTAATGCTTCTCTTATTGTACATTCTTTTGGTATTGCACTAATCATTGTTCTAGGAGTCATTGCTTGTTCAACAAATTCATCTCCAAAATCAAAAACATTTTGAAGCATTTCTCTTTCAGTTTGTTGTAAGTGCCCCTCATCAATCATCATTCTTATTTCACCTTCTGTTATTGATGGTTGATCTAATCCAGGAGTTCCAAAACCCATTTTATTAAGTAAAAAGATTAGTATTTTTGTACAACCTGTTAATAAAAAAATTGGATAAGTAAATATTTTAACTAATATATTAATTGGTCTAGAAACATTTAATGCAACTAAATCTGGGTTTTGAGCTGCAAAGGTTTTAGGTGTAATCTCTCCAAATATAACTATAAGTATAGTCATAACAAAGGAAGCAATTAAAGTACCTGATTCGCCAAATAGACTATGTGCAATAGTAGTACTTACAGAAGAAGCAAAGATAATAAAAGCATTTTCTACTGTTAAGATAGTTGCAAATAACTTATCATGTGCTTTTAATAGATCATTAATAGCTTTAGCTCTTAAATCTCCATTATTTTCAAGATTTTTAATTTTTATTTTATTAGATGATAAAATTCCTGCCTCAGAACTTGCAAGAATTGCTACCATTACAATACAAAATATTATCAGGATTATGGATGGTAATAAATCAAATTGTAACCCTGGTATATTAGCTTCCATTTAGGTTATTTTGCAACACTCTTTTTAAACTTATCTAAATCTACTTTTGCTTCTTCAAGACTTTGAAGTTGCTTTTCCATTTTCAATAATATAGATTTATATTCTCCAACAAGCATTTCGTAATCTTCCATATTTTCTCTTCTTTTGTATAAAATATTTGCAATATCATCATCAAAGTCTTTTGCTTTAGCAATACCCGCTGCTGTAAAACATCTCATACATTCATTTGATTTTTCATTTAGTTGATGTCTTAATTTAACTAGTTCATCACGTATATCATGGCACTTCTCATCTAAAATATGAATATGGTCTTCTGCTGTCATTTCCTCTGGTGATTTAGCTTTTGGAGCTACAGCAGCAGCAACTTTTTTTTCATCATCTACATAAGTAAAAGGTTGAACAAAAATTGCTCCACATTCTGGACAGTATGTTTCTGTTTCTTCAGCTATTGCTCTACACTCTTTACATTTAATCTTAGCCATAGTTAAAAAAGTTGCTCCTAAAAAATTGAACTTTTATTATTTTAAAATATTTACTTTATAAAAATTAGACACAGATTATATCATAAGTTTGTTATCTCTAACAATATATAAGTCTAAGTAAAAGATAAAAAGTACTCAAACAACAAGATAAGAGTTTTATAAGAACATTTGGATGACATTTTATATAAAAAAGAACATAACTTACTCAGTCATGTTCTTTTTCTGTAAAGTAAATCTATAAGCCGAGTTCTGTACACTTTCGTGTGGCGATTATCTATCTACGATATTTGTTACCAAATACCTCTAGCGACTAAACCAGATAAATCAGCGGGCAGCGTCATTTTCATCTATTTGTCTTGCTCTAGACGGGGTTTACCTAGCCAATCAGTCACCTGATTGCTGGTAGTCTCTTACACTACCTTTGCACCCTTACCTACTTATTTTAAATATTAAAACAAATTACTACATAAAAATACTTATATAATTTTAAATAATATATAAATATTCTCTTTTATTGCTTAAGAATTAAATATATCTTTTATATCAACTAGAATGATGAAATACTACAAATAATTAAAATATTTCTAAACAATCATACATCAACTACTAAAATAAAATTACTATATACAATTTTTATTATTGTAGGCGGTATATTTCTGTGGCACTATCCTCAGAATCACTTCTACTGGGAGTTATCCAGCGTCTTGCCCTATAGAGCTCGGACTTTCCTCATAATAATAAAATTATTATGCAATCGCCCAACCTACTTTACATTTATCAAGATATAGCAATATATTTTTAAGGTCAATTTTACTTAATATTTCTATAAATAAAGAAACATATTTTGATTAAATAAATTGATGCTCTATAGACTATTCTAATTTTTATAATTATTAATTTTTAAAGAACAAAATATTCTAATAATATTCTTCAATTTCTGTAAATTTATCAAAATAAGTTGTAACAACTTGTTATAAAATTACTTATATTATTTTTTAGAAAGATTTTTAAGTGAACTCAAAAGCCAAGAAAATTTTAATAACTTCGTTAATAATTCTATCTATAACAGGTACAGGGTTATATTTCTATAATAAAAACTCTAAAAAAGAAGAAAAAGAAGAGATTCAAACTGTAGAAGTAAAAAAAAGAGATATTATTAATATAGTTCAAACAAATGGTAAAGTTATATCTAATCTTGATGTAGAAATTAAATGTAAAGCAAGTGGAGAAATAATCAAACTTCCTTTTGATATAAGTGATAAGGTAAACAAAGGAGACTTATTATTAAAGCTTAACCCAATAGATGAACAAAGAAATGTAAGACAAGCAGAAATTAGATTAGAGCAATCTAAATCTGATTTATCAAAACTTCAAAGTGATTTAGATTTATCAAAATTAAACATAAATTCAAATCAAGCTCAATCTAATATAGATTTAGAAACAGCTAAAATAAGAGTTAAAGATATGAGAAATAAAGCTGAAACTAATAGAAAATTATATCTACTTGGAACAGAAAGAAAATTAGCTTTAGGACAAATAGAATCAGCTAAATCTAATTTAAAAGAACTAAAAGATAAAGAAATAAGAGCTAAAAAATTATATGAAAATGATAACTTAATTAGTAAGAATGAATATGAAAGTATCGTTAACCAATCTAAACAAGTACAAATAGAGTTAAATAATGCCATTTTAAAACTTAATCAACAAGATACAAATAATAAATTAGAATATGAGACAGCCTTAAATGCTGTTTTACAATCAGAACAAGAAGTTAAAAATGCTATTATAAAAATTAATGAGCAAAATAACTCAAGCCTTCAAGTAAATATAAAATCTCAAGATATAGAGGGAGCTAAGGCAAGAGTAGAAGCAGATAAAATATCATTACAAACAGCTCAACAAAGATTATCAGATACTGAAGTTTATTCTCCTATTAGTGGTGTTGTAACATCTAGAACAGCACAAGTAGGACAAATAATATCATCAGGAATAAGTAGTGTAAATTCTGGAACAACAGTATTAACAATATCAGATTTATCAAGAATATTTATAAATGCATCAATAGATGAAAGTGATATTGGAAAAATAAAGTTAGGACAATTTGCAGATATAACTGTTGATGCTTTTCCTAATGAAAAATTTAGGGGTGAAGTAAAGCAAATTGCAACTAAAGGTAATAATATTTCAAATGTTATAACTTTTCCTGTGAAGATTGAATTAATGAGTAAAAATAAAACATTATTAAAGCCAGAAATGACAGCTAACTTAGAAATAGTTGCTTTAAGAAAAAATAATGTATTAACTGTTGATTTAGATAGTGTGACTAAAAATAAAAGAAAATACTTTGTTAATGTTTTAAATGGTCAAGATAAAAAAGAAGTAGAAGTTAAGATAGGTGCTAATGACTCACAATATTATGAAATATTATCAGGTTTAAATAGTGGTGATAAAGTTGTTGTAGAGAGTAAACCTAAAGATGGTTCAAAGTGGAGTAAAAACCGTGACGGTGGTGTAAATACAAGAAATATAAATCGTAATGTAAATAGAGTTACAGGTGGAGGAAATCGAAGATAATGATAATCGAGGCAACTTCACTAAAAAAGATCTATAAAATTGGTGAAAATGTTGTAAATGCTCTTGATGATGTAAGTTTTAAAGTTGAAGAAGGTGATATGTTAGCAATAACAGGAACATCAGGAAGTGGTAAATCAACTTTAATGAATATAATAGGTTGCCTTGATAAACCAGATGAGGGTAAGTATATATTATCAAATAATGATGTATCAACTCTTTCAGGAGATGCATTAGCAGAAATTAGAAATAAATTAATAGGTTTTGTTTTCCAAAACTTTAATTTGTTACCAAGAATGTCAGCACTTGAAAATGTCGAATTACCTCTTTTATATGCTGGAAAAACAGATGCAAAAGATTTAGCAAAACAAGCACTTGAAAGTGTAGGTTTGGGCTCAAGAATGGATCATCAACCAAATCAATTATCAGGTGGTCAAAAACAAAGGGTATCAATAGCACGAGCTATTGTGACAAACCCAGCAATAATACTAGCAGATGAGCCAACAGGAGCTTTAGACACAAAAACAAGTATTGAAATTATGTCTTTGTTTACAGAATTAAATAAAAAAGGAAGGACAATAATAATAGTTACTCATGAACAAGATATAGCAGATTATTGTTCTAAGCAAATACAAATGAGAGATGGAAAAATAGTTGGGGTAAAATCTTAATGTTTATCTGGACTATTGTTAAAGTTGCACTTAAGAGCTTAATAGCTAATAAACTAAGATCTTTTTTAGCAATGTTAGGAATAATAATTGGTGTAAGTGCTGTTATATCACTTTTATCTTTGGGTGCAGGTGCTCAAAATGAAATAAGCAAACAAGTTGCAACAATGGGTAAAAATATATTAACTGTTAGACCAGGAACAAGAAATTCTGGTGGTGTTAGATCTAGTTTTGCAAATACTCTAAAGCTTGAAGATGCAGAATCAATTTTAAAAGAAGTTAAAGAAGTTGAGATGGTTTCTCCAACTGCATCAAATAATTATCAAATAAAATATTTTAATAAAAATACTTTTTCTTCTGTTAATGGTGTTGCATCGACATATTTTAATATCAGAAATATAAAAGTTGAAAAAGGACGTTTAATAAGTAGTTCTGAATCTGAAAGTAATATGAGAATAGCAGTTCTTGGCTCAAAAGTTGTAGAAGACTTATTTGGTAAAGGTGAACCAATTGATGAAAGTATAAAAATTAATGGAATTAATTTCAAAATTATTGGAACTTTAGAAAAAAAAGGAGATGGTGGATTTAGTCCAGATGAAAATATATATATTCCATATAAAGTTGCAATGAAACAATTGATTGGGACAGAAAATCCAAGGTCTATAGAAATAAAAGGCTTTGATGATGTTGATATGTTAAAAGTTGAAGAAAAAATAACAGAGTTATTAAGAAAAAAACATCAATTACAAGAAAATGCCCCAGATGACTTTATGACTTTTAATATGGCTGAAATGATTAAGCAATCAGAATCATTTACACAAATATTTACCTTTTTACTAGGTGGTATTGCTGGAATATCCCTAATAGTTGGTGGTATTGGTATTATGAATATAATGCTAGTAACTGTTACAGAGAGGACAAGAGAAATAGGAATACGTAAAGCTATAGGAGCAAAAGAAAGAGATATATTAAGACAATTTCTAATCGAGTCTGTTGTCATGACTACATTAGGAGGAGTTATTGGAATATTATTTGGTTATGGTATTTCAAAAATAATTAGCTTTTTTGTTCCTTTTCCTCCAATTGTAACAATGACAAGTATTATAATTTCTATTAGTTTTTCTACAGTCGTTGGAATATTTTTTGGTTATTATCCAGCAAGAAGGGCAGCAAAATTAGATCCAATTGAAGCATTAAGATATGAGTAAAATTAGTTTATTAGTACCAGATTTAGGTCAAGAAACATATAATAGAACAAAAGTATTATATGAAATGTTAAAAAACAACTTTGAGTTAGAAATTATCTCAATAAACAAAGATATAAAAAGTAAGCTATTTAAAGATAATTTTGAAAACTATAAACAAATCAAGTATGACTTAGGAACAATAATAAATGATTTAAAAAAGAACGTAACAGGTGATATTGTTTATGCAATAAAGTCAAAACCAACAAGTTTTGGTCTTGCAATGAGCTTAAAAAATATTAGAAAAGTTCCTGTAGTTTTAGATATTTCAGCAAAAGAATCATATAATTGTTTTCCTTACACAGATAACACATTAAAAGGGATATTAAGTACCTTTTATATGGTAAATGATACAAACTCTTATCTATATACAAAAATCTTAGAAAAAAGAATAAAACTAGCAGATGAATTAACAGTATCATCAAAATTATTACAAAAAGAATATGGTGGAACATTAATAACAAATTCAGTTAATGAAGATATTTTTAATCCTTCTCTTTATAAAATAAATGAGATAAGAGAAACTATGGGTTGGAAAGATAAAAAAGTAATATTTTTTGGTGGAATTATAAATCGCGATACTGATATTGATTTATTGATAGATTCAGTTGAAAATATTAATAGAAATGATTTAATTTTAGTTATAGTTGGAGATAACAAAAAATATAAAGAATCAGAAAAAATAAGATATATAGCTTATCAACCAACAGAAAATATAGCTAAGCTTTTAAGTTCATCTGATATAGTTATAATTCCACAAAAAAATACACATTCATCTTTTGGTAAGATACCAATAAAATTTTACGAGGCTATTTTATCTGAAATACCTATAATATGTCCTGATATATATGATTTTTCAGATAACTTAAGTGTTTATTGCAAGGTATATAAAACAGGCGATAAAGACTCTCTATCTAAGACTATTTTAGATATTATATATAATATAGAAGAATTTAAGGTAAAATCTAGAAATAGTAGAGAAAGATATATTGAAAATTTTGGATTTAAGAAAATGTCTGAAAAATTGAAAAATCTTTTTGAAAAACAATTAAATAAGGTGGAGAAAAATTAAATGACAAAAATTTTAGAAAAAACAAAAGATATTGAACTTGTAATAAAACCACCTGCACCTAGTTTTGTTGGTGATGGATTTTTCATTCATAAATTTTTTCCACGTAATGTATTAATAGATGATAGTAGAATGAGTCCATTTTGGTTAATGGATTATAATGCAAAAATAGAATTTTCTCCAAGTGAAAAACCTAGAGGAGTTAGTGTTCATCCACATAGAGGAATGGAAACTGTAAGTATAGCTTATGAAGGTAAAATTGAACATCATGATAGTGAAGGTAATCATGGAATAATAGGAGAAGGTGATGTTCAATGGATGACAGCTGGTTCGGGTATTTTACATAAAGAATATCATGAAAAAGAATTTAGTAAAAAAGGTGGTTTTTTTCACATGGTTCAGCTATGGGTTAATTTACCATCAAAATATAAAATGACAAAACCAAAATACCAATCTTTATTACATGAAAATATGGGCAAATATATTCTAGAAAATAATAGTGGTATTGTAAATATAATTGCAGGTGAATACAATAGAGTAAAGGGTCCAGCTTCAACTTTTACACCTATAAATCTTTTTGATATAAAACTAAATAATAAAGGTTTAGTAAATTTATCTTTTCCTGAAAACTATAATACAGGCATTTTAATTGCTAAAGGAAAAGTAAAAATTAATAATTCAACTGAAATTACAGTTGATAATTTTATTTTGTTTAAAAATGAAGGAACTAATATACAAATAGAAGCATTAGAAGAAAGTATTCTTTTAGTTCTAAATGGTGAGCCAATAAATGAACCTAATGTCCCTCATGGCCCTTTTCTTATGAATACTGTAGAAGAAATACAAAAAGCTCTAAGTGACTTTAATGATGGTAAATTTGGTTATTTAGAAGATTAAAATTATCTATTATAAACATGAACTATTTTTCACTGATTACTAAAGCTTGAAATCAATAGTAGACAAATTATTTATTTACGTATAAAATATACTTAACACTGTTATTTAAATAATATATGGTAATTAAAATATGGATAATAAATATGACTTAATAGTTATAGGTTCCGGAATTGGTGGACTTACTGTAGCATCTTTATCTTCAAAAATATTTAAGAAAAAAGTTCTAGTCTTAGAAAAGCATTTTAAAGTTGGTGGTTTTACTCATACTTTTAAACGTAAAAATTATATATGGGATGTTGGAGTACACTATATAGGGGATATGCATGATAATTCTGTTATAAAAAAAGTTTTTGATTTTATAACAGATAAAAATCTTAAATGGTCAAAAATGCCTGATCTATTCGAAAAATTTGTTTATCCAGATTTTACATTTGATGTTTATTCAAATAAAGATAAATATAGAATAGATCTAATAAAAAGATTTCCAAATGAAGAAAATAATATTAAAAACTACTTTTCAGACTTAAAAAAAGCTGTTAATTGTTTAACACCATATTTTATAATAGGAACTTTTTCACCCAAAATAAGACAATTTTTATTACCTATTTTACTTAGAACATCTAGTTTTTATTCTATGACAACTAAAGAATATCTAGATAAAAATTTTCAAGATGAAATATTAAAAGCTCTTTTAACTTCTCAATGGGGTGATTATGGATTAACTCCAGAATATAGTTCATTTTTAATTCATTCTATAATAGTAAACCACTATCTTAATGGGGCTTATTACCCTATAGGTGGCTCACATAAAATAGCCGAATCTATTATTCCTAATATAAAAAATAATGGTGGCGACATTTTTACAAGTCATGGTGTAAAAGAAATTATTATAAAGAATCATACAGCAATAGGTGTAAAAGTTGCTCACAAAATAGGTGATAAAGTAGAAGAACTAGAATTTTATGCACCTAAAATTATATCTAATGCAGGAGCGTATAATACATTTAAAAGATTAATACCAAATAATTATTCAAACAAGTTTATTAATGATTTAGAAAAATTAAATAATCAAGGAACATCACATATAAACATATTTTTAGGTTTAAAAGATGCAAAACTTGGCTTTAAAAGGTGAAAACTATTTGGTTCTGATTCATATAACCCATGATGGTTTAGTAACAATAAATTTTTCTGAAAGAGATAAATTGAATATACCACTATATTATTTGTCTTTTCCATCTTTAAAAGACCCAGAAGCTAAGTATCATACTGCTGAAATAATAATTCCTGTCAATAATAATACTAATTTCCAAAAATGGTTTGAAACAAGATGGAAAAAAAGAGGTTCAGATTATGAAGCATTAAAAGATTCAATAGCCAATTTTTTAATAGACAAAGTAGATAATAAATATAATGGATTTAAAGAATTAGTTGATTATTACGAAGTTTCAACACCATTAACAACAGAGTTTTTCACATCTCATAAAAATGGAAATATTTATGGAATACCAGCAACACCTGAAAGATACAAAAAAAGTTGGTTAGGAATTAGAACTGAAATAAAAAATTTATACATAACAGGAACAGATGGAGGAAGTCATGGTGTTGCAGGTTCTATGATGTCAAGTGTAATAACTACAGGCGTAATATCAGGAATTATGCCATTTAGTTTATTTAAAGTTTTTAAAAAGATTTTTAATGAAAATTTTGAATAGTGTGTATATATTGTTCTCTTTCAAAAGCTTTTCCATTATGACTCTTTTTCTTACTCATACTTCCTTGCATTTGCTTTAAAGAATGATACTCATGTTCTTCTAACCATTCTTTTAATTCTTTTTCTACAACTCTCAAATAATTAATACCATTTTTTAATAAAGCAGAACACATCATAGTAATATTAGCACCAGCCATAATTAACTTTATAACATCTTCTTTATTATGAATTCCACTAGTCGCAGCAAGGTCAGCTTTGATATTATCATATAAAATACCAATCCAAGTTAATGAAAGTCTATTTTCAATAGATGAACTTAGTGATAATGATGTTTTCATTTTTAAACTTTCAATATCAATATCAGGTTGATAAAAACGATTAAAAAGAACAAGTGCATTAGCTCCTGATTCAGATATTTTATTTGCCATATATGACATATTATTAAAATAAGGACTTAATTTTACAGCAAGTGGGATTTTAATTTCATCTCTTACTGCTTTTATTATATTTAAGTAATTATCTTCTACTTGTTGAGATGATAAATTAAAATTAGTTTGAATATTATAAATATTAAGCTCTAAAGCATCTACACCTGTTTTTTCTATTTCTTTTGCAAACTCTGTCCAAGTTCCTAACTCATTACAATTAAGACTAGCAATTATAGGAATAGAAACCATTTCTTTTGCTTTTGATAAATTATTTAGATATCTATCTATACCAATATGAAAATCCTGTGGTTCAGGAAAAAAAGAAGTTGCTTCTGAAAAACTTTCTGTTCCATATGTAAGATGATGATGAAGATTTTCGGATTCATTAATAATCTGTTCTTCAAAAAGAGAATGAAATACAATAGCTGAAGCCCCAGCTTCTTCCATAATCTTTATATTATCAAGATTTTCAGAAAATGGTGATGCAGATGGAACTAGTGGTGTTCTTAGTTTAAATCCTAAATAATTAGTACTTAAATCCATAATATTTCCTTTTTAAATTTTAATCTTTAATATCATTTTGTTGGTGATGTAAATCTTTTGCAGCCAAATTAGAATAAAAAGTCCACTTTTCATTAATTAAATCTGTTGCTTTTTTTATAAACTGATTTGCATCATTAGGCTCTAATTGTTGTAATATTTTAAAACGATTTTCCATTCCTAAATAATTCTTTATTGGTAAACTTGGTTTTTGAGAGTCTAGTTTAAAAGGATTTTCTCCACTTAAAACTTTATCAGGATTATAACGATAAAGAGTCCATTGACCAGATTTCACTAATGCAATTTGATTATCAAGAGCTTTAGACATATTAATACCATGTGCAATACAATGACTATAAGCAATTATTATAGAAGGACCATCATAAGCTTCTGCTTCAAGGAAAGCTTTTAGTGTATGTTCATCTTTAGCTCCAAATGCAACCGAAGCGACATAAACATTTCCATAACTCATTGCTAAAGTACCTAAATCTTTTTTAGGCATAATCTTTCCACCAGAAGCAAATTTTGCAATAGCTCCTAATGGTGTTGATTTTGACATTTGACCACCTGTATTTGAGTAAACTTCTGTATCAAGAACTAATATTTTTACATTTTCACCACTTGCCAAAACATGGTCTAAACCACCAAATCCAATATCATAAGCCCATCCATCTCCTCCAACAATCCAAACACTTTTCTTAACCAAATAATCAGCTAATTCAAGTAATTTTAATGATTTTGGAGAATGAATTTCTTTAAGTATCTTTTTTACAATACCTACACGCTCTCTTTGACTATGAATTTCAGCTTCAGTTTTTTGTTTTGAGGTAATAATAGCTGATACAAGTTCTATACCTACTTCATGAGTAAATTCTTTTAATAATTCTTCAGCCATTTCTTTATGCTTATTAACAGAGATTCTCATACCTAATCCAAACTCTGCATTATCTTCAAATAAAGAATTTGACCATGCTGGGCCTCTACCATGAGAATCTTTACCCCAAGGAGTTGTTGGTAAATTTCCTCCATAAATAGAAGAACACCCTGTAGCATTTGCTATATAAATTCTATCTCCAAAAAGTTGGCTTAATAGTTTTAAATAAGGAGTTTCTCCACAACCAGAACAAGCCCCTGAAAACTCAAATAAAGGTCTTTGAGTTTGTTGTTGCCTTATATGTGTTATTTCCTCTGGTTTTAATTTAGTTTCAGGTAAACTAAGGAAAAAGTCCCAATTAACTTTTTCTTGTTCTCTAATAGGAGTTTGGGGCATCATATTAATAGCTTTTAATCTTGTTTCTGATTTGTTAACAGCAGGGCAAACATCTACACAAATTCCACAACCAGTACAATCCTCAGGGGCAACTTGAATTGTAAATTTTAAATCATACCAATCTCTAACCCTTGCTTTATGGCTTTTGAAAGTTTCTGGTGAATTTTCTAAATGATGCCCATCATAAGCTTTTGCTCTAATAACACTATGAGGACAAACAAAAACACATTTACTACATTGAATACAAACATCTGGATCCCAAACAGGTATTTCTTCTGCTAAATTTCTCTTTTCCCATTTTGCGGTATCTGATGGATAAGTTCCATCATAAGGGAAAGCACTTACAGGTAAAGAATCTCCTTTTCCTGCTAAA
>JAXLXG010000016.1:0-119195 GCA_046328075.1 Candidatus Sericytochromatia bacterium
ATCTGAAACTAAAATGGTTCAATATATACTATATAACTTATTCTTAAACTTCTTGTGAATCTTTATCCCTCACAGACGCAAGTTCTTATGTTATCAAAACTAACTTAAATTTTCAATCTCTTTTTAATATTTCTTTAGATTTATCAAAAAACTTAAGTAATAACAGTCACATTTAATAGAATAAATTTTTAGAGATAAATAGTGATATTTAAATAATAATAACCTATTAGAAATACCATCAAAATCAATTCTTAATTTTATTAAACTATATAAAAGCTATTATAAATAGTTATATATTAAAAAGTTAATTCTTTTGCTTTACACAAACTTAACTAAAAATATGCTTAATATATATGTACAAAAATGATATAATGCGTTTGAATTTATAAAGTTAGTAGCTTTTATAAATAACAGTGTATTGTCATTTTGAGTATGAAAAATTCTTATAAAAATATTTTTGAAATGAAAAATTTATTGAAATTAACTTTAATTTCAGTATTTTCTTTATCTTTGTCTATTTCTTCTTGTTATTCAGAAGAATCAAATAGTACTTTTTTGAATAGTATTGTTGATGCAGACGGTTCTCTAAAAAGAGTCACTGAATCAGGAACTTTAAGGGTTGGTTCAGATCCCAATATTGGTTTGCCTTTTATTAAAAGAGAAAACTTTGGATTTAGTTATAAAGGATTTGAATATGAAGTTTCAAAACATTTAGCAGAGCAATTAGGATGTAAAGTAAAAATAATACCAACTAATTGGGAAAATCTTATAAAAGGTTTAGAAGATAAAAAATATGATATTGTTCTAAGTACTATGGAAAAACCTGAAGATAAAAAAGATAATTTTAAGAATATAGGTTTTTCAACTCCATACTTTGTAAACTCCCAGCATATAGTAGTTAATAAAGACAATAATGATACTAGATTTTTAAATCACTTAAAAGGTAAAAAAGTGGGTGTTTTAAATGACTCTATATCAAAAGTTTTAATATCCGAAATTAATAAACTTAAGAATGCTGGTATAACAATGGTTATGTATACTAATACAAAAGATTTATTTCATTCATTGCAAAAAAAATTAATCACAGCAATTATAATTGATACACCTATTGCCTCTTGGAATTGTCAAGATGAAAAAAATGATTGTAAATTAACGGGTTTACAAATTTTTCCAAGAAATTATGTTATAGCTGTTAGAAAGCAAGATAGAGCTTTATTAAATGGTATTGATACAATCTTAAAAGAAAGTAAGAAAAATAGTTCAATAGCAAAAATTTTAGAAAAGTGGAATTTAAATTAAGGAGATAATAACTTGTCATCATTACATTTTTATATAGAGTTTACCCCTGAAGATCGTATTAGATTTGAACCTAAATTAAATAATGGAACAATGAGAGGATTAAGAATAAAATATCAAGTAGCTAAAAAAACCGATAAAGTTAATTACTCCACTACTGGTTTTGAACCATTTTTTGAATATGATTGGCTTACAGTTGTAAAGTATGAAAATTTAAAAGGAGAAGCTATAAAAGATTTATTAAGACCTACTTTAGTTACACTTTCACCTCATGGTTTACATCTAAAAGAAAGTTGGGGAGTTTTAGATGATCAATCATTTATAAATAAAGTATTAGCAGATTTAAAAGGCTGGGTTGAACATCGTTCAAAATATGATTCTGCTTTAGGAAATGTTAGTGATGATTATAAAGAAATTGGAGCTAGTAATATGGTTAGAGTCATAAAACTTGTAAACTTTTTGTTTAACTTTTCTAATCCTGATTCAGTTGAAAATTTTAATCGTATTTATAAAGGTCAATCACTTATTCCAATCCCTATGCCAGAGGAAGATGAATGGATTTTAGAGCAAAACTCAATATCAGCACATAGAATAGAAAAAATGGCTCATAGAGGAGATCCTGATATTTTAACTTATGGTTCAACTAGGGTCTTAACATATCAAAGAAGTGGAGAAGATGCTTAAAATGGCATCAAATATTCTTATAGATTTTGTAGAAGAAACAGGTCGTTTAACTAAATTTGTTAGTAACTCAATTTTTTGGGCTTTTAAACCACCATTCTTTTTACGTGAAACTATAAGATCTGCTAAAAATATCGCTTATGAATGTTTGTTACCTGTAATTGCAGTAGTTGGACCAACTGGAATGGTTTTAACTTTGCAAGGAATGACAATATTTAAAATCTTTGGAGCAGAAAGATTATTAAGCAGTTTACTTGCTGAATCTATGTTTAGTGAATTATCCCCCATGTTAGCAAGTATAATGGTTGCAGCTCAGGCTGGTTCAGCTGTTGCTGGTGAACTTGGAACAATGCGTGTAAAAGAAGAAATTGATGCAATGGAAGTAATGTCTATTAATCCATTTCAATATGTTATAATTCCAAGACTACTTGCATTAGCTTTAATATGTCCTTTATTAAATATAATAGCTTGTGTGTGTGGAATAGTAGGTGGATTCTTAGTAGCAGTTGTTTTAAAAAGCCTTAGTTATGGTGTTTTTATGGATAATTTATTTTCATTCTTAAAAATGCATCATATATGGGGTGGAATGTTAAAAGCTTCTATATTTGGTCTAATAGTTGGTATTATGAGTTGCTATCGAGGTTATAATGTTTCAGGTGGAGCATTAGGAGTTGGAAAGGCAGCAAATAATACGGTTGTTCATTCTATTTTAATAATAGTTGTTGTAAATTACTTTATTACATCAGGGCTTATCAATATAACTAAATAAAAGAAAGGAATATATTATGAATACAAAAGTAAAAAAAATAGCATTTTCATTACTTTCATCAATGTTGATTTCAGGTATTTCTTTTAATTCTTATGCAGAAGAAAATAGTTCTAATACAAGTTATACAATCACAAGAGAAGATTTTCAATCTGTAGTAACTAAAGTAATTAGTTTAGATATTAATGCAGAAAAAGGCGATAAAACTTATATTATTAAAGCTCTTGGCACAGTTCATAATAGAACAAACTTATATTTAAAAAACATCCAAATCAAAGTTAAGATAATGGACACCAAAAGAAATATCATTGATGAAATCCAAACAGAAACAATTGATGGATTAGAGCCAAATCAAGAAAAAGCTTTTAAGATTGAAAAAATTGTTAATGCAAATGTTGAGCCTTACGATGTAAGAGCACAATCAGAATTAGTTTCTCTTGAAGGAGCAAACACTTATCAAATGGCAACATGGTATGCACAAGGTAAAAAAGATAATTTAGTTTTTTGGAATGTACCAGTAGAAGATTCATATTTTCAAAATGATAGTTGGTTAAGAAATCAAGCGATAAATTTACTACTAACCATAGATAAATATGATAAAGATTATGATAAATCCTTAGATATGCTTAATGAATTACGTTATAACGAAGCACTTGTAGCTATAGCTGCAAACGATTTTACAGGTGGTCTTAATTATTTAACTGCAATGAATCTAACTAAAAAATATGGAGATAGAGCAGAAAAATTAATTGATATATATAGATCAAGAGTATTATATGAAAAAGCTAAACCTTTAATTAATTCTAAAAAGTATATTGAGGCTATACCACTTTTAAGATCAATTCCAACAGGTTCAGAGTATTATGATTTAGCTCAAACCGATCTGAAAAATATTTACTTTTATTTTAGACATAGAAGTATGTGGACAAAACTTCCAGAAATGAAAGGAAGTGATGATCAAAAAAGTATTTTAAAATTAATGGAAACAAAACCTGAAAAAATACTAAATGATACACCATCAAAGAACATGACTACTTGGATTTTTCCAGATTACTCAAGATTTAATTTTGATCAAGATGGAAGATTAATAAGTTATAAAGTTTATCCTCTATACTAAAACTACCAAGTAACTAATTCTTTCTTATATTTATCTTGAATAGAATCTTTAAAGCTTTGTGGAAGATTTTTTGGAATAGTTATAGTACCTTTATTGCCATCACTAATATATCTATAATATGGAGCAGACTTAAAAAATCCAAAATGTCTATCAAACTCTGATTGAATAGCTTGTATTCTTGGAATATATAAAGGTTTAAACTTTTTACTAATTGGAGAATATGAGGGCTCTGAACCAACTAAAAAAGCTGCAATATTTTTATATTTCACACCATTATATGAGCCACTTTCAACAACTTTAACATTTTTAGGAACGCTTCCATAAGGATAAGCTAAACTTACAACATCATAATCTGGTAATAATTTTTTTACACCAATAACATTTTCACCAATTTCTTTCATTACTTTATCATCAGTTAAAGTAGCTAACATAGGATGATTCAAAGTATGATTTCCAATCTCATATCTATTTTGTACCAAAAATTCAAATTTACTTTTCGCATCTTCTCTAGTTTGACCAAACCCAACAGAAGGAAGAACAAAAAATGTTGCCGCTTTACCAAAGTCAGGATGTTTTTTTGTAAACTCTTCAATAACTCCAACACCACAATCTGGATCTATAATTTTTTTACCTGATTTATCTGTTATGTATTTAAATTGGTCTTCTCTAGAATCATCAAATGTTAAGACTACAGGAGACTTTCCAGCAGGAACATTCATTGTATTATTAACAAAATCTCTGAGAGGCGTTAAATAGTATCCTTTTTTATATAAAGTTTCTAAATCTTTTCTAAAATTTTCTGGTGTCCTTGTCCATCTTGCTTCTGGTCTTGCAATACTATGATATTCTAAAACCATTATTAAACCAATTTCATTTGGTTGATATTTCTTTAATTCTTCAGGACTTAGTTTTGTAGTCTTTTGACTTTCCTTTACTTCTATAGTTTCTTTAATCTTCTCAATATTATTTTCAGTATTCTGAGTTTTATTATCTTTAATAACTTGTTCTTCAGAAGTATTTTCTTTACTACAAGCAAATAACAATAAAATAGATAAACTAGCTAATACTATTTTTTTCATATATCCTACAAAATACTAAATAATTATAAAAATATAATATTAACATTTTATCTTCAATTAATGCTAATTATATTTTTGATATTGTATAGCTTAAAAATAGCACTAATAAAAAAGAGAGATTTTTTTAAATCTCTCTATTAAATCATCTAAATCAGTTATTACTTAAGATTACTATTCACAAAATCCCAGTTAACATATTTCCAAAAACCTTCAATAAATTTAGGTCTTGCATTTCTATGATCGATGTAATAAGCGTGTTCCCAAACATCTAATGTTAAAAGAGCTGTTTTTCCACTTGTTAAAGGTAAACCAGCATTTGGTAATCCAACTATTTCAAGCTTTCCACTTGCATCAACAGTAAGCCAAGCCCAGCCAGAACCAAAAAGTGTTGTAGCTGTTGTTGTAAACTTTTCTTTAAAAGCATCAAATGAACCAAAATCTCTATCAATTAGTTCAGCAATTTTTCCTGTTGGATTTCCGCCACCATTTGGACTTAAACAATTCCAGAAAAATGAATGATTCCAATGTTGTGCGGAGTTATTAAAAAGAGGTGTTTTCTTTTCTTTATCAGCGTGTAAAATAATATCTTCAAGACTCATTGATTCCATTTCTGTTCCTTGTGTAAGTTCATTTAACTTTGTCACATAGGTTGCATGGTGTTTACCATGATGATAATCAAAACCTTCAGAAGATATATAAGGGCTTAATGCGTCTTTAGCATAAGGTAATTCAGGTAATGTAAATGCCATAATTTAGTATTCCTTTTAAACATAATAACTTTAGATACTTAATTTTAAACTCTATAAACAAAAATCTAAATAAAATTTAGATTAAATTCCTTAGTATTACTATATTAGAGTATAAAAACTAAGTACAAAATTTATTTAATAAAATATGTTTTGAATTATATTTAAGTTTTGTTAATGTGTCAAATTACTTAATGATTTAAATAACAAGTTTTGATTAGAGTAAAAATATAGATTATACTAATTAACCATGATAGTAGATAATTTAATTGTAAACTCTTTTACAAAAGAACTTACCAAATATTTAATAAACTCAAAAATTGAAAGAATTGGTCAAATTTCAAAAGATTCTTTTTTATTTAATTTTTGGAATAAAAAAAATTTTAAGGTAATTGTTTCCCTTAACTCTGAAAACTATAGAATATGTTTTACAAAAAAGAATTATAAAATTAATAATCAAGGCTCAACCTTTTTTATGCATTTAAAAAAATCAATAGAAGGTGGAGTTCTATTAGATATAGAACAAATAAACTTTGATAGAATTATAAAATTTAAAATAGAGAGTTTAGATAATGTAAAAGATAAAGTTATTTACAATTTAATAATTGAGCTAACAGGTAAATACAGTAATCTTATTCTTACAGATGAAAATGAAATAGTTTTAGGTGCATACAAAACTATAGATGATACACAAAATGAAGAAAGACAAATAATATTAGGTTCAAAATATGCTCCAATAACAAATAAATTAAATAAAATTGATTTATCAATATTAGATTATGAAACTTTTAATAATTTATTCAAAGAGAATAAACAAAGTTTAAGAAATTTTCTTGTTAAAAGTTTTTTAGGAATAAGTAATAATACAGCCAGTCTATTAATAGAAAAATCAAATATAATTGATATAGACAAAGATAAAAATAAATTATTTGAGAATATTAAGAACTTTTCAAAACAGCTAGAGGAAAACACTCTTAACTTAAAATTTAATAATTTAAATCAAATTACATCACTTTCTGAAGTATCTTTCACATTTTCTAACACTATTTTAGAAGACTTTACATTATATCTAGATAATCTTTATCAAGAAAAAGAAGAAATAAGTCAATATATAAGCTTTCAGACTAATCTAAAAAAAATAGTAGAAAAAAGTCTTTCAAAAATTAGAGATAAAAAAAATAGTTTAGAAGAAACTATCTCTAAATCAGAAAATTTTGAAATTTATAAACAATGGGGGGATTTAATATACTCAAACCTTTATAAACTACCAGAAAATGCTAGTAAAATTGAATTAGAGAACTATTATAATAATAATGAAATTGTATCAATAGAACTAGATAATAATAAAACTGTATCAGACAATGCTCAAACGTTTTTTAAAAAATATAATAAACTAAAAACAGGTTTAGAAAAAACAAAAGAAATTTTGATAGATGTAAATAGTGAAATATCTTATCTAGAAGAAGTTTTACTTTTTATTGAAAATTCAGAATCTATTGAAGATTTAAATGAAATAGAAGAAGAATTAATTAATGGAAAATATTTAAATAAAAACTCTAAACAAATTAATAAAAAAAATAAGATGGATAAAACTCATCTTTTAAGTTATCAAACAGAAAGCGGTTTAGAAATTCTAATAGGTAAAAATAATATGCAAAATGAGTTTTTAACAACAAAATTTGCATCTAATCATGACTTATGGCTACATACAAGACTTATAGCTGGTTCTCATGTTGTAATAAGAACAGAAAATGGACAAAAAAAAGTAAATGATAAAGATATAATAGAAGCAGCAAAACTAGCAGTAAGATATAGTAAAGCGAAGTATTCTAGTAATGTATGTGTAATTTATACAAAGATTAAAAATATAAAAAAACCTCCTAAGTCTAAATTAGGTTTAGTTATTTACTCCAATGAAAAAGCTGTTTATGTTACTCCTTAAAAAGTGTAATCTAAATCATTTACTAAAAAAAATATATTGCTTATTCTATACTTTATAAGATAAGATCAATTTCAAGTAGTTTAAGTTAATAAAATAAGGTCAAAAAATGTTAAAAAAATTAGTTCCATTTACTGTTATCCCATTTTTTTTATTATCAACATCATTTAGTGCATATTCAGCATCAAAAGTTAATGCTGTAATAGTTCAAAAAAAGAATAACGTAGAGGTTAAGTATGCAACAAGTTTATGGAGACCCGCTACAGAAAATTTTACAGTAAGAGCAGGTTCAACTATAAGAACAGGAGGAGCGTCAAGTGCTGTAATAGAGTATATTGATGGAACTAAAGTAAAAATAGGAAGTAGATCTTCTGTAATTGTACTAGATAAGCTTTCAAGAGAAATAAAAGTGAATAAAGGTAATATATGGTATAAAGTAACAAAAAGATCTTATGGAATGAAAATTCATACACCAAGTGCTGTAGCATCAATACTTGGAACAGAAGGTGGAATAAAAATTGAACCTTCAGATCAAAAAAATAAAGATAATAGTTTTAAAACCAGAATAAAAGTTGAAGAACAAGAAGATAAGGTTATTAGTATTCATAATCAAAAAGATGGAGATGAAAACTCCGATATTACATTTGTTTTATTAGAAGGTTCTGTTGAAACAACAGCAGGAAATAAAAAATTTTTAATGAAACCAGGAGATAAAATATCTTTTTCAACTCAAGATCCGAACTCTGCTGTAAAAAATAATATAGGGGTTGCAAATGTTAGATCATTAATTGAATCAGGTGATGATGAAGCAGATAAAATAAAAGACTCAACTTTAACTGCTAAAGGTGATAATAGTAGTAATGCTATGCAAGGTGGAGGAATGATCCCTGCGGCAAAAATAGTATCACTAAAAGAAAATATGAATGTGATTAGACAAATGGTTGAATCATACTATATGGATGAAAACTCTTATCCAAGTTCTTTAAGTGTTTTAATTGAACACGCAAAAAAGAATGGATACAATAGAGAAATCAAAAATCCTTTTACCAGTCGTTCAGGAATGGGAGAATCATTATTTGAGTATTCAAGTGTAATAAGTAAATTTCCTCAAGGTGTAGTTTTATATTCTGCTTTAGATTGTAAAACAACTTGTGGTGGTTATAAAATTTTAGGAGCTTTAAAACCAAATACATTACTTACAGATAAGGGAACTCAACCTTATGTGCTTAGTAACAAATAAATTAATTTATAATTAATATACCTAAGATAAATTGTTTAAAGAAGTAGTTAAATAGGTCTATTTCTTAGTATTAACTTTATCTTTAATTTTTTCATTCATCATTTTTCATTTGAGTATAGATTTAATTTTATAACAACTAGAGTTAAAATATATCCTTGTAATATTAAAACAAATTTTTATTAGAATTGTATTCAATAAAAGAAGAAGGGATATTTATGAAAAAAACTTCAAAAGTTTTACTTAGTTCTATAATAGCTTTATCAGCTATTTCATTTAGTGTAAATGCAGAAACAACAACAGTTGTAACTACAAAAGTTGAAAAGAAAGTTCCTGCTTTCACTGTTCCTAAATTAGACTATGCTTATAATGCATTAGAACCTTATATTGATGCAAAGACAATGAATATACATTTAAATAAACATCATAAAACTTATGTAGATAACCTAAATAAAGCTATAAAAGGAACACCAGCAGAAAATATGAGTATTGAAGAAATAATTTCAAATGTTTCTAAATTTTCAGATGCAATAAGAAATAATGCAGGTGGACACTGGAACCATAGTTTCTTTTGGAAAGCAATGAAACCAAAACCAAAGACTATTTCAAAAGAAATGACAGAAATTATAAATAAAGATTTTGGTTCATTAAAGAAAATGCAAGAAAGTTTTAATGATGCTGGTAAAAAAAGATTTGGTTCTGGTTGGGTTTGGTTAATCAAAAAAGATGATGGAAAACTTGAAATAATTTCAACTCCAAATCAAGATAATCCTCTTATGGATAATGCTCCAGTTAAAGGAAAGCCAATTTTAGCTTGTGATGTTTGGGAACACGCATATTACCTAAAATATCAAAATAAAAGAGCAGATTATCTTAAAGCATTCTGGAATGTAGTAGACTGGGAAAGAATGGAATCTCTTTATAAATAAATTTATAGAACACAGATAAAAGGGATAAAAAGGATATACACAGATTTTATAATAAATAAAGTTTAGAAAGAGAAGAAGCGATTGTGTTAAAAGTAATTAGAATAATTCTTATCCTCTTATCTCTTAAAGCCCATATTCAATTAATTTATTAACTATTTAAGGAAAATGTTCACCTTAGATTTTTCATACAATAAAATTTTTTCAAAATAAATTTTTACTTGTAATAATATTTTTAAAATTTGAGCCCTAAGTGTATTATAATTATGTATATACAATTTTTTGTATATTTTTAGAATTAATCATTTAATAAGCTTAAAATATTTGTGAAAAAGTTAATTTGTTTTATATTTATATACTTTCTAACTATCTTAAACTCTAATGCTTATTCAACAACATTAACAGATGAAAATAATGTCTATACTCAATTAGATAATATAGAATATCTAGAAGATAAAACAAATCAATTAAATATTGATGATATAACTACAAAATATAAGAATCAGTTTATATCCAAAAGTTATAAAGATTTAAATTTTGGCTTTTCTAAAAGTGCACATTGGTTAAAACTTAATATAAACAATCAATCAGAGCAAACAGAATGGTATATAGATATAGGTTTTCCAAAATTAAATTCTGTAAACTTATTTATAAGAGATAATAATAAATTTATTATAAAAAACTCTGGAACATACTTAGATCCCAATTTAAGAGAAATAAATACAAGAAAAATAGTTTTTAATTTACAAATAAAAAAAAATGAATTTAAAACCTTTTATTTAAAAATTTATTCACCTCATTCACCTGTACAAGCACCTTTATCTTTAATAAATAAAAATACTTTTTGGGAAAACTCTCTTATACAAGAGTCATTTTATATGTTTTTATTTGGTGTTTTTTTTGTAATGATATTATATAACTTAGTTATCTTTAGTGTATTTAGAGAAAAAATTTATTTATACTATTCTTTCTTTAATTATTTCTTACTAATGATTCAAGTCTCCACAAATGCTTATGGTTATTATTATATATGGGGTAATGTTTTTTTTGAAATAATTTCACCTTTATTCTTTGCAAATTTTTTATCAATAACATTTATTACTTTTTTGATTTATTTTTTAGATATTACAAAAGAATATAAATCATTTTATATATTATCCTTTTTAAGAATTTTAAACACTATATCAATTATTTTACTTCTTTTAAAAAGTTCTATAGGTATATTTAATATAGTTTCAACAATAATTCAAACTATAATAGTTTTATCAATAGTTATAAAATTTTCTTTAAAATCTAATAATACACATACTAAAATACTATTTTCAAGTTGGATTATAGTTTCTGCTAGTGGATTAATCTTTATTTTTAACAGATTAGGAATTATTGAAAAAAGTTTTTTAACAGATAATTCAATGCTAATAACTGGGGCAATGTCTAGTATTGTAATATCACTTGCACTTGCTAAAAAATTTCAGATATATAGATTTCAAAAAGAACAATATTTTACAGAGTTAGAAGATGCTAATAAAAAACTTTTAATATATAAAAATCACTTAGAAGATTTAGTTAATGAAAAAACAAATCAATTACAAAAATCTAAAGATTTGGCAGAAAGTATGGCAAAAGCAAAGTCAGACTTTTTAGCATCAATGAGTCATGATATAAGAACTCCTATTAATGGTGTTATGGGAATGACAGAGTTGTTAAGTATGACAAATCTAGATAACGAGCAAAAAAGCTTAGTAAATACAATTAGTTCTAGTAGTGAGATTTTACTCAGTCTTGTTAATGATATTCTTGATATATCAAAATTTGAATCTGGTAAGATGGAACTTGAACAAAAAGAATTTAATTTGAAAGAAAATATTGAAGAAGTCATAGATATTCTATCACTTAATGCACAAGAAAAAGGTATAGAAATTTTTTATTATATAAGTACTAAAGTACCTGAAATCATAATATCTGACTCGATAAAGTTAAAGAGAGTATTAATTAATTTAATTAGCAATTCTATAAAATTTACAGAAAAAGGTTATATACTTCTTGAAGTAACTCTAAATGAATTAGATAATATCGCAGATATTGATTTTATTGTTAAAGATACAGGAATTGGTATTCCTGAAGATAAAAAAGACAAATTATTTAAACCATTTACTCAAGTAGATTCTTCTATAACCAATAAATTTGGAGGAACAGGTTTAGGGCTAACCATATCTAAAAATATAGTTGAATCAATGAACGGTAATATAGGCTTTAAAAATAATGATGATTCAGAAGGAGCAACCTTTAATTTTAATATAAAAGTTTCTTATATTAAGAATAATGCTGAAAATCAAATCTACGAAAAATTAAAATCCAAAAGATTATATGTTTACTCAGATAATGAAGACTTTAAATTTATAATTAATAAATCTTCTAGTGAAATTAATATAAATACGTCTAATTCCGATAATAAATATTTTAATTATGTAATAGAAAAATACTGTAAAGATATAGATGTAAGTATTTTTAACTCTAATAATACTTTGTCAAATGAATATGATTTTTATGTAGTATATTCTAATAAAAAAGATTTAGAAATTTATAATCACAGACCATTAATAGTATATGGTACCAATGAAGAATTAATAGATAAAGAGCAAGTTTTTTATTTACAAAAACCTTTAAAACTAAAGAATTTCTATAATTTATTAATAGATATATTAGATAATAAAGTTGTTAAAGAAAAAAAGGTAGATAAAATATTTCCTAAAATATCTAATAAAGAAAATAATATAAACACAAATGATTTAAGAATATTAGTAGCAGAAGATAATTTAGTGAACCAAAAATTAATAGAAAAAGTATTTGATAAAATAGGCTATAAAATAGACCTTGTTAGTAATGGTGTAGAAGCAGTTAATATATGTAAAGAGAAAGAATATGACTTAATTTTAATGGATGTACAAATGCCTGAAATGGATGGTATTGAAGCAACTAAGCAAATAAAATTAAATCTTTTAGAAAAAACACCTAAAATTGTTGCTTTAACTGCTAATGTTCTACAAGAGCAAAAAGATGCTTGTTATAATGCAGGTATGAGCGATTTTTTAACAAAGCCTTTTAAAATAAATGATATTAAATCTTTAGTTTTAAGCTTAACAAATGAATAAAATAAATTCTTATTAAACATTCTATTTTCTAATTATTAAGAAAAGGTTCTTCACCTATTATAGAAGGTAGATCAGGAATATCAACAAAAGGATTTCTATTACCTTGTTTAACAAATATAGTATTATTTCTTTGCATTTCTCTACTATCAGGTAAATCTACAAATTCTGACCATCTCATAAACATTTTAACTTTAGATTTCCAGAAATTATCTGCATTGTATGAACCTTGTCTAATAGACATATCATGATATCTTAAATAAAAATAAAGCATATTTCTTGCTGTGTTACCTTTTTGATCATTACAAGGCTCAAATACGCCTCTATAGTCTCCAGCAGGAGGAGGGGTTGGTTCAATTGTATTTTTTACAGGTTTCTTTGTTTTTTCAAGCATATCTTCTGCATACTTTTTAGCTTTTTTATAAGTAACAGGTTTACCTTGACTATCAAGAACAGATAATTTTGAACCACATACAGTTGAATAAGTTATATCATTTTTAACTTCACCAAAAGGAAAATCACTTCTCATAACATTTGGCATACGTAAAACTGTTTGTAATGAATGTAAATCACTTACCATAGGTAAAGAACTTCCATAAAATGATTGTGGCCAAGTATGTTCAGCATTAATTATATCATCAGCATAGGTGTCTTTATTTTCATCACCATTTTCTTTATAACCTTCAACTAGTTCACCACTACCTGGAACAAAAATTTGAGAATAAGCATCTATTACTCCAGATTGGTTTCTTTTTCTATTAAATGCAATATCAACATTAGTAAATAAAAAAGCTCTAGTTTTAGTATAACTTTCCATATTATTATTTCTAGAGATAATATCATGTAAAGAATTAAATAATTCTGCCCCTATTTTTCCCTGAGCTTCAGAGTAATAAGGTTTTAGTTCTTCAGGTAAGCGTAAAAACCAATCATCCTTTTTAGCTTTCTTTTTTCCATAGGCATCAATTAATTGAGAATCTTGAATTTGTAATATGTTTTCATTTTGACAAGAAAAAACAATAGGTAAAGATAATACCACTAGAGCAAAACTTATTATTTTTTTCTGCATCAACTTTATAATCTTTTCTTAAGTAAAAAATAACTCTTTCTTTATATTGTAGTTTAGGTCTTATTTAATCTTGTTTAAATGTTACAAAAACTTTACAATTTAATTCAGTTAAAAAGTAAGTATACAATTATAATAAAATAAAAATTTTTGTTAGTAGATTTTAAGTAGTGACCAGTAGTGACTTTTCCAATAAATATACATATATGTAACATAATAATAGATTCACATTTATTCTTTGAAATATTAGCTTATACAATAGGTTTTAGATATTATATCTATTTAAAAAAATCTGAAAAAGATTTAATAAGTGAAGAAAACAGACTATGGATTTTTATAGGTGCAGCATTTGGAGCTTTAATATTTTCAAGATTATTAGGTATATTAGAAAATATTGATATTCTATCAAAACAATCAAATTATTTAACATTTTTTTTATCAAGTAAAACTATAGTTGGTGGTTTACTTGGTGGATTAATAGGAGTTGAAATTACCAAAAAAATCCTTAAAGTTAATACATCCTCTGGTGATTTAATGACATATCCATTAATACTTGGAATAGCAATAGGTAGAATAGGTTGCTTTTTATCAGGTGTAAAAGATGGCACTTATGGAAATGAAACGGCTCTCCCTTGGGCACTGGATTTAGGAGATGGAGTTTATAGACACCCAACAAGTTTATATGAAATAATATTTTTAATAACCTTATTTAGTGTTATAAAATATTTTGATAAAAATAAGAGTTTCTCAAATGGGGCAAAATTTAGAATCTTTTTATCTTTTTATTTAGTATTTAGATTTTTTATAGAATTTATTAAACCTTTCTATAGATTTGAATTCGGATTAAGCCCTATACAAATTGCGTGTATAATTGGAATAATTTATTATTATAGAGTTTTTTTATATCCTAAAGAACTTTTTATGAAAGAATCAGATAATGCCTGAAAGAGATTATACATATTACGATTTTACATTAAGTATATGTTCCAAATGCTTAAAAAGAGTTGATGCAAAAATAGTTTTTCAAAATGATAATGTTTATATGCTTAAGAGATGCTCTGAGCATGGAAATGAAAAAGTATTAATCGCAAATGATATAGAATATTATAAAAATTGCAGAAACTATATAAAAACTAGTGAAACACCATTAAAGTTTAATACACCTACACATTATGGTTGCCCTTATGATTGTGGTTTATGTACAGATCATGAGCAACACTCATGTTTAAGCTTAATTGAAGTAACAGACAGATGTAATCTCACTTGTCCTACTTGTTATGCTGAATCATCCCCTACTTATGGTAGACATAGAACATTAGAAGAAATAGAAAAAATGTTTGATGTAATTGTTGCAAATGAAGGAAAACCTGATGTTGTTCAAATAAGCGGAGGAGAACCAACAATTCATCCAGAGTTTTTTAAAATTTTAGATATAGCTAAAAGTAAACCAATTAGACATTTAATGCTTAATACTAATGGAATAAAAATTGCTAATGATGAAGATTTTGTAAAAGAGTTAACTAAATATACTCCTAATTTTGAAATATACTTACAGTTTGACTCATTTAAAAAAGAAGCTCTTGAAAAATTAAGAGGAAAAGATTTAAGAGATATAAGAATAAAAGCTCTTGAAAATCTTAATAAATATAATATATCTACAACACTTGTCGTAACCTTACAAAAAGGTGTAAATAATGATGAAATAGGACAAATTATAGATTATGCATTAAAACAAAAATGTGTCCGAGGTGTAACTTTCCAACCTGTTCAAATTGCAGGAAGACTAGAAAACTTTAACCCTGAAACAGAAAGATATACCTTAACAGAGGTAAGAAAAGATATTTTAAGTCAATGCAGTATTTTTAAACCAAATGATTTAATTCCTGTTCCTTGCAATCCTGATGCACTTGTAATGGCTTACGCTTTAAAACTAGGTGAGAATGTAATACCTCTTACAAATATGATAAATCCAAATGATTTATTAGATAATACTTCAAAGAATACAATAGTTTATGAGCAAGATGAAACATTAAAAACACATTTACTAAAAATGTTTAGTACAGCAAATTCTGTTGAAACAGTTACAGGAACACTTAACTCTATTATTTGTTGTTTACCTCAAATATCAGCACCAAATTTAAATTATGAAAACCTATTTAGAATTATAATTATGCAATTTGTTGATGCTTATAATTTTGATGTAAGAGCTATAAAAAAATCTTGTGTTCATATAGTTAATAAAGACCACAAAATAATACCATTTGAAACAATGAACCTATTTTATAGGGATGATAAAATAAATTATACTAATTCTTTAAGAGGCACTTAATGACTTATTTAAAGAAGATATCAATAGTAAATATAATAGTCTTACTTATTTTGTGTATATTTGCTCCTATCTATGTCTCAACAACTTCAAGTAATGGATATCGTTCTTTAGGTATAATAGTAACCTTAATGTTTTTTATGTCCATTCAATTTATTATTAACTTGGTATTATCTATCCAAATCTTTTCAAAAGATAAAAATCTAAAAGAAAAAGGTAAATCACATTTATTAAATTGCTTACTAATATTATTGATTGGATTTCCTAGTTGCTTACTTAGTGGTGATAGTTATAATTGGTTTAAATAATTATGAGTGACTTAAAGAAAATAACATCAATAAACTTTATAATATTATTTATCTCTTTTGTATTAATTCACTTATATGTAAAGACTACTTTAACTCATGTTGAGCAAAGAGGATATGCCGTTTTATTTTATTTAGCCATAGAAATTTTAATTCAATTTATAATCAATTTATCTATATCATTTAAATATTTTTTTATAGATCCTAAATCTAAAGAAAAAGCAAAAATATTTCTTTTTAATGCTCTTTTGATATTAATAATAGGATTCCCTAGCTGTATTTTTAGTATTCAGTTTCAATATAAATGATTTATTGTATAATAGAATCACATCTATTAAAAGGTAAAAAAAATGGATAAAAAATTTATAATTAAATCAACTATTCTTTTAACAATTACTGTTATAAATATTTATTCAACAGCTTGTTTAAACTTACCTCCTAGCTATCCTAGTAATAATTATCCTACAGTTACCTCATCTCCAACTCTTACAAAATATGAAGTAAAAATGGATGATTTTATTTCTAAACTAAATTGTATTGAAAATGATCTAAATACATCAGATATAAATAAACAAAAAATTAAATCTTTAAAAAATCAAGTAAATAACCTTGAAAAGAGTCCAAATACAGGTTATATATTCATATCTACAGATCTATATAGAGATATAGTTAATATGCCTACAAAAGATTGTAACTTTTCTAGTATAGTAAAAAAATAGTTTTTACATAATTAATTTATCTATTTTTTATTGTGTTTTAAGGAAGTATAAATGATAAAACTATTAAATATACTTAGTATCATTTTCTTTCTTATTTCTTGTTCTACAAATCAAAATATTAATAATCAAATATTAGGCTCTAACCAAAAAACTACTGAATTAGTAAAAAATAATGATGATAAATCAAAAAAATTTAATTTAGCATCTAACCAAGATATATTTTTACTTTTTTCTAATAAAATACAAATAATTGGCTATGATAAAAAAATCAAGTTTGAAGAGAATAATATTTATTGTTCTGGAATTACGTTTTTACCAAATAAAAGAATACTCACAACCTGTAAGGATAATCAAGAATACAAGGAAAATCAAAAAAGTTATTATAAAATCGTAGATTACTCAAACTATACAAGTAAATCTATAAAATTAGATTCGATAAATGCTGATTATAACTATAAAATATCTCCTGATAGTGAAAAAATCTCTTTTATTAATTTTAAAAATGGTATATCTAGCTTGTATGTTTTAGATTTTAATTCTAAACTAACAAAAATATATGACTTTGAAAAGCAATATAGTAACTCATATACTTGGACTCCTAATTCAGATAAAATTGTCTATTCATTAGATGATAGTATTTATATAAGCAACTCAGATGCTACTAATAAAAAAAGATTAACAACAAACAAATTAAAAAATATAAATGATATAAACATTAGCTTTGATGGAAAATATATTTCATATACATCAAGTGATGAATATTATTATAGAAATCTATATATTATGAAAATAGATGGTTCTGAAACTAAAAACCTTGGTTATATTTATAGTACTAAATATGATGTAATCCCAGAGTCTGAATGGTTACCAGATAGAAATGAAATTGTTTTTTTACAATTAAGAGAATATTCTGGTGATATTAATATTTATAACCCTGAAACAAATCAAAAAGAGTTAATTGAAAAAGATGCAAATTTTGTAATTGATAAAAAAAATAAATACATTTCTTTTTATAAAGACAAAAGTATTTATTATGTGGACTTTAATGATAAAAATAGAACTGTTAGAAAAGTTGAGGAAAAAGAATTTTCATATATAATAAAAACAAATGATTTATCAAAAGAATCAATATCACCAGATTATAAAAAAATTGTTTATGTTGAGTATATTTTAAGCAATTTTGTTATATGTTCAGGAGAATGTGCACATAACATAATGCATAAAAAATTGTTCATACATTATTTAGATAAGAAAAAAAACATAGATATAGATATTGTTGAAGACCCTAGCTTTTCTTACAATGAGTTTTTTTATGAACATATTAAATGGTCAAATGATAGTAAATATATTATCTTTAATAAAAGAAATAATAATGGAAAAATAAACTCTCTATATATTTATGATACAGATACAAATCAGAAAGATGTGTTTTTGGAACTATCTGACTACTTATATGAACTAGAATTATTATAAAAATTAGGCTGTAGGAGTAGGTATATACTCTTTTTTCTCACCAGCAGGTTTTAATCTATACTTCTGAACATAGAGTTTTCCCTTTTTTATTACAGCACCCCAATAATCATTATGAGTATCGCCTTCACACATAAGCCTTGAAACCGTATTTTTATCTAAAAGTAGAGCTATTTTCATTAATAATTGCATAAAACTATCTGTATCTTCATGATTATGCCATTCTTCTTCAAACTCTAAATAACTTTCAAAAAAAATATCTTCTGTTGCTTGAGTTCCATAAAATGTTTCAAGCATTTTTTTTATCTCTAATCTTTTTTCTGGTGGTAATGTGCTTAAATCAATTTCTCCACTTATATATGTTGTAGGCATTACTTTTTAAACCTCACTTTTTCATACTCTTGTGTATCACCTTCAGGTTTTAACTCATATCTTTGGGTATAAACCTTATTATTTTTTAAAATTATTCCCCAAATATCTCCATCTCTTTCACCATTACACATTATCAAATATTCAGTTTCTTTGGGTAATAACTTTGTAACCTTAAACATACAAGATAAGAATTTATCACTTTCGTTAAATTCACTCCACTCATCATTAATGGTTACTTTTTCATCAGAAAAAACATCTCCCATTTCTTGAACTGTGTAAAATTCTTCAAGTAAACGCCTAATTTCAAGTTTTTGAGGCTTGGCTAAACCTGAAATATCAATATCTCCGCAAACATTAGTTATATATTTCATAATAAAAATACCTAGTTAATAACTTTTGATAATGTAAGAATATCTTTAAATATTAAGAAAACACCTAAACCTAAAAGAGCTAATAAACCTGCATAATGAACTCTTTCTTCAAATTCTTTTGGTAATCTTTTTCCTCTTATTGCTTCAATTAATATTAAAAACAAATGTCCACCATCAACAGCAGGTAAAGGTAAAAGATTTAAAATAACAAGCTCAATACTTATTAAAATTGTAAAATGAAACATTTTTGAAAAATCAGCCTGAGCAATTTCAGAACCTTTAGCAACTACCATTATTGGTCCACCAACTTCACTAAGAGCCATATGACCTGTAAACATTCTAAATAAAGCTTCAGTAAGTAGGATTGAAGTATTAGTTATAAAATTGAAAGCAGCCTTAAATGGTTCTAAAATACTATTAGGTTCTCTTCTAACTTCTTTTATAGCACTTTGTATTTGAACACCCATAACACCTGTATTATCAGGAGTAATTGTTAAAGGTATTTGTTGATCTTTTCTTTTTACTACAACATTTGCTGGTGTTCCATCTTTATGTTTAGCTATTAATAATTTCATTACAGAAGATGTATCATAAAGTGGATTTTTATTAACTTCTAAAATTATTGAGTTTAAAGGTAATAATGTTTTATCTGTTGTTTTTTCATTTGAAAGAACTTGTAAACCTTTAATATACTCAATTCCTATACCAAGTTTTGAATCTTTATCAGGTATTGCACTAAATCCTTTAATTGTGCCTTGTCTAAGAATATCAATACTAACTTCTTTCCCATTAGATTGAGATAATACTTGTTTCATTAATCCTTCAGGATTACGACTACCAATAAAATCTTTACCACCAATTTTTATAATAATGTCATTTTTTTGTATTCCTGCTTTTTCACTAGGGCTATTTTCTAAAACTTTACTTACAAGTATTCCCCTTACTTCTTGAGTTGTTATACCTAAGTTTTTATCAGAGTTAAGCTGAATCTTTTTTTCAACTCTTTCTCCATTATTATCTAAATATGCAATTTCTGCCTCTTTTGAATCTTTTTTTGATTGAATAATACTATTCATAGCTTGGTTTAAATCATATTCAAAATTAAGAGGTATATTATCTACAGAAACAACTGTATCAAGAGGTTTGACACCTGCTTTATCTGCTGGAGATGAACCTTTTACATCTAAAACAACAACACCATCTGAAAACTCTCTACCTTCTGGAATACCTAAGCTAAAGAACATAACAATAGCAACAAATATTGCAAAAATAAAATTAAAAACAACTCCACCAGAAATAACTATAAATCTTTCCCAAACTTTACGATTATTTAAAAATCTTGGGTCATTTGGGTCTTTTTCTGTATCTTTTTCATCATCCATAAAAGCACAAAAACCACCAAGAGGTAATAAGTTTAACTGGCACTCTGTTTCACCCCAATTAAATTTTATAAGAGGTGGTAAATTACCTAAAGGAAAACCAATAGAAAATATTTTTACTGGTATTTTAAGCCATTTGGCAGCTAAAAAGTGTCCAAGTTCATGAACAAAAACTAAAATACCTATTATTATTATTACACTAAGAATTTGCAACCAATTACACCCCAATTACAAATATATTAACTATCATTATAAATGATAAATCAAAGATAAAAAATTATAATGATTCAATTTTTGATAAAGAAATATACTTGTAAAAAAATCATAAGTGAAATGTACGAAAAAAAAAGCTAAAAATCTAGTCATTGCATATTATTTCATGAATAACTTGCTATAAGCCTATAAACAGAATATACTGATGCATATATACTGAGTTAAAAAAGTAAAAAGTGAGAAGTAATAATACAAAAAGAATAATTAATAGATTTGCTCTATTATTTTTTCAAAACAATTTTACTTAGTATTAGATTTAAATATACTTTTCAAATATTTCTAATAAGAGATTATTTATTTTGGGAGGATTTATACCTTGACAGAAACATTACAAAATCAACAATTGGTACTAGTTATCGGTGCAGGTCCGGCAGGACTTTTCACAGCAAATAAATTAGCAGAAGCAGGAAAAAAAGTTGTTATTCTTAATAGAGATATTAAACCAGGCGGCTTGGCAGAGTATGGAATATATGTAAGCAAACATAAAATGAAAGAAGGATTAAGAAAACAATTTAGAAAGATACTCTCTAACCCAAATATTAGTTATTATGGAAATGTAATTATTGGTAATAATCAAAAAATTTCTTTAGATGATTTAAAAAACATTGGTTTTGATGCTATTGTTTTTGCAGCTGGTGCTCAAGGAACAAAAAAAGTTGGTATTGAAGGGGAGGAAGCAACAGGGATATATCACGCCAAAGATTTGGTCTATCACTATAATCACTTACCTCCATTTAGTGAAAAAGAATATGTAATGGGTGATAAAGTAGCAATAATTGGTGTAGGAAATGTAATGGTTGATATTGCTCATTGGTTAGTGCATACAAAAAATGTAAAAGAAGTTGTTGCAATAGCAAGACGTGGTCCAAATGAAAGAGCATACACAGATAAAGAAATGAAAGCAATTGCTTATAACATGGATAAAGATAATGTAAAGAATGAAATTGATAGAATTAGCTCTGTTCTTGAATCTGTTGGACAAAACCCAGAACAAACATTTAATGAAATCACAAAAGATTGTAATGAAAAGTATTATGAAAAAGATAGTCAAACAAAATTTTCATTTAAGTTTTTATGTGCACCAAAAAGAGTTGTAGCAAACGAAAATAATCAAGTAATAGGATTAGAAGTTGAACATAATACGCTTATTGATAAAGATGGTAAAATTGCTGCAAAAAGTTTAGGTACAACTGAAATAATTTCTCTTGATAGTGTAGTATTTGCAATAGGTGATACAGTAGATGGTAATATAGGTTTACCTGTTAATAAATGGGGTGAGTTCATAAAAAATGAAAAACCTTATGAAAATGACCCACAAGCAAACTTATACGAAGTTGCAAATCCAGATACACAGGATGTAATGAAAGGTTATTTTGTTGTAGGTTGGTCAAGAAAAGCAAGTGATGGTTTAGTTGGAATTGCTAAAAAAGATGGTGAGACAGGTACAAATTATGTTTTAAAATACCTTGAAAATATTTCTGCAAATAACACTAACGAAAAATTTAGCAACTTAAACAATTTATTAAAATCAAAAGATGTTGATTTTGTAACATACAAAGATGTAGAAAATTTAGAAGCAGTTGAGCTTGAAGAAGCTCAAAAAAGAAATCTTGAATTTTATAAATTTGACCATAACTCTGAAATGTTAGATATTATTCACTCTAAGAGATAATTAAATGGATTTAAATGGGAAATCAGTTTTAGTAACTGGTGGAACAGGCTCTTTTGGAACTAAATTTGTTGAATTAGTTTTAAAAAAATTTCCGCAAATAAATAGATTAGTTATTTTATCTCGTGATGAGCTTAAACAATATGAAATGTCACAAGTTTTTAGTGATAAAAAATACCCATGCTTGAGATATTTTATAGGAGATGTTAGAGATAAGGATAGATTAATAACAGCATTTAAAGATATCGATATTGTTGTACATGCTGCGGCTCTTAAGCATGTTCCAATTGCTGAATATAACCCAATGGAGTTTATAAAAACAAATATAAATGGTGCTCAAAATGTTATAGATGCTTGTTTAGTTAATAATGTTCAAAAAGTTATTGCTTTATCAACAGATAAAGCAGCTAATCCTATTAACCTATATGGTGCTACCAAGCTTTGTTCTGACAAATTATTTATATCGGCTAATAATATTAGAGGTTCAAAAGATATAAAATTTTCTGTAGTTAGATATGGCAACGTTATTGCTTCAAGAGGCTCAGTCATACCATTCTTTCAAAAATTAATAAATGAAGGTTCTAATTTTTTACCTATTACAGATGAAAGAATGACAAGATTTTTTATTACATTAGAAAATGGTATTGATTTTGTCTTAAAATCCCTTGAAAGAATGCATGGAGGTGAAATATTTGTACCTAAAATACCATCTGTTAAAATTGTTGACTTAGCTAAAGCAATGGCTCCTGATAAAAAAATAAAAATTATTGGTATGCGGCCAGGTGAAAAATTGCATGAGATTATGTGTCCATCTGATGAAAGTCACTTAACTTTAGAATTTAAGGATCATTATGTAATTCAACCTTCAATAAAATTTAATAATGCAATAGATTATGCTATTAATTGTTTAAATGAAAAAGGCTTAAGTGTAAAACAAGATTTTGAGTACAATTCAGGAAATAACACTGAATGGATAGAACAAGATAAAGTTATGGAATTTTTAGCTAAGAGTTATTAGAATAATGAATTTTATACCTTATAGTAAACAATACATTGATAATGATGATATTAGTGAAGTAGTTATTTCTTTAAATTCAGATTATCTTACAACAGGGTCTAAAATATCAGAATTTGAAAATAAATTATGTGATATTACAAATGCTAAGTATTGTGTTGCTTTATCAAATGGTACAGCGGCTTTACATTTAGCTTCAATGTGTCTACTTAATAAAGGAGATGAAGTTTTAACCACACCAAACTCATTTCTTGCAACATCTAACTCTGTTCTATATGTTGGAGCAAAGCCTATATTTGTTGATATAAAAGAAGATGGAAATATTGACCTAGATTTATGTGAACAGTATATTAAAATACATAATATTAAAGCTATTTACGCTGTTCACTTTTCAGGTAATCCTGTTGAACAAAAAAAATTAAAATACTTAAAAGAGAAATATAATATAAAAATTTTAGAAGACTGTTCTCACTCATTAGGTGCTTATGATTATATTGATGGTGAAAAGATAATTGCTGGTAGTTCTAAATATTCAGATTGTTCAACATTATCTTTTCACCCTGTTAAGCAAATAACAACAGGAGAAGGTGGGGCTGTTACTACAAACAATAAGGAAATTTATAATACCTTATTAAAATTACGCTCTCATGGAATGACACGTAATCATCAAGAATTTAAAAATCAAGATTTAGCTTTTACTGATAATAAACCAAACCTTTGGTATTATGAAATGCAAGAGCTAGGTTTAAATTATAGATTAACTGATATTCAATGTGCTTTAGGTATATCTCAATTAAAAAAGCTAGATTACTTTGTAAAAAAAAGAAAAGAAATAGCTAAATATTATGACTCTTATTTTAAAAATAATGAGCTTATAAAAGCTCTATATCCATTTAGAGAAGAATCATCTTATCATTTATATGTTGTTCTTATTGATTTTGAAAAATTAAACATAACAAGAAATGAATTAATGCAAAAACTTTTGGATAATGGAATAGGAACACAAGTTCATTACATTCCAATTAATTCGCAACCCTACTACAAAAATTTAGGTTATGATACAGATAATCAGAAAAATATGGATAAATATTATAATAATTGTTTATCAATACCAATTTATCCTTCTATGTCAAAAGAAGATATAGAAAGAGTATCTTCTAGTATTTCAGACTTATTAAGATAATTACATAATTTAAAATGTAAAGAAAGGTTAAAAAATGAACTTTGAAACTGAACAAGAAAAATTTTGGGCTGGTAAATTTGGTAATGAATATATACAAAGAAATAAAAGTTCTGAACAATTAGCCTCAAACTTAAATTTATTTTTAAAAATCTTTCAAGATCAAGATAAACCTAATTCATTAATCGAACTTGGTTCAAATATAGGTATGAATTTAAAAGCTATTAAACTTTTATTTCCTAATATAGAAATGTTTGGTGTTGAAATCAACTCTAATGCTGCAATGGAATTATCCAATTTTTTAGGACATGAAAATGTATATAATGGTTCTATATTTGATTTTCAGATAACTAAAACTTTTGATGTTTCTCTAATATCTGGGGTATTAATTCATATAGAACCTAATTTTCTTAATAATGTGTATGAAAAACTATATAACTCTACTAATAAATATATTATTATTTCAGAATACTATAATCCAACACCTATTTCTATAAAATATAGAGGTCACGATAATGTTTTATTTAAGAGAGATTTTGCTGGTGAAATAATGGATAAATATAAAGACTTAAAGTTAGTTAAATATGGTTTTTGTTATAAAAGAGATGAATTATTTTTACAAGATGATATAACATGGTTTCTTTTAAAAAAAAATTAAAATCTGGATTTGATATAAATAATTAATAATAAAAGGTTTTTTATGAAAATATTAGCTTTAATACCTGCAAGAGGTGGTAGTAAAAGAATACCCAAAAAAAATATAAAAGATTTTCTTGGAAAACCAATTATATCTTATTCTATTGAAGCAGCATTAAAATCAAAAATTTTTGATGAAGTTATGGTTTCTACAGATGATAACGATATTGCTAATATATCAAAGAAATATGGGGCTGTTATTCCTTTTACAAGATCTTCTAAAAATTCTGATGATTTTTCTACTACTGCAGATGTAATATTAGAAGTTATAGATAATTATAAAGAAATAGGAAAGCAATTTGATTATATTTGTTGTATATACCCTACTGCACCCTTCTTAAATGATAAAAAAATAATTAAAGCTTTTCAAAAACTAATTGGTAGTCAGGCAATAAGTATTGTGCCTATTGTTAAATTTAGTTATCCTATCTTAAGGTCTTTTAAGCTCGAAAATGATTTTATAACAATGAATTGGCCAGAGTATATTAATTCGCGTTCTCAAGATTTACCAGATTCATTTCATGATGCAGGTCAATTTTATTTTTTTAAAACGGAAGATTTTGTAAAAAATAAAAAAATTTTTACAGATAAAACTCTTGGGTTAGAGGTTCCAGAAACAGAAGTTCAAGATATAGATAATTTAGATGATTGGAGAATTGCTGAAATAAAATATAAGTTTATTTTAGAGGCGAACAAACTTGATTAAAGTTTTAATAATAGGTTGTGGAAATATTGGAGCATTATATGATATACAAACAAGTGAAGTTAACACGCATTTAAAAGCTTACTATAATCAAAAATATCAAATTTTTATTTATGATAATAATATTAAAATCTTAGAAAAAATAAAAAGTATATATAAAGATATAGAAGTTTTATTTACATTATCTGATTTAGAAAAATATAATTTTGATTGTGTTAGTATATGTACTCCTACTGATACACATATAAACTTCTTAAAATTACTTATAAATAAGAACATTCCAGTAATATTATGTGAGAAACCAATAGCTTATAGTATTCCAGAAATAGAGCAAATTGAAAACTTATACTTAAAAAGTAATACTAAGATTTTAGTCAATTATATTAGAAGGTTTCAAGATAGTTATATCTTTTTAAGAAATTTTATAAAAAATAATTGTATTAATGATAATTTAGCTACAATTAATATCAAATACTATAAAGGCTTTTTGAATAATTGTAGCCATGCATTTGATTTAATTTCTTTTCTTTTAAACAAAGAAATAAATATATCTAATACAAATATATTAAATATATATAATGTATATTATGATTACTTTGAAAATGATCCAACCATTTCTTTAAATCTAAAGATTGACAACACAATAATAAATGTAATAGGTTTAACTAATATTAATTACAATATTTTTGAAATAGAGTTTTTCTTCAAAAATATTCTTATTCAGATTTTAAATTCAGGTAAAACAATAAAAATATTAGAAAGAGATATAAATTTAAATAAAAATTATCCAGAAAAAACATGTATAAATGACTATATGGTCAATGTTATCAAATATATTGATAATTTAATTAAATATCCACATATACAAGATAATTTTATTGAATCAACCAATATAAATAAATTTATGATTAAAATTCTTGAAAAAATGAATTATGAGAAAAGTTTTAAAAAATATTTTTAAAGGAAAAGGCATATTTGTTTTTAGTGATCCTGGTGGAGCAAAGGCAATTTTGTCCATGTATTTGAAACTTAAATCAAGTTTGGATTTAGCAGTTCTTATTTCAGATAGAGAATATTCTTTTTATAGTGATTTTAATATTAAAGTTAATATTCATAATGAAAATTATAAAGAAACTATCATTAAGTTTAATCCGGATTTTATCTTAACCTCTACATCTTATACATCAAAAATTGAGCTAGAATATATTAATTTTGCTAAAACTATAAAATGTAAAACGTTATCTTTTATAGATCATTGGACATCATTAAGAGATAGATTTTTTTATAATGATAAATATGTATTTCCAGAGCATATTTTAGTAATAGATAAAGAGGCTAAGGAAAAAGCTTTTAAAGAAGGGATAATTAAATCAAAAATTTATATTTTTGGTAATCCTTATTATGACTTTCTAAAAAAATGGAATCCGAATATATCAAAGGAAGATTTTTTATCTCAAATTAATATAAATTATTATACAGAAGATTTAAAAATAATTGTTTTTGCTCCAGATCCTCTTTCTAATGTTAGTGGAAAAGATAATTTTGGTTTTGATGAAATAGAGGCAATAGAAATGATATCACTCCTTTTAGATAAGAGTCCATTAAATGCTTTATTTCTTATAAAACCTCACCCCAACCAAAAAATAGATATTTTTAATAAAATAAATATTAAAAATACTCATATATTAGATAAAAATGTTAATTCTAATTTATTAATTTATTATTCAGATATTATTATTGGATTTTTTTCAAATTTTTTAATTGAAGCCCATATAATGAATAAAACTATTATAAGATTTTTTCCTAAAAAGATAATAAATGACCCATTTCATAATAAAAATTTTGGTAAAATAGTTATTGGTGAAAATCTGATTTATGAAATTAAAAAAATACTCAATGATTGAAAATGTTTTCCTTGAATCAAATAATATATATTTAAGAGTTTTAATAGAAAGTGATGTTTCAGGTAATTATAAGAATTGGCTTAATAATCCAGATGTTAATAAGTATAATTCTCATGGAAGGTTTCCAAAAACAGAATTTGATTTATTAGATTTTATAAGGTCTAATAAAAATAATAATAAAAACATTATTTTAGCAATAATAGAAAAAACTAATAATAAACATATAGGTAATATAAGTTTACAAAATATAAATTGGGTTGATAGAAATGTTGAGATTGCTTTTTTATTAGGAGAAAAAGATTTTTGGGGAAAAGGAATAATGTTTGAGGCGGGCACTTTGCTTATTAAGCATGCCTTTAATACACTTAATCTTCATAGAGTATATTGTGGAACTTCATCTGAAAATAAATCAATGCAAAAATTAGCAACTAAACTTGGTATGTCTCTAGAAGGTGTTAGAAGAGAAGCTCTATTTAAAAATGGTAAGTATGTTGATATTATGGAATATGGAATAATAAATAAATGAAATATTGTTCTAAATGCTTACAGCCAGATACAAGACCAGGTATAAAATTTAATGATGATGGAGTTTGCCCTGCATGTATTTACCATGAATCATTAAAAAATGTTGATTGGGATGAGAGAAAAAAATATTTAGATGAAATTGTAGCATTTGGTAAACAAAATAATGATTCTGGCTATGATTGTATTATAGGAGTAAGTGGTGGTAAAGATAGCACAAGACAGGCTATTTTTGTAAAAGAAAAATTAAATATGAATCCACTTTTAGTTTGTTTAAGTTATCCTCCAAAGCAAATTACAGAAAGAGGAGTAAATAATATATCTAATTTAATAAATCATGGTTTTGATTGTATTACAATTAATCCATCCCCAGTAATTTGGAAAGATTTAATGAAAAAATCTTTTTTTGAATATACAAATTGGTGTAAATCTACTGAAATGGCTTTATTTAGTAGTGTTCCCAAAATAGCTATTGCTTATCAAATACCTCTAATATGGTGGGGAGAAAATCCAGCCTTACAGTTAGGTGACTTAAACGTTATGGGTAATGATGGAGCTGATGGAAATAATTTAAAAAAAATGAATACATTAGGAGGAGGAGACTTTTCTTGGGTTTTAGACCAATATATTACTAAAAATAAAATACTTCAATATATATACCCATCAGAAAGGGAAATGAATCAAGCCAATTTAAAAATAACATTTTTAGGTTATTTTTGGAAAGACTGGTCTCTTGTAGATAATGGTAATTTTGCAGTATTAAATGGATTAGATATTAGAAATGAGTCACCAAATGATATTGGAGATCCTTATGGCATTACATCTTTAGATGAAAATTGGGTAACACTTAATCAAATGATAAAATACTTGAAATACGGCTTTGGAAGAGTAACAGATTATGTTAATGAAGATATAAGAAATGGTAGGTTAACTAGAGAGAAAGCAATTTTATTATTAGAAAAATATGATGGTAAGTGTTCAGAGAGTTATATAAAATCATTTTCAGAATATATAGAAATATCAGTAGAGGATTTTTGGAGACAAGTAAATAAAACAGTTAATCAAACATTATTTTATTTAGATAAGTCTGGTAACTGGTGTAGAAAATTTGAGGTTGGTGTAGGTTTATGAGTCTAAATCAAAAAATTTTAATTATAGATTATGATATTGGTAATATTTCATCTATTCTTAATTCAATAAATTTTCTTGGTTATAAGAATATTAAGGTGTCCTCTAGTCATAAAGATATAAATGATGCTGATTTACTAATATTACCTGGAGTTGGAGCATTTAAAGAAGCAATTAAAAATATTAAGAAAAGACATTTAGATCAAATTTTAAATGAAGTTGTAATAACAAATAAAAAACCAATATTGGGAATATGTGTAGGTATGCAACTAATATCCGAAGGCTCAGAGGAAGGTGGTTGGAATGATGGACTTGGATGGATTAAAGGTAAAGTAAAAAAATTCAATCTTAAAGATTTGTTTATTCCACATGTGGGTTGGAATGACTTAAGAATATTAAGCCAGAATTCTATTTTTTCAAGATTAAATGAAAATCCAGATTTTTATTTTGATCATAGTTATTACTTTGAAACAGAATCTTTATATGTGACTTCATATTGTAAGTATGGAATTGAATTTGCTTCATCTGTACAAAAAGATAATATTTTTGGAGTTCAGTTTCATCCTGAAAAGAGCTATAAAAATGGTCTTAAAGTTTTTAGAAATTTTTTTAATATAGTGGAATAATGCTTAAAAAAAGAATAATTGCAAATTTAGTTATAAAAAACGATATAGTTGTACAAAGTATAAATTTTAGTAGATATCTTCCTGTAGGTAAACCAGATATTGCAGTTGAATTTTTTAATGATTGGGGAGTTGATGAAATAATTTATAATGATATCTCAGCAACATTAAATAATAAAGAACCTAACTATGACTTAATAAGAGAAGTTTCACGTAAATGTTATGTTCCTTTAACAGTTGGCGGTGGTATTTCTAATATTTCTCAAATAAAAAAACTTATGCATTGTGGAGCAGATAAAGTAGCTTTAAATTCTAGCTTATCTAATAGCAGATTTGTTTTAGAAGCATCTAGAACCTTTGGTAATCAATGTTTAGTGGCTTCAATTGATTCAATTTATATAAGTAACGATTATTATTTATATAATTATTTAACTCATAAAGCTGAAGATATAAAAATTATAGATTTTATTAAATATGTACAAGAAATTGGTGTAGGAGAAATATTAATAAATTCTATTGAACGAGATGGAACTTATTTAGATTTTAATGAAGAACTTATTAAAATAGTATGTCTAAATTCAAATGTACCAGTTATATGTATTGGTGGGGCTAAGAACACACAATCATTTATTAATATATTAGAAAATTCAAATGTTTCAGGAGTTGCAGCCTCCAATATACTTCATTTTACTGAACATTCTATTACACAAATAAAATCACAATTAATAAAAAATAATATCTTATTAAGACATGATACTGATTTTACTTATAACAATTCCCTATTTGACAAAAATTTTAGACTCTTAAAAAAAGATGATAAAATTTTAGAAGAACTACTTTTTAAAAAGTTTAAGAAAGAAATTATATGAAATTTTGTAATAGATGTGTTTATCCTGAAAACCATCCTTTAAATATCATTTTTGATGAAGATGGTATTTGTAGTGGTTGTAGAATTCATGAAGAAAAAGATTTTTTAAATTGGACTGAGAGAGAAGAAAAATTATCATATATTCTGAATTCTTACAAAAATAAGTCTGGTAATAGTTATGATTGCATAATACCTGTTTCTGGTGCTAGAGATTCTTATTTTATTGTTCATATTATAAAAAACATATATAAAATGAACCCTTTATTAGTTACATATAATAAACACTATAATACAGATCTAGGAATAAGAAATCTAGCAAATTTAAGAATAAAATTTGATTGCGACATAATAACACTAACAGTAAGTCCAGAAAAAGTAAAAAAAATAACTAGAGCTACAATGAGGAAATTAGGAAGTATATATTGGCATTGTATAGCAGGTCAAACAGTTTTTCCTATACAGATTGCTGTAAAATTTAAGATTCCTCTAATAATCTGGGGTGCACATCAAGGAATAGATCAAGTTGGAATGTTCTCTCATCTTGATGAAGTAGAAATGACAAGAAAATACAGAAAAGAACATGATCTAATGGGTTATGAAGCTGAAGACTTGATTGATGATTTTGATAATATTGAATATACAGATATAAAACAATATTGCTATCCAGATAATATTGAAATTGAAAGTGTTGGAATAAGGGGTATATATCTAAATAATTATATAAGATGGGATTCTATTTCTCAACATAATGAAATGATAAAATTATATGATTATGAAAACTCTAAACAAACTAGAACATTTGATATATATAATGATGTAGATTGTTTTAATTACTCAGATATTCATGATTACATAAAATATCTAAAATATGGATTTTCTAAAGTTAGCGATCATGCAACTAGAGAAATTAGACTAAAAAAAATAACTAGAAATCAAGGTATTAACTTAATAAAAAAGTATGTTAAATATAAACCCCAAAATTTAAATCTTTTTTTAGAGTGGATTGGAATTACAGAAAACGGTTTTAATTACATAATAGATCAACATAGAAATAATAAAATTTGGCGAAAGAATGATAATTGGGAGTGGGAACTATCAGAAAATATTTTTCCTGAATCTATAGATAAAAATTTAGATTTAGATAAAGATAGATTCTTAAATTTTACTAAATCTAAAAGACCTAATTTTATTGATAATAAATATATCTTAACTGGTAAAGGTTTATATTAATGAGTAACTATAAGAAACTTGCTATAAATGGAGGGACTCCTGTTAGAACTGATTTATTTCCTGCATATAATACAATAACACAAGAAGAAATAGATACTTCAATTGAAGTTCTAAGATCAGGTAATTTATCTCAATTTTTAGGAGCTCCAAGTAATGACTTTTTAGGTGGTCCAAAAGTAAAAGAGTTTGAAAAACTTTGGGCTAAAATGTTTGATTCAGATTATTGTATAAGCATGAATTCTGCTACAAGCGGCTTATTTGCTTCTATAGGTGCCTGTGGTATTGGACCTGGTGATGAAGTAATTGTCTCTCCATATTCAATGTCTGCTTCTGCAATTTGTCCCATTATATATGGAGCTGTTCCTGTATTTGCAGATATACAAGATGATATATTTACATTATGTCCTAAAAGTATAGAAAAAAATATTACAAAAAGAACTAAAGCTATCGTAGTAGTTCATATTTTTGGACACCCAGCTGATATGGATAGTATTATAGAAATAGCAAAAAAATATAATTTATTTGTTATAGAAGACTGTGCTCAAGCACCTTTAGCAGAATATAAAAATAAAAAGGTTGGAACAATTGGTGATATTGGTATATTTAGCTTAAATTATCACAAACATATTCATACAGGTGAAGGAGCTATGATAACTACTAATAATAAGGAACTTGCTAAAAAACTACAGTTAATTAGAAATCACTCTGAAAACTCTTTAGATAATGTTGAATTAGATAATTACTTTGGTATGTTTGGATTTAACTATAGATTAACTGAAATACAAGCTGCTATAGGTATAACTCAGCTTAAAAGATTAAAACAATATATAGAAGAAAGAATTGAAAATTGCAATTATATTTCCGAAAAACTAAAAAAATTAATAGGCATTATAACACCTGTAGTTTATAAAAACTCTAAACATGTGTATTATGTACAAGCATTAAAATTTAAACAAGAAATAATAGGTATACATAGAAACAAATTTGTAAATGCTATTGCAGCAGAACTTCCTTCTGCAAAATTAAGAGAATCTACAGGTAAGCTTATCTCTTCAGGTTATGTAAAACCATTATATTTACAGTCAATATATCAGAAAAGAAATATATCAAAATGTTCATTTAATTGTTCAAAATATGATGGAGAAGTTTCGTATGAAAAAGGTCTTTGTCCTACAACTGAAAAGATGCATTATGAAGAACTATTTACTCATGAATATATGAGACCTGGAATGAGTAAGAAGGACTTGGATGATTTTATATATGCTGTTGAAAAAGTTTATGAGAATCGTAGTGAGTTATCTAGATAAATTTCTTATTATTATGAATAAAAAAGGGTAGTATAATGGAGTTAAATGAAATAAAAAAACACTGGGATAATCTTGCATTAAAGTATTCAGAAGATATAAAATCAACAACAAAAACACCAACTATAAAGCAATTAGAAATAAATGCTCTTCTTAATACAATAAATTCAATTTTAGAATATGATGTAGTTAATAATGTTTTAGAAGTTGGTTGTGGTAATGGACACAATTTAACAGGTTTATCTAGAATTCTAAACAATATTAAATTTACTGGTGTTGATTATAGCAATGAAATGATCTTAAATGCTTTAAATATTATAAAAAAAGAAGAAAATGATAGAATAAATTTTATTGTTGGAAATATTCTAGAGTTAGATGTAAATAATAGTTTAGATAAGGAATATGATATTGTTTTTACGGATAGATGTTTGATAAATCTTAATTCTTTGGAACTTCAACTAAGTGGTTTTAAGCAATTAGTTAATAAAACAAAACAAAATGGCTATATAATTATTATTGAAAATATTATTCAAACATATAAAACTCAAAATGAGTGTAGAGAATTAATAGGATTAGAGCCAAGAGTACCAGATAAGTATAATCTTTTTCTTGATGAGTATATGTTTCTTGATTTTGCAAAGAATAATATGAGATTGCAATTATTAGAGACTAATGATTTTGGTAGTCTTCATGATCTAATTTTATATATATTGTTACCAAAAATAAATGATAATAAAATAGACTATTCACACCCATTAATAAAAACTACAACAGAGTTTTTAATAAATTCAAATTCTAAACTAAAAAACTCTTTTGGAGCTTTTGGGCAAAATAGGCTTTATTTATTTAAAAAGATAAAATATTAATAATGAAAGATATTATATGGATTTTTGATTTTGATGGAGTAATTGTTGATTCCATAAATATGTTATTTAACGTTTATCTTGATTTCTTAAAAGATTTATCAATAATTGGAAATGAAGATGAGTTTAAATTATTAAATGGTCCGAATATATATGAAATAATTGAATATTTAAGAAATAAATATTCAATACAAATCAATAGTCAAGAATTATTAAATATGTATAATCAAAAAATATCTTATGCTTATCAATTTGTTTCAATTGATAAAGACATAGAGTATATACTAAGAGAACTAAAAACTAAAAATTTTAAAATTGCATTAGCCAGTTCTTCAAAAAGAGAAAATATTGAGGTAGTTTTAAATAAATTTCAGCTAATACAATATTTTGATTGTATTGTTACTGGTAATGATGTAAAAAAATCAAAACCATCTCCTGAAATTTATAATTTAATTAGGAAAAAATATTCAAACTGTGATTATTACGTTATTGAAGATTCAGAAAATGGTTTACTATCTGCAATTGAAGCAAATATGAAGACCATATTTTATAATACATCAGGTAAAGCTATTTTTCAAAATGTAAATTATGAGATAAATTCATTAAAAGAAATTGAATCTATTATTAAAGATGTTGAGTTAAATTGCCTAACGATTTCTAATGTAAAAAGCATTAATTTAAAAATAATTGATTTTAATATTGATATAAGTAAAGCACAAAAAAAAATTATAGAAGATATATGGAATAATGAATTACAAAAAAAAGTAATATTTATAACTAATAATGAAATAATTAGTTACAAATATCATATTAAAAGTAAAAATTGTATATATATATATTGCTTCATTACTCAATATAAATACTTTTTTGCTCAAATTAAAAATCCTGAATTAAATTTAGGAATTAAACCTATAGCTGTTAGTGGACTTTTTATTGATGAAAAAAATAATACATTATTAGGTTTAAGAAAAAAGACTACTGAATATAGTGATTTTTATGAGTTAATACCTAGTGGTAGTATAGAGGCTCAGCAAATAAAGAATAATGAAGTTTTATATAAAGAACAACTTATAAAAGAAATTGAGGAAGAAACAAATATATCAAGAATTAATGTAAAATATATAGAACCATATTGTATTATTTTTGATAACAATCATAGTGTTTGTGATATTTGCTCTAAAATATATATTAGGGGTAAATTAAATAATTTATTAAAATATAAAGAAAATAAAGAGTACAAAGATTTAAAAATAGTAGAATTAAAAAATATTTTTGAATATGTTATAAAAGATAATTTTGTCCCAACCTCAAATATAATGATAAATAATTTAATAGATAAAAATTTTTAGTATGATTATGGATTTTTGTAAGGAATTTATTTTATGTGTATAGATTTTTTTGATAATATTTTAATAAATTCAAACGTATTTATAATAGCAGAGCTTTCAGCTAACCATAATCAAGATTTTGATTTAGCATTAAAAACTATAAGAGCAATGAAAGATTCTGGAGCAGATGCTGTAAAGTTACAAACTTATACTCCAGATACTATAACTATAAATTGCAATAATGATTATTTTAAAATAAAACAAGGTACCATATGGGATGGTGGAACTTTATATGATTTATATAAAAAAGCTTATACTCCTTGGGAATGGCAACCAAAACTGAAAGAATATGCTGAAAATTTAGGCTTAATATGTTTTTCATCTCCTTTTGATAAAAAAGCTGTTGATTTTTTAGAAAAAATTAATGTCCCTGCATATAAAATAGCTTCATTTGAAATTACAGATATACCATTAATAGAATATGTTGCTTCTAAAGGTAAAACTATAATTATTTCTACAGGAATTGCTGAATATGATGATATTAAATTAGCAATAGAAACATGTAAAAAAGCTGGAAATTCAAAAATTATTTTATTAAAATGTACATCATCTTATCCAGCTCCATTAGAAGATATTAACTTATTAACTATAAAAGATATGAAAGATAATTTTGATTGTATTATTGGTTTATCTGATCATACATTAGGTATAGAGGTTCCAATAGCTTCTGTAGCTTTAGGAGCCAAAGTTATTGAAAAACATTTTATTTTAGATAAAAAACTAGGTGGACCTGATTCTGAATTTTCACTTGAACCAAATGAATTTAAAATAATGGTCGAATCTATTCGAAATGTTGAAAAGTCATTAGGTAAAGTAAAATATGAATTATCTGAAAAACTAAAGAAAAGCAGAGAATTTTCTAGGTCTCTTTTTATTGTTGAAGATATTAAAAAAGATGAATATTTTACAGAAGAAAATATAAGATCTATAAGACCAGGATTTGGTTTAGAGCCTAGATTTTATAATGATATAATAGGAAAAAAAGCTAAAGTTAATATCTTAAGAGGAACTCCTTTAGATTGGAGTTTAATTTATTAAATAATATAAATTAAGAGTTATAGAAGTAACTTAAAAATGTACAATGTATGAATAATTTTATTGTTAATATCTTAAATAAATTATGAAAATACTTATATATTCACCATCTATTCTTCCTGATAGACATTTTGGAACAGATTTAGAAATTGCAAAAAAACATCTTGATATAGGTGATGAAGTGCATTTTTTTGTTTGTGATACATCAATGAAATATTGTGAACAAAATCCATATCACACAAATAATATATGTTATACCTGTTTACGTAAGCAAAATCATGGAATAATAGAAATACTTAATATAAGTAATGATAAAATACATAATATTAATTTAAGTAACTTCAAAGTAGAAATTGATTTTGAAAATATAAAAACAAAAGAAGAACTAAGTAAATTTATTTATAAAGATATTGATATTGGCTCTGCTACTCTTTCAACTCTTATAACTATTTTAAATAATTCAAATCCAGATATAGAAAAAAATAAAGAAATAATGATTAATATGTTGAAAACAGGTATATCATTATATGAATCAACTTTAAAAATCTTATCAGATGTAAAACCTGATATTTTCTACTTATTTAATGGAAGAACAATAACAAGACGACCTGCATTAAGAGCAGGACAAAAACTTGGTATTAAAACATATATTCAAGAAGCATCAGGAGAGTTAGACTTATATTCTTTGACAGAAAATGCAATGCCTCATGAATTAGATTATATGAAAAAAGAAATAATAAATCATTGGAATATAAATGATAATCTAGAATATAAAAAATTAATAGCAACTAATTGGTATGATAATAGAAGAAAAGGTCAAGATCAGGCTTGGTACTCTTTTACCAAAGAGCAAATAAAGGATAAATTACCAATAAATTTTGATTTTAAAAAGACTAACATAGCGATATTTAATACATCTGATGATGAATTTGAAGAAATTGGTCCAGAATGGAAGGATACAATTTTTTCTAATCAAAATGAAACTATAAAAAATATTGTTTTACATTATATAAATGATGATTCAATTCATTTTTATTTAAGAGTTCATCCTAATTTAAAGAATATAAATAATTATCAAACTCAAAAAATAAAAGAATTGAATTATAAAAATCTTACAATAATAAATGCTGAATCGACTATTGATAGTTATAACTTAATGAATGTATCTAATAAGATTTTGATTTTTTCTTCTACCATGGGTATTGAAGCAAGTTTCTATAATAAGGTTGTTATTTTATTAGGAAGATCATTTTATGAAGATTTAGGAAGCACATATAAACCTAAATCTTATAGTGATTTATTTACTTTAATAAAAAATGATATCAAACCATTAAATAATTTAGGTGCAATTATCTATGGATATTGGTTAGCAACTTGGGGGTATAAATATAAATACTATAAACCTACAAGTATTATGTGTGGAACTTTTAATAATAAATCTCTTAGTGACTTTAATTTTAACCAAGAAATTATATTACATATAATAGACAAATATTGGTCTTTTTATGATTTAAAATTTAAAGATATAATCTCTAAAAATACTCTTATATCTATAATTATAATTGATGTAGGTCAAAATTTAGATACACAGATAAGTAATATAGAAAAATCATCACATAAAAATTATGAAATCATAATTATTTCTAAAAATAAAGATTTAAAATTAATGTATGAGAATATTATATATTTGAACCAAGACTCAAATAATATTTCTATACTTAAAAATAAAGCTATAGAAATATCTAGAGGCGAGTATTTATTTTTTATTGATAAGGAAATATTCTTATTTGAGCATACTTTTGAATTTATTATAAAATCCGCAATTAAGTATAAATCGGATCTTTTATATGGAAATTTTATATATTTTGAAGGATTTAATTATATAGAAAATAATCAATCTGATATTAATGATTATAATAAAATTGAATTTTTTAGAGAGAGATTAAATACAAATAATATAGTTAGAAGTTCTTATATTATAAAAAAGGAAGTTTTAATTGAATATAATGGATTTGATAAACATATTTCACAATATGAAGAAGAAGATATAATTAATAGACTAATTATAAGTAAAGATAAAAAAATACATAAAGTTAATTTCCCTATTTATTGTTCTTTTAAGAATATTTTCAATAAAGTAGACTTAGATAGTTATTTCTTGATTTTTAATAAAATAATAAAAAGTATTGGTATAAATAGTTTTCTAATAGGTTTAAATTATGAAAAAGCAGAAGTTTATTTTAATACATTACGTAACAATTATATAGAGACAAATAGCTATAAGCTTATATCTGAAATAATATATGAATCTCAAAAAATATTTACTAATACAAAACAACAAAATAATAAAGATATAAATTCAAATAAAAAATTAAGTTTATGTGTAATTGCAAAAAATGAAGAAAAAAATATTGCACGTTGCTTAAAAAGTGTAAGAGGTGTAGTGGATGAGATTATAGTTGTTGATACTGGTTCTAGTGATAAAACAGTTCAAATTGCAAAAAGATATGGAGCTAAAGTTTTTTATTATGAATGGTGTAATGATTTTGCTTCTGCTAGAAATTATTCTATAGATAAATCTACAGGGGATTGGATATTGATTTTAGACGCAGATGAAGAGTTAGCTCCAATATCTAAAAAAAATATACGTTCTTTAATGATAGAAAGCAATTTATCTATGTGTTTTAATATAAAAATTAAAAATATAAGTCAATATTCAGATAAAGAATATGATGTAGAAAATTATATGACAAGATTTTTCAATAGAAATGAAAAAAATAGATATATAGGTAAAATACATGAAAGAATAGATAATTTTCCTAGAAATTTGCCAGAAAATAATATATTTATAATTCATCATGGGTATAAAGATAAAGAATTTACTAGTAAAAAACAAACAGAAAGAAATCTACCAATTCTTGAAAATATACTTAGCGATAAAAACATATCTGTACATGATCGAAGAGTAACTAAGTTTTATTTTGCAATTTCTAAGATTGAAAATGAAGAATATTCAATAGCTGAAGAATCTCTTTTAGATATTCTTAATGAATCTAAAACTGTAAATATTTCACAATCATTTCTAGTAATGATATATATTGAACTTATATATATATACTATTTAATAAAAAATTTTGAAAAATTTGAAAAATTTGTTATTCAAGCTGAATTAGATGTTCCTTTAATAAAAGATATAAGTGATTATTGGTGTTTCAAAGGATTAATAGAATATAAAAAAGAAAATTTTGAACAAGCCATAAAACTTTTTACTAAATCTATAGAATTAAATGTTAACAAAGTGCAAAGTAATTTTTCGAAAGCAAGTGGTGTAGCTTTTTATTTATTATCTATTTTTCGTTTATGTGAAATAGGAGTGATATTAAAAAATAATGAAATATTAAATAAGTACTCAAAATTATTTTTAACTGAAGCTAAAAATTATCCAACTTATTTAATAAATTTATCTTCTATATATTTTAATTTACAAGAATATGATAAAGCACTAGATCTTAATAAAGATATTTTAAATAGTTTATTAAAAAAATATGGAGATAAAATTGATAAATATGAAAAAGGTTTAAGAAAAATCATATTAAATAATATGTCTAAAATATATATGATAAAAAATTTATTTGATGAAGCTATAGAAATACAATCTCAAATACATTCACCTGAAGATGTTAAAGAGCAATGGTTTAATCTCGCTAAAACTCTTGAAGAACAAAATAATTATTTTGAATCTGAAAAAGTTTATAGTTCCATAATTAAAATATTACCAAATGAATCAATGGCATATTTGTATAGAGCAAAATCTAAAATGGCTCAAGGTAATAAAGATATTGTAAATGATTTAGATATGTCTTATAAATACTCTAAAGAAAATAAAGAAAAATTTATTATTATTTCAACATATTTACAAATGGGTTACATACAGAAAGCATATTCTTGTATAAAAGAGTTAATAGAACTAAATCCTACTAATTATGAACTTAAATTGTATTTAGCTGATATAGAGTTAAAATTAAATAATATACAAAAATCAGAAAAAATATTAACTGAACTTATATATGAATATCCGAATCTTATTGAAATATACTCAAAACTAGGTAATTTATATTTCTCAAATGGTAATTTGGATAAGGCAAATGAAGTATTTGAGAGTTCTCTTAATATTGAACCATATAATTCAAATTCATTATACTATTTAACTATTATTAATATTGAATTAGATAATAATGAAAAAGCTTATAATTATGTTCAGAAAGCTTTAGAAATACAACCAGAAAATGAAGAATTGATCTATTTTTATGAAAAGCTAAAGGAATAAAATAAAAAAACTCTAATCTTAGTATTAGAGTTTTTTTATTAGAAAATTTATTATTATCTAATTAAAACCGTTAAGATCATCAACGATGGTATTTACCTACGTTAACAACTTTGGTATTAGATGTAAATGTTTTGTATAACGTTAATTCAGGTAAAGCATCAGTAACTGGTGAGATTTGATGCTTCAACAGCATGATATAATTGTGTTCTCAGTACCTAAAGCATTTTCACAACCTCTAAAACCTTGTGATGTATTGATTTGAGATTGTTTTGATTGACCTGCACAACCAACTTCACAATAGCACCTGAAGCTTCTGTCTGGAATTGTAAGACTACCTCTACATTTTTGTAAAACTATTTCAGTTGGTAAATTTAGCAATGCAACGTGAACACCTGTATTAACAGAGCAGATATAGCATCTTTACCTCTGAGTTATTAACAAGTGAACCAGTACTATCAAATGAGATTACATCACCCAGGAGCTGGTTGATATGCTGGAGCAGCTGTGGATAATAACAATGAGTTAACTGCATAGAATGTGTTGTTTTTATTATCTCTATAGATTTTGTTAAACCAACATCAGCAGATTGTATATTTGCTAAACCAGTAGCAGCAGAATTTGTACTTAATCTTGTTGATGCTTCAGTTAATTTCTTATTAGCACTTGAGAAAACAATAGTAGCTAAGTTTTGATCGTTTTGGTTAACAATAACTGAACAACCAATACCTGTAATATTTGATTGAGCATTAACAGCTCTTGAAATTAAATCTAGCATTATCTGCATGTTCTTGTTGATGTATTTTTTCTGTAGCTGTTAAAGATACTGATATTGTTGTAGCTCCTATAGTAAAAGCTGTCATTGTTTGAGTTATGTTAGCATTTGCTGTACCATTTAACGCACCAGCTGTAATATATGAATCAAATACTCTATCTTGACCAGGTGTATTTGGGTTTTCAAAATATCTATTAACATTAGTTGCACTTTTAGTGAATGTTGACATTGCAGTACCAGTACCAAGTGCTGCTAAACCTGTTACAGTAATACCAGAACCACCAGCTATATCAGAGAATGATGCAGCACCAGCTTGTACACCAACAACATTTCTAGTAGAATCATAAACACCAAGTACTGTTTTGACCTTCTTTTATTACTAAGAAACCTTGGTCATCAAAGTTGAAACACCATCTCTTGTATAAACAATCTTACCTGATGAATCTGCTAATGTAAATGCATTACCTTGAACAGCTAAGTCTGTATTATTACCTGTTTGACTTAATGAACCTTGTCTAAAGTCTGTTGTTGGTAAGACAAGCAATGCCTACCATTTGATACTTGAACTGGGTTTAAACCACCTAATCCACCTGCTCTACCACTACCACCTCTTACAAGATACTAATGAATCTGCAAGAATTTATAGTTAACCTTATAACCTGTAATTATTCAGACAACTAAGTTACATGATATTGTCTCAATCCACTTATTTAAAGCACCTAGTGTACTTCTTGCACTAATACGTACGTCACCCATTTTGTGTTCTCTCCTTAAAATTTAAAATGAGAAAATCATAGATATATAAATCTATTAATTTAAAAATCCCTATAAATCAAAATTAAAACTTAGAGCATTAAATAAATATATCTCTAATAGCTCTAAGTCTTAAAAATTATTATCTAATTAAACCGTTAAGATCATCAACGATGGTGTTACCTACGTTAACAACTTTGGTATTAGATGTAAATGTTTTTTGTGCAACAGTTAATTCAGGTAAAGCATCAGTAACTGATGAATTTGATGCTTCAACAGCTTGTGATATAATTGTGTTCTCAGTACCTAAACTTGATACACCACCAACCTCTAAACCTTGTGATGTATTGATTTGAGATTGTTTTGATTGACCTGCATAACCAACTACAATAGCACCTGAAGCTTCTGTATACTGGAATTGTGAACTACCTCTACGTTTTTGTAAACCCTGTTCGTTGGTAAATTTACTTAATGCAACGTGAACACCTGTATTAACAGGAGGAGCAGATATAGCATCTTTACCTCTTGAGTTATTAACAAGTGAACCAGTACTATCAAATGAGATTACATCACCAGGAGCTGGTTGATATGCTGGAGCAGCTGTGGATAATAACAATGAGTTAACTGCATAGAATGTGTTGTTTTTATTATCTCTATAGATTTTTGTTAAACCAACATCAGCAGATTGTATTGCTGTTGCTAAACCAGTAGCAGCAGAATTTGTACTTAATCTTGTTGATGCTTCAGTTACAGTTCTGTTAGCACTTGAGAAAACAATAGTAGCTAAGTTTTGATCGTTTTGGTTAACAATAACTGAACAACCAATACCTGTAATATTTGATTGAGCATTAACAGCTCTTGAAATTAATCTAGCATTATCTGCACTTGTTCTTGTTGATGTATTTTCTGTAGCTGTTAAAGATACTGATATTGTTGTAGCTCCTATAGTAAAAGCTGTCATTGTTTGAGTTGTGTTAGCATTTGCTGTACCATTTAACGCACCAGCTGTAATATATGAATCAAATATTACTCTATCTTGACCAGGTGTATTTGGGTTTTCAAAATATCTATTAACATTAGTTGCACTTTTAGTGAATGTTGACATTGCAGTACCAGTACCAAAGAGTGCTGCTAAACCTGTTACAGTAATACCAGAACCACCAGCTATATCAGAGAATGATGCAGCACCAGCTTGTACACCAACAACATTTCTAGTAGAATCATAAACACCAAGTACTGTTTGACCTTCTTTTGTTACTAAGAAACCTTGGTCATCAAAGTTGAAACCACCATCTCTTGTATAAACAATCTTACCTGATGAATCTGCTAATGTAAAAAATGCATTACCTTGAACAGCTAAGTCTGTATTATTACCTGTTTGACTTAATGAACCTTGTCTAAAGTCTGTTGTTGTTGAACCAACTGATATACCACCATTTGATACTTGAACTGGGTTTAAACCACCTAATCCACCTGCTCTACCACTACCACCTCTTACAAGGTCTACTAATGAATCTGCAAAGTTTACTCTGGTCGCCTTATAACCTGTAATTGTTGAACCAACTAAGTTACCTGATATTGTCTCAATCCACTTATTTAAAGCACCTAGTGTACTTCTTGCACTAATACGTACGTCACCCATTTTGTGTTCTCTCCTCCTAAAACATTTAATAAGGTTTTTGATTTTTTTTAGTTTTTTAAGAAATAGTGATTATTTCTTTAAGACCATAATGATTAGTATAATTTCAATTAGATATTTTGTAAATTAAATATTTGTTAAACAGCTAGTTTAAATTTTAATTTTATATTAAATATTTATTAAATAAAGTATTTAATATTGTAAAATATTAGTTACATTTTTTCTTAAAAAATAAAGTAGCTTTTTATAGTAAATACAGTATCTGATATGTTATAATTTAATCCTAAATTTTGAAAATTTTAGATTATTATTTTTACTAAATATTTTAAAAATATCAATTAAAAATTTATTTATAAAATAATATTTATCTAAGATTTATGGATTTATTTTTTGGAGGTAAAAGTTGGCTCCTACTAAGAAGTTTCAATATCAAATGCAAAAAATACTTGATATGAGAACAAGAAAAGAAGATCAGTTGAAAGCAGAGTTAGCTAGTACTATCAGAACAAGGGACTTAGAAGTTGCGGCATTAAATACTTTAGTTGAAAAAAGAGGAAAAGCACAGAAGGCACTTGAAGGTTATTTAAGTAGAGGAGAGGTTGCTGAGGTTCAAAATACAAATCTTTTTTTACAAAACATGGCTGGAAAGATTGATAATCAAAATAGAATTGTAACTAAGTCCAATCTTAAAGTTGAAGATGTTAGAAAGAAGCTAACTATAGCTTCTAAAGAAAAAAAGATTATAGAAAAACATAGAGAGAAAAAAGAGGAGGAATGGAAGGAAGAAGTAAAAAAGTGGGAAAATAAGCAAATGGATGATATTGCAAGTCAAATCTTTAATAGACAACTAAGAAAGAAAGAAGATGTTTTAGAGGAGGAGAAAAGATACATAGAGAACTCTGAAAAACGTAAGCTTATGTTAGCTCTTAAAGAAAAGTCTAAGAAAAAACATTAAATTTTATAATATTATGGTTTATTAAAAATGGAAATTAATTCTATAACAGCTATAGATAAAATTAATAATTCTACTATTACTAGTAATAGTTCTATTTCCTCTACTTCAAACGATTCAAAGAAATCTTTATTCAAAGAAACGTTGGGTTCAGTTTCAATTGATAAGAGAGAAAATTTTTCCGATAACAAACCAGAAGTTAAGTACAAATTACAAGAGAATATAGTAACTGATGACAATGTAATTCAAGATAAAGAACTAATAGATTTAACAAAGAACATAGAATGCAAACCTAATGTCAAAATTACAAAAGTTAAACAAGTAGATCAAGAGTTTATAAATAAATCCCCTAAATCTATAGAAGATAATCTTGAAAGCATAAATGATTTTAAAAATGTTTTGCTTAATAGTGAATTTAACGATTTCAAAGCTTTGAATCGTAATACTCAAAAATTTCATGATATAAGTTACAGTGCTTTTTCTAATGACTACAAATTTATTAGTCTTACTAAAGCGATAAAAACTGAATCAGTATATAAGTTATCACTAGATATTTATCAAAAAATAAGTAACAATAAATCTATTTTAGAGCAAGACCCTATTGATACAAGTTTAAAAACTAATGATATACCATTTAATGGTGATATCAATGATAATTTATTAACTAAATATTCTGTGGGAAACCACTTAAATAATAATTTTACTATTAAAAATATAGTTACTTTAGCTTCAAATTATGTATCAGAATTCAAAGATAATTTTAGAACAACTCAAACTAATAAAAACTTAGACATTAATAATTCAAATCTTTCATTACAAGAGAGTGTTAAAGATTTATCTTTAAGATTATTTAATAAGTTATCAAGGTTAGAAGATAAAGTTAACAATAGTTCTAACTCAATTAATGATTTCTTTTCTGTAACCTCAGAGGATTTAAGTTTTTTTCAACAAAATAATTTTAATAATAAAGTAAATAAAAATTTAAGTGTAATTACAAAAACCTCATTTATTGGTGAGGTTATAATATCAAGTTCAGATGAAGTAAAAGTTTTATTAAGTAATACCATTTCTAGCCCTATTAAAAATAGTAAATCTGATAATATCAATTCAATCAAACAAATTTCTATCAATAACAATTCATTTGATAAAACTAATATTTTTAATACTAATAAAGCTCCAAACTTCATTGGATATAAACTTGAAAACTATCTTTTAAAGAATGTAAATACTTATATACCTAAAGATAAAATTTTTTATAATGTTCAAAATAGTAACTTTGTTCCAAATAATGAAGTTAATAAAGAAGGTTTACAAAATAATGAGAATATTATTATTGATAACTCTATATTAAACGAATTTATACCTCTAACAAATCAATCTATAAAAGATAATCCTGTCAATACAAACTCCTTATTAAAACAGAATCACAAAGATTTTGATACAAATCACCGATTAGATATACAAAACATTTTTAATACTAATAAAGTAAACGATAATCAAACTGATGAAATAGAACTGACTCAAACTACAAATATTTTAAAAGAAGATTCAATCTTAGATGATAAATCTACAATTATTGCTCCAAATAAACAAAAATCTAAACAAGATTATAAGCAGGAATCAAACAACCCTAATAAAGTTATTGACCATAAAATAAATGATAATCAAACTGAAAATATTTCTACTAAAAATATAATCAAGGATACGTCATCTAACTTAGGAATATTTGATAAAGAAGAAATAAGTAATAATTTAATAACAAATAATGAAAATAAACCTCAAAAAGAAGTATCACAATTTAATAATATTAAAAATTTAGATGTACCATCAAACAATGAAATAAATACACATATAGGTGTAGAAGTAAAGAATCTTATAGATGATAAATCTACAATTATTACACCAAATAAACAACAATCTAAGCAAAATTATAAGCAGGAAGCAAACAGCTCTAATAAAGTTATTGACCATAAAATAAACAATAATCAAAACATAAAAACTGACAATCTTAAACCAAATCTTGAATTAGTTATTTCAAATCACAATGAAAACTTAACTAAAAATAATGAAACTCCAAGTACTTTAGTTAGTAAAGTAAATAACAAACCTTATAAACATCATTTACCTAATAATGTATTAAAAAATGAAAATAAAGAAAATTTAGATTCTAACATTGTTAGTTCAATTTCTGAAAATCAAACAGAAAACGTTTCTACTAAAAATATAATCAAGGATACGTCATCTAACTTAGGAATATTTCATAAAGAAGAAGTAAATAATAATTTAATTATAAATACTGAAAATAAATCTCAAACAAAACAAGTATCACAATTAGATGATAATATTAAAAATTTAGATGTACCATCAAACAATGAAATAAACACACATATAGGTGTAGAAGTAAAGAATCTTATAGATGATAAATCTACAATTATTGCTCCAAATAAACAACACTCTAAACAGGATTATAAGCAGGAATCAAACAAACCTAATAACGTTATTGACCATAAAATAAACGATAATCAAACTGATGAAATACAACTAACTCAAATTACAAATATTTTAAAAGAAGATTCAATCTTAGATGATAAATCTACAACTATTGCTCCAACTAAAAAACAATCTAATCAAGATTATAAGCAGGAAGCAAACAGCTCTAATAAAGTTATTGCCCATAAAATAAATGATAATCAAAACATAAAAACTGACAATCTTAAGCCAAATGAATTAGTTATTTCAAATCACAATGAAAACTTAACTAAAAATAATGAAACTCCAAGTACTTTAGTTAGTAAAGTAAATAGCAAACCTTATAAACATCATTTATCTAATAATGTATTAAAAAATGAAAATAAAGAAAGTTTAGATTCTAACATTGTTAGTTCAATTTCTGAAAATCAAACTGAAAATATTTCTACTAAAAATATAATCAAGGATATTTCATATAATAAAGTAGAATCAATAGAGTTAAACAATTTAGATATTGATATAAAACATGAGCAAATAAAGTCTATAAGCCATGGTAATAACTTAGCAAACCTAAATTTATTAAATGAAAATATAATATTTGAATCAAGTGAAACATATGATAGAAATGCTTTTGACTCAAATGATATTAAAAATAATAATCTTACAAAAGATGTTATTTTATCAAATAAAACATTTAATCCTTTAAATAATATAGAGTCAAATAAAGAAATTCCTGAAGAAGATAAAGATATCTATAACAAAAATTTACTATCAAAAACACCTGTAACTAAATACAAGTCCAAGTCAGATGATATTACATATAAATCAATATTTAATGATTTAATTAAAGATACTAATAATAAGTTCAATAATATTAATTCTAGTATGAGTTTTAATTCTCATCATAATTATGAAAGTCAAAAAGATAAAGCTAAACTTTCTAATGAAAATGTAAGAAATAAAGAAAATCTAGATTCTAAAAAAATTATAAATGATAAACTCTACATTAAAGAGAATAAACCAACTGTAGAAGATATAAAAACATCAGATATTAACTTAGTAAATGAGTTAAATAATGAAAAAACCTTTAAAGAGGTTGATAAGAATTTATCTCCAAATTATGAGTTATTAAATAATTATGTATTGAGTTCCCATATAGAAATAAAAAGAGATAAAATAGATATAAATAATAAGGTAAATAATACTTTATCTTATGAAACAAATGAAAATAAAGATAATAAAATATCTGAGTTAAGTTTTTTAAGAAAAAATAAAAAGGAGTTAATCATGGATATTAACTTAAATATATCTTTTGAAAAACCTAATGTTACTAACATTAGAAAAGATATATTTAAATCCTTAGATAATATTGAGTCTTTTAAAGATAATTTAAAAGATATTGGTTTGGAGTTTAATGAATTTTCTTATGTAGAGAAGATTAACTCTAAAGTTTTAAGTTCAGACAAAGAAATAAGTTTCACAAATGAGACTATTGCTTTGAAAGAAAATTTCATAACCGATGATAATATAACAAAAAACAGCCCTCTTGAAAAATTTAATATTGATTTTAATAAAAAATCTAATAAAGAAATAATTGATAAAATAAGTAAAAGCTTAGAAAATAATAATGCTAATGTTAGTCAAAAATTTATCTATGATATAAAAAATACTCTTGATAAATTAAATATTAATTTCACTTTTGTTAGGTCAGAGCGTCTAGAGGGAACAAATATTAATGTAAATTATAATTATGCTTTTAATGAAAGTAAAGCTAATTTTTCTGCCATTAATAGTTTGACTTATAAAATAAACAATAAAATATCTTTCAATAAAGATTTAAGCAAGGACTTATTATTATCTGATTCATTATTAATTAATAACTCTATAAATAAAGATGTTACAAATTTAATTAATAAGGAATCCAAGAGTTGTGGAATAAATATTTATTCTAATAAACAAGATTTTTCTAGTAAAATTACTTCAAATTTTTCTAGAAAAAATCTAATAAATGACTCTAATATAAGTATTGCTATTGTTAAAAATGAAATTAATCCAAATAATAGTGTCAATGATTTTGGAAAAGTTAGTGCAGATCTCTTATCTAACATCTTAGTAAATAAGAAAACAGAATCTAAGAATTCATTATCAGATAATACAAAAAATAAAAATGTATTAGAATTTACTAAAACCAATAATACTTTAGAGCTAAATTTTAAAGACTCTGTATTACCATACACTGGTTCTGAAGATTTAGTATTAAACTTATCTTCCAATATTAACTTGAATTATAATGATTTAGATAGTGATAATGATTTAGATTTAAACTTAGTAAACATATCTGATAATATTGAAAATGGTAATTCAGAACATAATTTAGAACAAAATAATATTCTCAATCAGAATATATCAGAAAAATTAATTGAAAACCATAAACATATAGACATAGACTCAAATTTAAAAACAGAAACCCATGAGTCTTTAAAAGTTAGTTCAGATAACATACCTTTATTAACACATAATGATAATTTACAAGTATCTAAACCTATAGAAATAAAACAGGATTTTAATATCTTTTCAAAAGATGAAGTAATAAATAATAAACAAAACATCAATACTAATTCATCTGATATAGTAGATAATTCTCAAAAAGACTCAGTAGATAATATTTCTAAGGATACTAAGGTTACTGAAAATAATATTAAAAACAATCTAGATAGTCCTAAAATATTTAATCATGAAAATAATTATGAATTAAATAACATAAAAAATAATTCAAATATTTTAGATGTAAATGAATTAAAAATAAACTCTATTTCTGAATCTGATTCTAAACAAACACACACAAATATTGAGCCTATTAATATTAAAAATAAGACAGATAATAGTATTACTAATTCAATGAAGCTATCTTTTGTTGAAATGAATAATAAAGTCTTAAATATGATTATAGATTTGCCTATACAAAAACAACTATTAGGTAAGTTATCTGATAAAATAAACATAAATTCCAGTATTAAATCTGATATTAATATTTCTATTAACAATCCTTTAATATCCTTAAATGACAGTTCTTTTACAGAGAATATTGAACCAATAAATGGTAAAAATGAATCTATTAAAAATAAATCCCTAGAGAATAACAATGTAGGTATTGCCTCTAAATCAGATAATAAACTTAAAGAATTTGGGAAGAATAATGAGTTAGAGAATAAAAATATTATTAATATTAATAAAAGTGAATCATTTAAAGTAATACATAATATTTCTAAAGATTGTATTTTAAATAATGTTAGTAATGTAAATATTATTTCTAATAAAACAATAGTTACTAATTTATATAACGAAGGTTTTGAATATATTAACAAGTTAAGAAATTTTGAGCCGAAAAAAACAGAAGAAAAAGTATATAACAACACTTTAAATAAAAATACTATTAAAAAAGAGACAGTTTCAGATCTTTCTAAAAGGTTATTTGATAAACTTGAAGACTTAAGAAAGGTAGACGAAGTAACTGATAATTCATTTACTAAAAATGATATTAATAATTATAAATTACCTATTGATAATAAATTTATATCTTTAAATTCTAATTCTTTTTATAACAAAAATGTTCCTTTAGAAGATAAGGTTATTTATTCAAATGAAACAAGAGTTAATAAATTTATTTCAAAAGAATCATCATTCATTGGCGAAGTGGTATACATACCTTTTAATAATAATATAAAAATTATTCCTTTAGTTAATGAAGACTATAATGTAAATAATAAAAATGATAGTAATTATATAGGAAAATTTAATGATAATAATCCTGATATAAAAATTGAGACTAAAGATATAATTTCTAAACATGGTTTTGATAATAAATTTAATAATAATAAAACTCAGACTCTAGAAGGGTTTATTAACAAGGTTATATCTAAGATTGAATCTAATATACAAAGTAAGAAATCTAGAGATAAAAATATTGAGAATAAATCAATTTATACTTCTATTCAGAGCCCAAATTTTCTATCTTATGAACTAAAAAACTATATAGCTAAGAATGAGATTAAAGAGCCAGTAGCCCAAACTTTTAATAATATATCGTTAACTGATATTTTTAGGGATTTTGCTGTATTTAATAATAAAGATAATTCGAATAAAAATGAGTTCATTTCCTCAGTTAATATTGAAGATGAGTTTTACAATAATAATGAATTTGAATATGAAGAGAGTTTAGAATTTGATAACTCTTATGAGAATACAATTAATAAAAATAATTTAAATAGTAATAGTGATAATATAGGATTTATTCCTAGACTTATTAATAACTTAAAACAGTCTAATAAAGCGAATCCTTTTGAATTAAATAAACCTGAAGTGTTTAAAAATTTTGAACAATTTAAACAGTATATAAAATCAGAATTTTCTGATGTAAAAAATCTTGAAATTAGTCAAGATAAAACATATAAGCATGAAGAAATGAACATAATTAATAAAAAAGATTTTATTAATGTTAATTCTGTTAAGGAAAAAATACAATTTAAAGATTTTGAAAACAAGTTTATTAATGAAGATACAAAAGAACTTGTCAATCCTTCAATTTCAAATATTGTAAATTCAGCATCTGTTATACAAGCTATAAATCAAGGTTTACCAATACATTTTGCTCAAATACCAAAGGTTATTAGTGAAGTTGTTTCTAACATAAAAAATAATAAACCTATAGTTTTAAATATTTCGTTAAATCCGTTTAATATGGGTGAACTTAACTTAAGTTTTACATTAACTGATAATAATAAAATGAGTATTGCATTTGAAGCGTCAACATTAGCGGCTTACAAAGCTATGGAATCTTATTTTAATAATATTAAAACAATAGTTAAAGAAAATTCTCTTGTATTACAAGAGTTAAGTGCTAGTTATTCGCCTAATGGAATTAAACCTATAACTCAAAGAGACAGTTCAAGTGATAGTGGCTCCTTCTCTGGTTCTTCTGATGATAGTGATACTAGTGATAATGATAGACAAGTTAGAAGAAAAAGAAAAAGAGGAAAATATGATGATAAAGAAGAATTGAAGGTTGATATTTAATTTATTTTATCATTAATTCTACAATTATTTTTTTAACATAATTTGTATCATCAGCATTAGGATTATATTTAAGATATAACTCATACTCTTTAATTGCTTCTTTATATTTACCTTTGTATTTTAGCATTTCTGCAAGATTATAATGTGCATTTGCATAACTTTGTTTTAAATTAATAGCTTTTCTATATGCCTCTATAGCTAAATCATTTTTATTTAGTTTTTCATAAACTTTACCTAGATTATAGTGTGTTGTGTAATCACCAGGTGAAATATCAATTGCTTTTTGATAATAAGTTGTAGATGTATTTAAGTCATCAATTTTATAATAGCACATTGCCAAGTTATAATAAGCAAACTCATCTTTTGGTTCAAGCATTATAACTTTTTCAAATTTCTCAATTGCTTTTTTATATTCTCCTATAGCAAAATAGGCATTACCAAGATTATATAAGGCTAAATGATAATTAGGTGCTATATTAATTGCATCATTATATAATGCAATAGATTTATCTATTTCACCTTTTGAAAAGGCTTCAACACCTTGATCATTTTTCTTCTTAGCAAAATCTGGTATTGAATTTATAGCATTTTCACCTGTGATGATTTTATTTATTTCATCATTATAAAGCTCTTGTTCTGTCTTAGTTTGTTGATATTTTACTAGATCTTCAACTTTATATTTTACAGGAACAAGAGCTGTAGAAACGCTATTATTAGAATTTTTCTTTTTCTTAATTACTATAAGTAAAACTATAATTAATAATAAAACTATAGAAACTCCAATGATAAGTTTAATACTCATTCTTAATTATTAGAGGCTCCTTGGTCAACCCATTTTCCAATTAGGTCTCTTTCTTCTTGAGTCATATTTGTTTTATTAGTTTTAGGCATATCTTTTGATATAACAGCTCTAGCTTTTATTCTCTGAGCACTAGCAACTATTTGTTCTGGAGTATCAAAAGAAATACCACCTTGCATGAGTCCATTTGACTTAGAATGACACGTTGCACATCTTTGATCTATAATATCTTTAACCTTAATAAATGTAACCTTTGTATCTAAGTTTGGATTAGAACTTGATGATGGTGTAGAAGGTGTCTTATTATCACAAGCAGATAATAGAAAAGTAGAGCAAAATAATAGAGCAATAATTTTTTTCATTTCAAAACTCCTAAATCTAATATTTCAATAATTAAAACAAAATTTATGAATATTATCAAGGATAATTCTTTTATTTATTTTATAGTATGATTATTAACACATAAAATTTAAATATATCGCTTAACTTCATCCATAAACCATTTCATACTTTTTTTAACATATTCATTATTATGGTTATTAAAGTCAAACCAAAGCATAAGTCTATCTTCTGGATTAAATCTTTCTTTTATCTGTTCTAGTATATCCTGTGAAGTTCCAATTAAAGCATTATTTACAGCATTATCAACTTTTCTTTGGTCTAAAGTTCCTTCTATTGCTTTCCAATAGTTTGATATTGCTTTATTAGCATTCTCATTTGCAATCTTTCTTTGTTCAGATTCAGTTAAATTTTTATCTGAATTAATAAAAACTAGAACTGTTCTTGGCATTAGACTTCTATTCCATTCACCATTTAAAGTATTGTAGATTTTTTGCATTCTTTTGTGTGTATCTTCAATCTCATTTGATGGAGTTATTGAAAGATTAAAAACACCACAAGGATAAAATTTATTTGCTAGTTCTTGAGCAAAAGGCTCATGACTTCCTATTGTAAGTTTTAAATATTTTAGAGGTGCATCAAATGGTATAACTCCAACTTTATCAAATACCCAGAACGGTTCTATTTCTATTTTATCAGCATCTTTACCTATAACTTTTATAACTTTATTCCAATCTTCATCACTTCTAAAATCTTTTCTTGAAATGAATTTAGGGCTTACATCTTTTGAAGAAAAAATATCTCCTCTTAAAAATCGTAAAAAAATTTCTGTAGCTTCATGAAAAACTTTTCCTTTAACTACAGCCCAAGAAACTTTTTCTATTTCATTTCTTGGTCTAATTCCATATGGAATGTTTGAAAAATTAAATCTTCCAGCAGCAAACCCAATATTTAATAATCTTTTTTCATAATCATTTAAATCATGTAGTGTTAAAAAGGTTTTTATTGCTTCTGCATGAGCTATGGGGCCTCCATTACATAAAATATTTCTTATGGCAGAGCCAACATTTATATTTTTTGTTATTTGAAAAACTTTATGAGCTATTTGTAAAATATCTGTATTTAAGCCTATTTCACCTTTAAAATCTGGTATAACTGGAAATAGGTTTTCTTTTTGTATTTGACAAGATAAATGTGTTTCAGCAACCCAAGCAGTTTGATAACCTAACTCATCTGCGAGTTTTACTTGATCAAAAAAATTAAGAAGCATTTGTTTTTCAGAAGGAATGAAATTATCAACTTCTGTTTGACAGATTGAAAAGAAAATATCAAAAAACATAAAATTTATTTCTATACAAAAATATAATTATAAATTAAATAATGTTTTAGAAAAATTATCAAGAACTTTATATAAAATATATAGATTTTTTCTATAGAAAATTATATATTGGTTCTATTAATAAAAAATATAAAGTATATTTATGAAACTTTTTAAATCATTATAAGAAATAAGTTATAATGATTTTTACTTTAATATTTAATAAAACATAGTAAGTTGAAAATTAAGTTACCTTTTTTAATATCTAATACAATAGAAGATATTTATTTATTTTATATCAATATAAAAAATGCATTTTATAACTTTTTTCACTTTATAATTGAAGTTATAAGCTTTTATAGTGATCCTTTACTAAGAAAAGTTGATATACAGTTGTTTAAGACTTATGCAATAAGAGATCAATTTTCTATAGCTATTGAAGAAGGGCATTTATTATTTCCAGATTCAAAAGAAGAATTAACTTATGGTGAAGCAATATGGAAATCAATTGATAAAGTTTTTAAATTTATAAATCCTAAGCCTGAACAAAAATTTTATGATCTTGGGTGTGGTATTGGTAGAATATGCTTTTTCGCAAATATAAAATATAAACTAAATACAACAGGTATAGAATTAATACCAACCTTTGTAGATAATGCACAAAAAATAGTTTTTGATAATAATTTAAAAGAAATAAATTTTATAGAAGAAGATTGGCTTAATTATAATTTTGATGATGCTGATATTATTTATGTAGCAGCAACTTGTTTAGAAGCAGATACTTTAGAATTGCTAAATGAAAAGTTAAGCAAATTAAAAGTAGGTACTTATATAATAACTGTTTCTCATCCTATAAATTCAAATAGAGTAAAGTTAATAAAAAAAATGTATTTACCTTTTTCATGGGGTAAAGCTGATGTTTATATTTCTAAAATATAAATTATATGATATAAATCTAAAAATATTCTAAAAATTGAGGTTTAAGACTTGAATATATCATTAAAAATTTATGCTATATGTTGTGTGATATTATTTATAAAAATGTTTGCAATTGGTATTACACAAGGATTATTGAAAAAGAAATATAGTTCATTTGTTGTTGTAGAAGATGCTAAAATGATGGGGTTAGAACCAGCTACAAGTGAACCCTTACCATTAGTTAGAGCTAATAATGCTTTTAGAAATGATTTAGAAAATATACCTATGTTTTTATTCTTGGCTTTAGTTTATGTAATGCTAAATTGCTGGGATAGGGGAAGTTTAATTTATTTTACTACATTTGTATTTGCAAGGATAATGCATAGTATTTTTTATATAAATGGTAAACAACCTTGGAGATCTATGTCTTATGGAATAGGATTATTAATGAGTTTTATTATAAGTGGTCATATAATTTATCAAGTTTTTACAAAGTAAATATTTTTAGACTTATTTTTTCAAACTTTTAATCCATTTTATTTCTTCATTAGTTAGAGATCTGTATTCTCCTGCTTTTAAATTATCAAGTTTAATATTACCAATTCTAATTCTTTTAAGCTTTGTTACCTCATAACCTAGTGCATCAAACATTCTTCTTATTTGTCTGTTCTTACCTTCATGTATAGTGACTTCTAAAATAGTTAGATTATTTTCTTCTCTTATAATTTCAACTTTAGCTGGAGCTGTATAACCATCTTCTAACCTTATTCCTTTTTCGAATTTTTCTAAAGCTCTATCAGGTATGAATCCTTGAATATATACAACATATACTTTCTCTACTTCATACTTAGGATGAATAAGATTATTTGTTATTTCACCATCATTCGTTAATAAAATAAGACCACTACTATCATAATCAAGTCTACCTATTGGATATATATATTCATCAGTATTAATTAAATCAACTACTGTTTCTCTGTCTTTTTCATCTTTTCTAGAAGAAATGATTCCAAATGGTTTATTTAAAGCTATATAGATTTTAGGTTTATTCGTATCTATTTTTTTTCCATTAACTTTAATTATATCTTTATCTGGATTTGCTTTAGTTCCAAGTTCAGAAACAGTTTTATTATTTACAGATACTCTTCCATCTAATATTAGCTCTTCTGCTTTTCTTCTTGATGCAATACCTGCTTCAGAAATTATTTTTTGTAGTCTTATTTCCATTAATTACCTGTATTATTTCTTGTATTTATTAAGAATATTCCTGCTGCTACTGCTGTTTTATATGTAATATCGGCAATATCTTTAACAATAACCCAATAGTCAGTTTTTGAAGGTAATTGAGGTACAAGAATTGTATCTCCAGGTTCAATTATTTCATCTTTAATATCATAAAACCATTTATCTTCTGAAGATAAAACCGAACCATTAACTCTTACAAGGTTTATTCTACTATTATCACCATCATGTGTTATACCACCTGCTTGTGAAAGATAATAGCCTAATGTTTTACCTGGTTTAAATACAATAGCTGTTTGATTATAAACTTCACCTTGAACTGAAACAAAATCAGGTCTTTTGGGAATAAATAAAGAATCCCCTGCTGAAATTTTTACATTGTTATCTGTATTCTTAAAATTTTGACTATATAGATCAATTATCATACGTCCTGTTGCTTGAGAACTTCTTAGCTTTTGTAACAGTTGTCTTCTATAATTTAGTCTTTGTTCTCTTAGCAATAGTTCTTCTTGTTTTAGCTTTTTTGATTCTTCATCTGTAAGCTGGGTTTCTTCAACTAAAATACTAGATTCTATATCTTCTATTAATTTATCTAATCTTGCTTTTTGAAGCTCCATTACGCTTTTTCTATTAAAAATAGCCCCCTTAAGATACGCATCATTTAAAAAACCACCTGCTCGTTGTATTACATCATATAATCTATCATTTGGTGATACTGCATATACTCCAGGATAACGAACTTGACCTTTTAATTCTATTGCAAGTCCAATATCTTCCCAATTAGGAATTTGTTTTATTAATAATCTATCCATATCTTGAAGTAAAATATTATGTGCTGTATTTCCTGCTATAGCTTTTTGAAGATCTATATTTATAGTTTTAAACTTAACTTCTGCTCCATCATTTATATAACGAATTATTTCTGCTTCTCTTGTATATGCTGATTTATTAAAGCTACCACCTAAATTCAGTAAGTCTTTAACTCTCATTCCTTTTCCAAGTGGGTAGGAACCTGCTTTGGTTATTTGACCTGCAATTTCGACTGTTTTAGATTGTGAAATATCATTATTACTATGGAAAATAATTAAATCTTCATCTTTTATTTCTATATTATTATTTTCATCACCACTTAAAGCATTTTTTAAGCTTATTGATATATTCTTTTTATTTCCATATACATCATCTTTTCTAATAATTTCAACTCTATCAAGATAAGTATTTTTTGTGACTCCACCTGATAAAGATAAAATATCTAGCAAACGAGTTCCTTTTACAATTTTATATTTTCCTGGCTTAAATATTTCTCCTGTAACTTCAATTTCTGGTACTCTTGTAAAATCCCATTTTGAATAAATCATTACAGTATCAAAAGGTTGAAGTTCAATATCTTTTTTATGAGCAATAATATCATTTAAGTTAAACATTATTGTAAATGGTTTTAAATCGGGTTTCTGTAATCGTATAATTTGTGCATATTCTGTATAAGGCTCAGGTAACAAGTCACTATAAGATTTAATAATCTCTGATAACTTCATTTTATTTTTATATTGATAAGTACCTGGTCTAAATACATGACCATTAAGATAAACTGTTTGATTATTTACATTTAATATAGGGAAAATACTAATTAAATCTTTATCTTTAAGAGTAAGATTTGATAATTTAGATTTTGACGTTAAATCAACATTTAAAATTACCATTTCTTTATTAGCTTCAACTCTTTTTACTTGAACATTTTTTAAATATGATGTTGCTAATGCACCACCAGAAAGATTTAATATATCAGCTAAGTTCTTTTCATTTTTTAGTTCATATATAGCTGGTCTATTTACAAGACCTTGTATTCCAACTGTTTTACTTTTTAGATTGAAATATACAGTATCACCATTTTCAAGTTTAACATCAGCTGATTTGTCTCCTTTTAATATAAAATCATAAAGGTCGACTTTTTTTATTGTTTTGTTATTACGAATAATACTAATATTCCTTAAACTACCAATATCACTTGGACCCCCAGCCATAAATAAAACATTAAATAGTGTATTTACTGAACTTATTTCATATGCTCCAGGATTTTTAGCCTCACCAACAACATAAATTTTAAATTTTCTAAGTTTTGTAAGACTTACATCAACTGAAACATTATTAAAAATCTCACCTAATTTTTGTTTTATTTGTTCTTTTAGTACACCAAAACTACGTCCAGAAACAGTAAAAGTTCCAACTTCAGGTAGAACAATTTTTCCTTCTTTATCAACAGTTACATCTAGAGATGTATTAACTCCTCCCCAAATATTAATTTCAAGACTATCACCTGCACCAATAATATAATCATTACCAACAGGAGCATCAAGTGTTGAGCTAATAACAGTAGAGTCTTGGTTAAATATTTCATAACCAAAAGGTTTTAATGCTTGATTTTCTTGTATTGTCTGTCCCTTAAATATATTATTCATTGATGGTAGCCAAGGATATATATTTTGAGTTCCTGCTTCTTGAACTTTTTTATCTTCTTCTTGAACTTCTTTTACTTCTTCTTTTATTTCTTTTTTTGTTTTATTTTTTGTTTCAATATCACCAACTGTTTTTAGTGAATCATCTTTCTCAATTTTTAAGTCACCAGTTTTAGGTTTTGAATTTGATTTATCTGATTTTTTGATTGTTTGATTTGATTTAGCTTTTAATAGTTTTATTTCTTCTTCAAGTTCTTTAATTTTTGATTCACTAGATGTGTCTTTAGAACTAGATTTTATTTCTTTAATATCAATGCTTTTATCACTGACATCAGCAGAGTATACAGGTGTAATGCTTATAAAATTAATAGCAAGTAAAAGACTTAAGCCTTTTGTAATACTATTTTTCAACACGTAAATTTTTCTCCATTAAATACAAAGTTCACCAATAAATATAACAAAATTTTTTATATTGAATATTATCTAAAAACAATAATAATTCATAATAACAGTAAACAAATATTTATACAAAGCACTGATATAATATAATTTATTATTTTTTGTATAAGATTTCATAAGCTAATAATGAAAAAAACATTTTTGAATGGTAGTAAAGCTGTTGTTGAAGGTTCTATTTACTCAGGTTGTAGATATTATTATGGGGCTACTAGACCTTTTAACAAAGATATTTTGAATTATTCTTCTTATAGGTTTTCAGAAGTGAATGGTATTTTTACTCAAACTGAAAATGAAAGAGCAGCAATAGGAATGGTGATTGGTTCTTCTATTAGTGGAGCGAGAGTCCTAACAAGCTCAACAACTGAAGGAATATTTGCCCTTGATGAAGGCTTCTCATATCTTTGTGGAATGGAAATTTCTTGTGTTATTACCAATATAATGTCTGGTAAATTAGGATTAAGAAATTATGAACCTACACAATCAGGATATGGACAGGCAGTAAGAGGTGGAACTTCAGGAGACTATAAGTTTATTGTTTTAGCTCCTTCCACTGTTCAAGAAACTTATGATTTAACAATTAAAGCTTTTGATTTATCTGATAAGTATAGAAATCCTGTAATGTTATTACTTGATAGTGCTTTATCACAAAATTATCAAAATATTGATATTAATGAGAATTTATTATCACCAGATTATTTTGAAAATAAAAACTGGAAATTAGATGGAGCAGAAAATAGAGAACATAGAACTTACAAAGTTTATCATGATAATGATTACAAATATAAAAAGTTTTCTGATAAATTTAAAATGATAGAAAATGAAGTTATCTTTGAAGAGTTTATGACTGAAGATGCTGAACACTTATATATAGCATTTGGATTGTCAGAACTAGTTAAGAGAATATTATTAAACAAAGGAAAAGGTATTAAAATCAGGTTTATTTAGACCTATAAGCTTAGTTCCATTCCTAAAAATAGATTTATGAATTATCTAAAAAAGTTAACAAAATTACTGTTATAGAGTCAAATTCAGGTTTAATGCTTTTCTTAACTGATATTTTGAATATAGTTGAAGATAAAAATAAGGTAGATTTTTTTGGTGATTTTGATTATCATCAAGCTTTAGGAAAAATAGGCTCAGACTTAGAAAAAGGACTTATTTAATGCAAAAAAATTAAAAACTTATAAAGACATAGAAACTATATATTGTTCTGGCTGTTTTCATGGCACTATTAATAGAGTCATTGCAGAAGCAATTGATAACTTAAATCTTAGAGAAAAGACTATTGGAGTCAACTCTCAAGGTTGTGGTTCTTTTGTGTCTGACTATATGAATTTAGATTTTGTTGAGGCACCATTAGGTTTAGCAATACCTGTTGCTGTTGGAATTAAAAATGTTCAGCCTGAAAAGAATGTCATCACATATCAAGGTGATGGTGATATTTTATCATTTGGCTTAAATGAGTTAATTCATTCTGCATCTAGAGGAGATAAAATAACAGTTATTATGATTAATAACCTAGTTATGGCACAAAGTGGAGGTCAAATGTCATCAACATCTCTTTTGGGACAAGTAACAGATACAACTCCTTATGGAAGATCAGAAGAGAGACAAGGAAAGCAAATAAAAATAGCTGAAATCTTAGCTAAATTATCTGGTTGTGCTTATGTTAATAGAGTTACAGTTGATACTTCAGAAAATGTGAACTTAGCTATAAAAGCAGTAGAAGAAGCAATATCATATCAGATTGAAGGTAAAGGTTTTAGTTTTATTGAATTTATATCTACTTGTCCTACATTCTGGAATAAGAGTCCAATAGAGTCAAGAAAATGGTTACAAGAGATAGTTACTGATTCTTATCCTTTAGGATTAATTAAGAGGACTGTTAGTCGTTAAAAAGTCATTAAAAAAATAGATAGAATATATAAAAAAATATTTGTAATAATTATACTGACTTGAAGTAAAATATATTTAATTAATTAAAAAATGGAAGAAATTATCTGTGCGAATAAATGATGGTAAAATCCCTTTTTATTGTAATACTTGTGAGTGTTACTTTTATAATGATGCAGATGAATCTTCTAGATGCCCACAATGCAATAAAATTACTATTCCATATAAGAACTCTTTAGACAGGCATAGAGAAAACTGTGATTCATGTAAAATGAATTTTGAGGTTGTAAAAAAATCTCCCTATGATAATAGTCATTATTTAAATTGTGATAATTGTATGAGTGTTTTAAAAATTAGTTATAGTGACTCTATATTACAAAAATATATCAACAAAATAAACATAACCACAAAAATAGGTGACACTCAGATAAAAAATTATTGGAATGAAATTGAGAATCACCTTAATCCTTGTTTATGTGGAGGAAATTTTAAACATTCAAATCCTAAAAAATGTCCTTTTTGCTTAGCTTCAGTAAAGGAAATTGAAGATGAGTATATAATTTTAAGTAACTATAGAGATAGAATAGCAATTCCTCTTATTACTAATCATATTTGGATAAATGAGAATGAAGAAGTAAGAAGTAATAGACTTACAGATAATACAGAAAACCCTGTATTAAAAACTCTTCTTTCATATATGAAAACGGTTAAGTATTTTCAAGAAAGCTATTATAATAAAAAACAGGTTTGGGCTGACTCTTACGATGATTTAAAAATATATATAAAAGTTGAGAATCTTATTAACCATTATTCATTTATAGAAAAAGATAAAATGTTAAGTAAATATTTTAAGTTTTCATTAGAAACCTTTCCTGATACTTATCATTTTATTGCTTTACCAAAGACAAAAGAGATTTTAAACTCATATTTATTACAAGGAAAAACAGGTGAAATAGAGATACACCCTGTTAACTGATATTTTTATCATTAGTAAAAAATCTTATCTTATCATGTAAATTTTCAGATTTGAAAGGTTTAGTTATATATTCATTAAATCCTGAATTTAAACATTTTTCCCTTTCTTCTGAAACAGTATTAGCAGTAAGAGCTATTATAGGAATGGTTTTATCAAGTTTTCTTATTTCTTGTGTTGCTGTATATCCATCCATTTCAGGCATTTGTAAGTCCATGAGAATAAGATCAAATTTATTCTTTTGAAACTTTTGAGTTGCAATTAAACCATTTTCAGCAACTTCATATGTCATATTCCATTTATCTAAAAATTTTGTTGCTACCATAACATTTACTTTATTATCTTCAACTATTAATATATGAGGATTAAATGAGTTAATTTTTTCAGGCTGATATGATACATCTAAAACTTTATTTGAATTTTCTAATTCTAAATAAAAGAAGAATTTAGAGCCTACACCTATTTTACTCTCCACCTCTATTCTACTACCCATACGCTCGATTAGTTTCTTAATAATAGATAAACCTAAACCAGAACCACCATATCTTCTAGTTATAGTTAAATTCTCTTGAGTAAACTTCTCAGAAATACAGACTCAATCTTATCTTGAGAAATTCCAATACCATTATCTTTTATCTCAAAATATATTTTGCTTTTATTATCATTCTTTTCAATAAGTTTGATATTAAAATCTATAAAACCATTCTCTGTAAATTTTATTGCATTTGAAATTAGGTTTATAAATATTTGCCCTAATCTTAGAGGATCTCCTAAAAAGAAATACGATTCAAAACCTTCAAAATTCACATTAAGAGTATTCTTTTTTTCTATAGCTTGAGCTTTATGAACATTAACTATAGATTCTATAATATCTTTTAAATTGAAGTTAATTTCTTCTAACTGAACTTCTCCAGATTCTATTTTACTAAAGTCTAATATATTAGATACTAAAGCTAAGAGATTTTCTGAAGAGTCTTTTAAAGTCTTTATTAGTGTATCTTCTTTATAAACTTCATTCTTTTCTAAAAGTTGTATTATCGAGATGATAGCATTTAACGGAGTTCTTATTTCGTGGCTCATAACAGATAAAAACTCTTTTTTTGCGTTGTTAGCATCTTCTGCTTTTTCTTTTTCAATATATGCTTTTTTTTCAGAAATAATCAACTCTTTATTTTTACTATCAATACTAAACAGGAGTTTTTCATATGTTGTCTTAAAGAAATTATTAGTTAAAGCTATAATAAGAGAAACTAAAAAGAATCCAGATATTAAATCAGTATGTTTTGCTTCTATATTAGGATAAGGTATTAACAAACTAGGATATTTTTGTTCTAAAAAGAATAAAATAAATAAATTAATTATAAATACTACAAATACTATAAATTGTGATACTTTACGATTTTTTATCGACAAATTTAGCATTAAAAATGTAATTATAAAGATATATGTTATTGAGCTATCTAAACCTCCACTAAGGAAATATGAAATATCAAGAAGAATAATAAGTCCCACAAAAAAGATATTTTTTACTATATCAAATATTTTATCAATTTTAGATAAAAAATAACATGAAATACAAAATACTACATATACTAGAGAGAATAATTGCAAATATATACTTAGATTAGTTGTAACATTTTGAATAAAAGATAAAAATGCTAAAACAGCTGTATAAAATGAAGAATATCTAAAGAACCTTTTTTCAAGTTCTAATTCACTTCCAAAATATGGTAAAAATCTTTTTATCAATGTTAAAATTATGCAATACAAATAATATTAAATAATAAAAATTATCATTATTAAAGCAACCTATAGAATATAAAACAATTCCATTTGTTTTACATAAATTATATTATAAGAAACTTTAAAAACTTAAATATGTAATGATAATTAAAGAAAGGTTTCTACAAGCTCCTTAAGAGATTTATGTTGAGTAAATATTATTCTAAAAGTCATATGAAATTGAATAGCAGATATATCATCTATATCAACTTGATAACCTAGAGAATTTAAGCTTGGACTATAATCATTACTAAAAATTTTATTTAAAATATTTTCTGCTTTAATATTTAATTTTTGATACTTTCTTATTATTAGTTCTTCTAATAGATTTTTTGTATCATTAAGAATATTAGGGAAAAATTCTCTTAGATAGGCAATAGCTAAATTATTTGCTACCCATTCTTCATACCATGAATCTTTTGTGATTCTACCAGATTGATTTCGCCAGTAGTGAAATATTTCATGAGCCATTACAAATGTAGATTCATCAATAAGTACCTTTTCTAATTTATCTAAGTCCTCCATTCCTAGAACTTTAGATTGTATAGGTAGAATATCTTCTTTAAATCCTTCTAAATCTGAATAATATATTATATTTCTTTTACTCTCATACATCCATTGTGGTAAGTGCCAAGGAATTAAAGAAGGCTGTTCAGGAGGTTTAAATTCAACCATATTAATAAAAAATGTATTTACTAAATTCTTTATAAATAGATCATAATCACGATTTGGATGAATAATAGAACTAGTTTCCTCTATTTCCTTAACTTTATAAATAGAGTTAGATAAATAGTCAATTAAATAAAGAACTGCTCTCATACTAGGGGTATTTAAATTTAATTGTGAAATGTTATTATGCACATTTACTCTAAATACTTCTATAGTTTCAGCAGATTTTTTAATAGCACCGATACTATATATTAACTCTCTAATACCTTTAAGAGAATCTGGTAATTGAGCTTTTAAATTATTTAATTTATCAAGTTCTTCATTATTTGCCATTTCTAAAAAGCAAGATATTGGGTAGGTTACTTTATTAGTGAGTAAATCTGGACTAATTTTTTTCCCATAGATATCTTTTATATCATCAACTATTTGAAAAATGATAACCATTTCTTCAGCGATATTTTTTATTTTTTGTATAGTTTCATTATCACAGTCTGAATAAATAGCTGCACAGACAGCTATAAGCGAAAAGCTTGAGGATTTTTCTTTTTGCATATTTATAACATCTTGTGGGGTTTTAGTTGAGTCAATCCCTATTAAATCTTTATGTTGCCCTTTTACTGCTAATAATGATGCTTGATTAAAAACTTTTAAATATAATATTTTTTTATCTATATTTTCTTCAATTGTAATAACTTGCCTTAAAAAGTCTAAGCTTAAGAATAATAAGGTTATAGCATTATTAACTGCTATAGGTACTCCAACTTTTTCATGAGGTTTACCTACCAAATCATTATCTTGAATATCATCAAAAAGATCTAGTGAAACTATATACAAAGTACAAAAAGCTCCTAATAATATAGACTTTTCGTCAAGATTTTTATTAAAGCTTTTTGTAATTAAATAAAAAATAGAAATGGATGTGGTAAAAAGATCTGTTTCTGATTTATTTTGATATATATCAAAAGTTTGTTCTAAAAGATTTAACTGTAACTCATCAAAATTATTTTCATTAAATGAGAGAAGGACTTTATCTTTTATATCAGAAAAAAATTCAGCTAAGCTTTTATTTTTCAAAAGATAAAGTCCTTTGTAATATCAATAATAAATATTAGGTATATAATAATCCTTTTGATTCTTCAACATCTAAATTTTGTTCAATTTCTTCAACTGTGTGTAATTCTAATTCCATTTTTACTTACCTCATTAAATAAAATGATTGATATTTCTATCATATATTGAATGTGTCAGAAAACACAATATAAACATTCGTTAATTAACTGAAATTTAACTGAGTTAAAATTAAATTATCTATAACTTAATTACTATTAAAATGAAAAAGTTTACATTTTTATAAATTATTTAACTCAATAATTCTTTTGATATTAGCAACTTTTTTTAGTTTTTCACAATAATTTATATATAGTATTTTAAGGAAAAGTTTTTTATGACAGGTATTGATCCAAGAAGAATAAGTTTTGGAAATGATGTAAAACTAGGTAAAACAAATAACACACCTACTCAGGACAAGACTATTGATTTAACTTTATTAAGTAAAGATGAAGATTTAGAGTCTATAAATAAATTTATTGCAGATATTGAAAAATCTGATGATAAAAGTGTTGATATAAAAAGTTGGAATATTAAAGTTTCGGATCAATATATTGATCTATCGTCTAACCCTAAAGAAGCTCTTAAGATAATGAAAGACCTTAAAAAGTCCATAGAAAATAGTGATACTAAATTCAAGGGTGATATAAAACTAAATGGGAAAGACCCTTTAGAAATATTTTTTAAGCAAGTAAATATTAATACATCTTTTACAAATCAAAAGTTTGGAGAGCATGATACTGATGGTTATACATTAAACCCTGTAGATAATACAATATTAAATGTATTCACAGAAGACTCGGATAGAGTAAATGATATTGTAGTTGGTTCACCACTTAATGTTTTTAGTAGTGTTACTGATGCTGAAAACTTTGCAAAAAAAGAAAAAGGAACAGAGATAATTTTAAAAAATAAAGACAATTTATATGTTGTTTATCAAGTAAATAGAAAAGAAAATAGTAGGGAATATAAATCTTCTGATAACTCATCAATAACAGCAGATAATTTTACAGAAAATCACTCAAGATTTAATAAAGATTTCTTAAAAAATGTTCAAGCTTCAAAAGGTTTTATGATTACTGATGATAATAAAACTCTTGAAATAGCTGGTCAAACAGGTGTTGAAGTTGATAAAGCTGATTATTCGGTTGTTAAAGCTGATATGCAGTTAAGAATGGTTGATATTAATGGTATTCAAAATACAAATGGTTTATATGATTGGCAAGGTACTCTTAATGGAGTTGTTTCAATTGACGTAAAAGCTAAAATGGAAGAAGTTTTAAATAAATTAGATCTACCAAAAGGAACAAGAGTAAATGTTGATTATGATGAAAAAGATAAATCTTTCCTTGTTAAGCTAAACTATGAAATTGTCAGTGAAAGAATTGGAGAATTAACAGCTCTAAAAATCAAACCTAATGAAAATGGAAGTCTTAGTATAAGTTCATTTGGAGTTCTAAATGCAAATCTAAATCTTACAGATGGTGTTGCTGTTAGTGCAGGTGTAGATTTACCATTTTTACCTGCTGTAAATGCTAATGGTTCTGTATCAATGAAAGAAAATGATAAAATATCAGCTAATGCAGGAGTAAGTGTTACAACAACGCCTCTTATACCATTTAACCCTGTTGGCTTTAACTTTGGTGCTAAGTTTAACCCTGATATGACAAAAGGTGAAAATAATAAATATCAAGTTAATCCAAATTTAGGTTCTGATAAAAATGTATTTATCCCTATAGAAACAAAAGGTATTTTAATTCCTGATTTTGTAGAAGATAAAACAGCAGAATGGGAAAACTCAGCACATAAAACTATAGCAAGTTCTATTATAAGTGTTGCAGAAAGTATGGAGAAAGCAGGTTTTATAGTACCTAAAGAATTAAAAGATGTAAAATCAAGAATATCTAGTTGGGGAACTAATCCAGCACAAGATAAAAAAGATAAACAAGTTATAAATGATTTTGTTAATGGAAAAATAAAACTTGAATATGATTTATCAAAACAAATGAATCTTAAGGGTTTTCCAAATGCAAGTATCAATCAATTTGATCCTAATATTAAATTTGATACAGATGGGAAAAAGCTAAATATTGTTTTTGATAATTCAAAATTAATTGCAAGTTCTGATGGTTTAGCAAAAGAAAAAGCTGTAACAGATACTCCTGATGGATTATCTGTAAATGCTTCTGTAAATTTAAATAACACAACTGCTTCTGTTAAATCAGACGCACATTTAGAGCTTAATGTAAGCGAAAAAGAAAGAAAAGATTTTTCAAATAAATTAGAAGAAATGGGCTTTAACCCTAGTAAAGCTGATATTTCAGGTAAATTAACTGTTGATGCTAAGTTAAACTCTAAACTTGAAAATACAAATGATTTAAGTAAAATAAATGCTCAAGCAACTATTGATGTTAAAGCAAATGATGTAAATATATATGTTCCAAATACAGAGACAAGAATTACTCTTAATAAAGCAGATGCAAAAGGTAATTTAGAAGTTGTTCAAGATGGTAAAAATACTTCCCTTAAAGCAGGAACAGAGGTTTCTTTATCAGGTTTTAAAGTGTCACAAAAAAATGAAAATTTAGTTTCACTTCAAGGAGCAAAGTTTAAAGGTAATTTATCATATAAAGCAATTGAAACCATTAATGAAGATAAACAAAAATCAACCAAGACTCAAGTAATAGTGCAAGGTAGACTAGATGTTAATAAGGGTAAATACGATAACTTTACTGCCGAAAAATTAGCAGTTGATGGTCTTGTTGCTTATACAGAAAGAGAAGGTGTAAGTTTTTCAGGAGCAACAACAGAAGCAGCATTAAAGGTATCAGGTCATATAAAAAACCCTGACATGAAAACAGATTTACATATAAAAAATATAACAGGTTATGGAAAAATTGATGTTGATCAGAATGGTAATATTAAAAATGCTGAAATAAAAGCTGGTGGTTATAAAGGTTCTACTTTTAGTGTTAGTGGAAAAGTTAATGATAAAGAACTTATAGTTGATGCTGATCTAAAATTAAAAGGTAGTATAAAAGTAAACCAAGATGGAGAAAAAATAAGCCTAAATGTAAATGGCAGTATCAATCAATTAAAACTAGGTGATATTAACTTAGAAAATGTAAATAATATAAACTCAAGTTTAGTTTATGATTCAAAAACTAATACTGTTACTATTACGTCAAAAAATGATAAAGACTTAGATATTAGTGGAAAAATAAATGGTGAAGACTTTGTCTTTAAAGGTGATAAAACAATAACTTTCCAATTTGATAAAACAACAGGAAAATTATCATTTATACCAACAGCTAAGGTTGAATTATTAAAAGTTGGTACGTTTGAATTAAAAGAGGCTGAATTAAGTGGCTCTAAACTATCCATAATACCTACTGATAATAATAGTAAAATAACTCTTGAATCTGTTGAGGGGCAGGATATACAGTTAAAAGGTAAGTTTATAAATGCTAAACAAGAAACACCTGTAGATATTAAAGGTAAAGGTTCTATTGAAATAAACACAGAAAAAATAAACAATAAAAATGTTTATTCTGTAACTTCAAATACAAGTTTTGAAAAGTTTCAAATAGGTGATACTTTTTTTAAAGATGCTTCTTTAGAAGGAAAAGTTACTTATGATGGACAAAATATCACTCTTTCTAGTGCCGACAATAATGGTTATCTAAAATTAAAAGCAACTCAAGTTAATGTTCATACAAATAAAGAAAATATTTTAGACTTTGAAGCTAAAGGTAATTTAAGTTTAGTTCCAGATAAAGATAATAAATCAGGATTTAGTTTATCTTGTAAAGAAGTTGAGTTGAAAAAAGGAGTAATCAACAACTATTTAATTGAAGATGGAAAATTAAATGGAAAAATTGTTTATGCAAGAGATGAAGAAGAAAGAAGTTTAAAATTTGAAGGTTTGGATGATAAAAATCCACAACTAAATTTATCAGGAAAATTAACAAAAACTTATCAAGAAAATGGGGAAGATAAAAAATATGTAGCTCAAATTTCAGATCTTGGGATTAATGGTGGAATAGTATTTGAACAAAATAAATTAAAATTTACAGATATTAAAACAGATGTAAAAGGTTCAATTAATGGAGTTGATATAAATAATGTTTTAGTTACAAATACAAACCCTGATGGTTCTACAGATATTACTTTAACTGGTGATACTGATGGTTTAAATTTTGGTGGTTCAATTAAATTTAAACAAGATGAAAAAGGTAATATGATAATAACTTCTGCTGCTGAGAAAGGAAGTCTTAAAATGGGCTTTGGCAGTAAAGATGATATTATTAAAATCCTTGATGATTTAGTTAAGATAAATTCTATAAAATCTTCAGCCCAATTAACTAGAGATATTGATAATATTAAACAACAACTTGCAGCATTCTCTACTCTTAATGTATCAGCAGATCTTCAAAAATTTAATATAGTTTATGATCCAAAATCAAAGCACTTAAATTTAACATCTGATCTTGAAGGTAAAATGGGTTCAAAGATATTAATTGATAATAAAAATACAGATATTGATGTTAAGAGTGTTGATATACAAGGTAAATTAGTTGCAGATACAGAAACAAAACAATTACAAATAAATGAAGGTATCATGAAAGGAACGACTTCTAATATAGAAGAAATGGTTTTAGAGTCTCTTAGTAATGCTGGTGTAATACCTAAAGATTATAAAATAGATGATAAAAATAAAGTTGTTTTTAATCAAGGAAAAAATCAAGTAAATATAGACTTAGATAAAACAGGTATAGGTGATGATAGTAGAATAACAATGAAAACAGGTGTAAAAGTTGCTGGTGTTAATGTAAATATGAGATTATCAACAAAAATAACTGTTGAAAATATTGCTCCTGAAGGTCAGCCTCCTAAAAATGTTCTAAAAGTCCATATAGATAAAAGCAGAGCAGGTGGAATAATAAATAGTATAGACTTAAATGGTAAAGCAAAATTATTTGGTTTTATTCCTTTAAACCTTAATAAGTCTATTCATGGAAATAAGACCCCTTATCTTGATTATATAGAAACTCTAGATATTTCTAAAGAAAATAGTAAAGATGGATATGAACAAGTTAAAAAACAAAAAATAGAAGAGTTTTCAAAAACTTTAGCTCCAAATTTAAACGAAACTGAAAGAAATAAAAAAGTCAATAAATATCTAAAAGAAAACAATTTACAATCTTTTGATGAATATCAGAAGCATTATGGAGTTGTTCAATTACAAGATAATAAAACAGTTTTATTTGACTTATCAGAATATCTCAAAATAAAAACAGGTGGTCAGGTTAATTTTGAAATAGAGCCAAGTCAAAACATTTTATCAGGAGATGAGAATGAAGATCATTTTCAATTAGGTTTTAAAGTTGTAGTTAATGATTTAGGTAATCCTGTAGCAGATTTACCAAAAGATGATAACGCTGCTAAAAATCTTGGTAATACACTTGAACAAATACCTGATATTTTAGAACAAACTACAAATGTATTTGAGCAAACTAATAATATTGCTACAGGTATTAATAAGACAACAAATAATACAGTAGAACAAACAATTAAACAAACAGATAATACTTTAAAGCAAATGAAAGGCATAAATAATCAAGTAAAAAGTACAATTAATCAAGTTAAACCTAAGTAAGAAAAATGATAAAAATTAGTAATAAATAAATGTTTTAGGGAGTATTTGTTTTATTCTTTCTTTTTCACTTTCATTATAAAGGTTAATGCTACCAATATTAAAAAGATGTAATTTTTTAAGGTTCTTTAGTTTTTTAAATGAATCTGGAATCCTAATATAATTCTTTGTAACAATAAAAATTTCTTCAAGATTTGATAAATTAGAAATTTCTTCAGGTAAAAACCTTAAATTATCATTATTAATTTCTAAGTATTTTAGAGATTTTAATAAACCTATATCTCTAGGAATATTAAAATCGTAATAATGTGACGAACTGAGTCCAAAATCTATCCCTATTCTTAAACTTTCCAAATATTTTAATTCAAGAAGTTTTGTAAAAAACTCTTTATCATTTACTGGTTTACTTAATGAAGTTGTTACTGATACATCAAGTTTTTTCAAATTAGATAATTCATTAATAAAAATTGGAAATGAAGAATATGAGCCATTTATTTTTAATGATTCTAAATTTTTTAATTCTTTTATATTTGAAACATCTTTTTCTGTAGAATTAAAAATTGATAATTCTTTTATTTGTTTCAATAAAGAAATTTCTTTTGGATATTTTAATAAATAGTTAAATAAAACTAACTTCCTTAAATTGCTTAATTTACTTAGATTTATAAAAGAAGATGAGTTATCAAAGTCTACATTATTAAAATGACTATACCCTAAACTCAAATTTAAAGAAGATAAATTCTTCATATTTTGTATTTTTTCAGAAATTTCTACTTGCCTGTTTATATTTAAGTTAAGAGTATTTAAAGATTTTAAATTATATAAATTATCTAAACTATTCTTTAACTCAGAATCATCAGAATTGTTTAGTTGTATAGTAATCTCTTTTAATGACTCTAAATTCTTAATATCTGTTGGAATATTTTCAATTGGATTTCTAGAAAGATCTAACGTTTCTAAGTTTTTAAGAGTAAAAATACTAAAAGGAATTTTTGTTAAATAATACTTTTCATTATCATATTGATATTCTAAAGATAACTCTTTTAAATTAATAAGTTTAGATATAGAGTCTGGTAAATCAGTAATTTTATTATAGGATAAATCTAGAGATTCCAAGCTAGTTAAATTACTTATACTTTTATCTACATTAATAATATTATTCATCTTAAAACTAAGCGTTTTTAAATCTTTTAAATCATAAACATAGAACAAAGAAGAAATATCATTTAATTTACATCTTAAAACCTCTAAAGATCTAAGTTTTTTATAATTATTAATATTTGGTAAACTATAAATATTTTTATCTCTAACACTAATACCAACTACTTGATAAGGAGGGCTATAATTATTATCAAATGAATAACTCAATATATCATAAATACTAATATATTCAGTCTTTTTATTATCTTTAATATTTTCAATCTTATTTTTAGGGAATATTATATCTTTCTTTATAGTGTTAAATTTATTTAAATCAACTTCATTAGGTGAATTTTTTTTTAGTTTATCTAGATAAAAGTTATTTTTTAAATGATTATTTTCTTTAATAGAATCTTTAATCTTTTTCTTAAGTTTTTCTTTAGAGTATAAAGTGTCATTATTTATAGTTATAATTTCTTCTGAATAACTATAAGATGTATTTAATAATAATGGAACAATAATAATTATTATTTTTCTCATTTATTTAATTTCTCCAAAAATTAATTTCTTTATTACAATACCTTAGATACTTTTTATAACATATGCCTGAAACCTAGATTCTATGATAAATTATTTTAAAATATATAAATGTAAATACTAGGTTTCAAGAATTATGTCTAAGGTATTGTTATTATAAAACAAATATTAAAAGATCACACTAATAATTTAAAGGTTATATATAATACCGCCTATAGTATATACTATAATTAATAGTTATAGTTTAGAAAATAGATGGTATTTTATGAAAGATAAAAAAATTACTGAAATTGAAGAAACTAATAATAAAGAGTTAGTTCATAGACTTAATAGAATTATTGGACAGCTAGAATCTATTAAAAGAGGATTACAAGTTAATGAAGAAATGGATTGTATTCAAACAATAAGGCTATTAAAAGCAGCTAATAATGCTATAAAAAAATTTGGTGAAGCTTATGTTGGAGAACATCTTACTACTTGTATTAATAAAGGTGTTTCACCAAAAGAAATTGAAAAAGGTCTAAAAGATGTTATTGGTTCTGCATTTAATATGTAGGTATATTTAGTAGAACAATGATTAAAGAAAAATCAAAATAGACAAATAAAACTTTACTAATTTTGTAGTATAGTTTATACAATACATAATAAATATTTTTTGATAAAGTAGCATCTGAATAAATTATGAATATTGCCATTAATGTTGAAAATCTTGTAAAAATATATAAGGTTGGATTTTGGGCTAAAAAAGTTAGAGTTCTTGATGGAGTTAGCTTTAATGTTGAAAAAGGAAGTACCTTTGGTTTACTTGGTCCAAATGGAGCCGGAAAAACAACTACCTTAAAAGCTCTTGTCGGTTTAACAAGCCCAACTAAGGGAAAAGTACAAGTTCTTGGTAAATCTCCTAAAGATATTAAAAATCATAAAAGAGTTGGGTATTTACCAGAAAGCCCATATATTTATAATTATCTTACAGGTAATGAGTTTTTAAATTTTTGTGGTGCATTACATCAAATGCAAGGTAAAGCTCTAAACTCAAGAATTATAGAAATGTTAGATTTAGTAGGACTAGATAAAAGCTCTGCTAATAAACAACTTAAAACATATTCAAAAGGTATGCTTCAAAGAATTGGAATTGCTCAATCTCTAATTAATGATCCAGAATTAGTTTTTTTTGATGAGCCAATGTCAGGTTTAGATCCAATCGGTCGCCATGAAGTAAAAGAAATAATGAAATTATTAAAAAAACAAAATAAAACAGTATTTTTTAATACTCATATACTTTCAGATGTTGAAGAACTTTGTGACAATATTGCTATTATGGTTAAGGGAAAGATTGTGAAGCAAGGCACTATTGAACAAATTCTTACTCAAACAGATAATTTACTTAATTTAAGAATAAAAGGTCTTAATACAATGGGAAAAACCAATGTAAAAAGAATATCTCTAAAGTTACAAAAAACAGAGAATGAAGATGAAATTATAGCAATTTTTAATGATATAGATTCTGTTATGAAGGGAATGACTATTGCAAAACAATCTGGTGGCACTATTGTTTCAATGAATCCTTCTAAATCAAGCTTAGAACAAATATTTGTACAATTAGTTAATGAAAATTCTGCAAAAGTTGAAGTAAAAAAAGGATAAATTATGAGTTTATTACCCATAGCTTTTAATACATATAAAGAAGCAATAAGAGATAAGGTTTTATATATAATACTTGTTTTTTCTGTTGTTATGATAGCAGGTAGCCTTATCTTATCAGCTTTAAGTTTAGGACAAAATGATAAAATTGTAATAGATTTAGGTTTAGCTTCTATTAGTATTTTTGGGGTTCTTATTACCTTATTTGTTGGAACAAATCTTTTAAATAAAGAAATTGATAAGAAAACTATATATTTATTACTTACAAAACCCTTAACAAAATCTGGCTTTATAATTGGTAAGCATATAGGCTTATCACTGACTCTCTTTGTAATAATTTCTTTAATGACACTTTTCTTTTATGGTTTAGTTTATTTTGTAACAGGTGAATTTAATCCTATATATCTTCAGGCTATATTTCTCACATATATAGAGCTTATACTTTTAATAGCTATTGCAATATTTTTTTCAACTATAGCCCCTCCAACAATGAGTGCAATTTATACTTTAGCTATATATATAATTGGTCATTTTAGTAGAGATTTATTAAATTTTGGTGAATTATCTCAAAATCAACTATTTATGAATGTAACTAGAGCTATTTACTATATTTTACCTGACTTAGAGAAATTGAATATTAAAAACTTAGTGACATATAATTCTAACAATTTAAGTACTGAAATTTTTACAGGTGGTTTAACTTATGGTTTATTATATACAGCAATTGTAATAACTTTAGCTGTACTTTCATTTGAATTTAAAGAGTTTTAGATTATGAATAAAGCTGCTTTAGCATTTTTACTAGTTGTTTTAACTCCACTAACTCATTTAGCTCATGTTTTTACTAATAATGCCTATAAAAAAGAAAATATTAAATCACAAGTAAAATTTAATTTACCTTCATCTGATGTATTAAAAGCAGCAACAATTGGTTATGATCATTTTGTTGCAGATCTCTTATGGCTTCAACTTATTCAATATATTGGGACATCGACTGAGATGTCAACATTTTTACCAGAAAATTATTCATTAATAGATTCCATTACAACTTTAGACCCACAGTTTATTGATGCATATATTTTTGGTTCTTATGCTCTTACAGATAATAAAGAATTTGATAAAGCAATTGCAGTTCTTGAAAAAGGTATTAGAAATAATCCTAAAGAGTGGTATTTATTATATCAAATAGGTTTTCTCTACTATATAAATAAAAAAAATAAAGTTGTAGCAGCTAGATATTTAAGTAAAGCAGGAGATATAGAAGGTGCACCAGCAATGCCAAAAAGACTTGCAGCAATGTTGGCATCGAATGTAATAGAAGATCTAGATGTAAAAATAGCTTTATGGCAATCTGCTTATGAAAAAGCAGATCAAGAAAAAGATAAAGTCAATAAAGAAAAAGCTTATAAAAAACTTGTTGAATTTAAAATCGAAAAAGATATAAAGTATTTAAATTCTATTGTTGAAAAATATAACTCTAAAAATAAAGTTGATGAAAGAACTATTGTTCCAGATAATCTAAAAAAGAATGAACCAACTTTAACAGCTGATATAATAAAACCAGAAAAGTTAAAAGAGTTTAGGCAATTAGTAGAACAAAAATACATAAAAGAAGTTCCACTTGATCCTTTAGGTAGACCTTATATGCTTAATCCTGATACGCAAGAAATAAAAGCATTTCCTCTACCTTGGAATACAAACAATAAATAGTTTTAATTAATTCATATAAAATTTTTGTAAAATTAAATAATAATTAAACTTAACTTTCTCTTAACCTAGTTGATATAAGAGTATAATTAAACTTATATATTTTTTTGTAGTGTAATGATGGAAGATAAAAAAGATTTCTTTAGAAACCTTGGTGAAACTGTAATAAAAAATAGAATCCTTATAATTATTTTTTGGATAATTATTACTTTAATTTCATCTATAGGAGCTTTACATATTCATGATGTTTTAACAGGTGAAGGTTCATATGTTAAGAGTAGTGAATCTTATGAGCAAAATGTTTTATTAATAAAAAACTTTCCAAGACAATATCCTAAAAACGTAATAATTACTTTTGAAAGTGAGAATTTAACTGTTGATTCTCCAATTTACCAAGAAGCAATGAATAAAGTAAAAGATTCTTTAAAAGGTAATAAAGATGTAGGTGAAATATATGGTTATGAATTAGATCCATCTTTTATAAGTAAAGACAAAAAATCTACATTTTTATTAATTGGTCTTACAGATAAAAGTGTTGAGGTTTCAAGTGAATCAGGAGATAGAGTTGCTAATAAGTTAAGAACTCTTAAATTTCCAAATGAGATTAGGACACACATAACAGGTAGCCAAGTAATTGTTGGTGATATGACAAGATTAAGTGAGTCTGATGGGGCAAAGGCTGAACAGAAAATATTACCAATAGCTATAATAATTTTAATATTAGTATTTGGTGCTTTAGTATCAGCTTTATTACCTATTTTCATCGCTTTGTTAAGCATAGTAATAACTTTAGGTTGTTTATATGTAATAGGTCATTTTTTTGAATTAACAATGTTCTGTAAAGCGATAACATCTATGATGGGTTTAGGTGTTGGTTTAGATTATTGCTTATTTATGATTAGCAGATTTAGAGAAGAAATGGAAAAAGGAACTGAACCTAAAGAAGCAGCAATTTTATCAACAGTAACAGCAGGTAAAGCAGTTTGTTATTCTGGTTTAGCTGTTTCTATAGGAATGGGAGCTTTACTTATACCTGATTTGCCTCTTACAAGATCAATAGGTTTTAGTGGTGTATTAGTCGTACTTATAGCAATAATGTTATCTTTAACTTTATTACCTGTAATATTCTCATTCTTAGGAGAGAGGATAAATTCTCCTAGAAAGTTTCATAGACTTCTTAAATATACTTCAGGTCGTAAAAACTTTTGGCTTAATTGGTCAAAAACTGTAATGAAAGCACCTAAATTATTTTTAACTCTAGGACTTTTGCTTCTCCTATTTATAAGTTATTTTGCTTTAGAGATGAAACTTTGGAATTCAAGTGTTTTACTGATGCCAAAAGAGCTTGATTCTAGAAAAGGTTTTGAAACAATGTTGAGTATAGATCCTAGTCGTAAATTTTCACCAATTGGTGTAAGTTTTGAAACAAAAGACGGTTCTAGTATATATGAAAGAAAAAATCTTCAAGATATATATAATTTTGCCAAAGAAGTTTTAAATGTTCCTGAAGTTGATAGAGTTTTGGGTTTAGTGAACCCTGCAACTGGCTCTAGTTTAGAAGAGTATGAGAGTTTATATGCAAATACATTAACATTACAAGCATTTGGTATGGGACAACAAAATAACCCATTTGTTTCTATGGATAATCAAAAATCAATCCTTTGGGCAATTCATAAAGATTCTAGTATTGAGATTGCAGACTGGAATACAGTAACAAAATTACGTGAAATAAGAGATAAATTTAATTCTTCAAACTTAAAAATTATGATAGGTGGAGGTGGCTCTAATAATGTTGATTTTCAAAATGCTGTTTATGAGTATTTTCCTCTTATTATCGTCTTAATACTTGTAGCAACATATATAATTATGTTTTGGCTCTTAGGCTCAATAATACTACCAATAAAAGCAATTGTTATGAATTTACTTTCTGTTAGTGCTAGTTATGGTTGGTTGGTTTTAGTTTTTCAATATGGAGTAGGTTCAAAAATTTTAGGTTTAGAAAGAATCCCTGGGGCTTTATTAATAATTACACCACTTGTTCTTTTTTGCATAATATTTGGTCTAAGTATGGATTATGAAATATTTATGATGAGTAGAATAAAAGAAGAATATGATAGTTCTCAAGATACTGATTATGCTGTGTCTGTTGGTTTACAACGTAGTGGAAGTATAGTTACAAGTGCCGCCTTAATTATGATAATAGTATTTTCTGCTTTCTCATTCTCTGATGTTATTTTAGTTCAAGAAATGGGACTAGGATTATCAACAGCTGTTCTAATTGATGCAACTATTATAAGAGTAATGCTTGTTCCATCAATATTAAAAATCTTAGATAAGAATGCTTGGTGGCTCCCAGAAAGTTGGAAAGATAAAGTAAAAGTTGTTAAATTAGAACATTAGTTTTTACAAGTTTGGTTAATTAATTTAGCAAAGACTTAACCATTTTATCTAAAACTACTATAATATATTAGAAAGTATTTAAAAGCATTCTGAAATTCTGATGGCTAAAAAAAATAAGCAAGTTACCTCAAGAGGTGGAAATAGTTTTTTAACTGTTAAGTCAGGTGAAGATGCTCCTGCACAAAAAGAAGTTCACCCATTACTTAGAGATGATGATGATGAAAGTTTAATCAGAGCAGAAGAAGAAAAAATAGAAGAATTTGCAGACAATGTAGCAAAATTTCTTGATAAAATAGATAATCTTAAATCAATATTCAAATCCTTTTTTGAAAAAAAGTATATAGGTGGTCTTGAGAATCTTAAAATGATGGTTCTTAAAGGAAAACTTAAATTCTTAAAACCTGCTTTACCATTGATAATTGTTGTTCAAAAAGTTAGTGAAAGATGGGGTAAAAGAGGACAAGAAGAATTTGAAGAAGAAATCGAAGAAGATAAAGATGAAAAAGATAATAAAGAGCCAAAGAAGCCATTAACATTTTTAGAATTAGCAGAAAAGAATATTATTTTTACAGATAATAAAAAAGTTCCATTATACACTATTGAAATGCTAAAAGGTAAAAGTGGTTATGTTGCAAGTGAATCAGTTATAGCACCAATGGTAATGGAAAATATAATTAATGCTTTTCAAGAGGTTGCACCAAAAGCTAAAGGAATTCCAACCCCTGAATCTGGTAAATATGCAAATATCCCTATGGCTCAAGTAATGGAAGAAATAAGTGAAATTGATATACTTGAATTTTTAGAATATGTAAGAAATTTTCCTAGAGGTTATGTAGGTAAGAATTATCGTATTACGGAGTCTTTTGCAGGTTGGGCAGTTAGTGGAACTCCAGATGATTAATAAATAAATTTGGATAAAAACTATAGTTTTTGTCCAGATAATAATTTTGATTTCATATGGTTGTAAATATTATAAATAAAGAATTACCATACAATTTTCCCAAAATTCTCTATTGCCCCTGTATGGAAGTTTCTAAATCCTTGTCTATAACCCTATCATAGAATTATTATGGTCTATTTAGCGACTATGTGTGAAAATGACCAACTTGGACTTTTAACCAAATCTTTAGGGTATTTTTTTCATAACTAAATTTAACCCTACATTTTTTATGTTAAATTCTTTTCAAACAGCGTCTAAAGTAGATGATTATTGGGGAATAAAATTTGATATTTTCTTTATAAATAATTGATATGAATTTGTACTTCCAATATCTTTAGACCACATTATAAATCCATCACCATTATCATCAATATTAAGTATTGGATTGTAACATAAAAATGGTGGTTCTTCACACATTATATTATATATTTTATCTTCCTTGAAGTTTTTTATTGATTTATAAACTAAATTACCTTCAATTGGTCTATAAGTTGTTTTATCATCTTCAAATCCTTTAACATCAAATATTGCACCATTAGAATTTTTAAATAAAACAAAGTTAACAAATTTTGAATAACTACTGCTTACATTTAATAACTCATTATTATTAATGCTGTTATCAAAAGTAAAAATGCTTATTTTATCATCTACATAATCCAACCAACTAGGTAATTTATTTAATTTATCTAATTCATTTGTATAAAAATAACTAAAATTACTTGATAAATCAGATTTAGTCTCTATATCTTTGAATGAATAATTATTATTCTCTTTTGTTATTAACTGAATTGATGGCTCATTATTAATATGTTTTATTGTTTCAATATTTAAATCATAGTTTTTTATTTCAATAAAATATAATTTAGGTAAATTTAATTGACTAGGAATATCAGTAGTAGATACTTTAGAAAAAATAATAAACCCATCACCTTTTTCATCTAATTCAATGTTGGGTTTATAATTAACAGCAGATTTGCCAATTACAATTTCATTATTATCAATTTTATAATTGTTGACTTTATGAGAAACAAGATAATTACTATCCCTAGAAAAAATAATAATACCATTACCTTTTTTATCTATATTAACACTTTCTATTCTTATTATTTCTTGCCCATGTTTCAAAGTTTTTTCAATAGAGTTTTTACTAAACAACTCAAAATTTGAAAATTGTAATAAATTAAATTTACGCTCTTCATATGTTATAACAAAGCCATTTCCTGATTCATTTATCTCTACAATATTTGTTTTATCTATTCTCAAAACATTATCAATTACTATATCTTTACTATCAATCTTATAATTAATTATTCTAGATATTAAACTTGAGTTACTATGTAAAAGTCTTGAAAATACGGCAATTCCATTTCCATTATTATCTAATTTAATGTTTACTAATTTTAGAGAATCTATAGGTATATCTTTTGTAAATGTATTAATCTCTGATACAAGGAAATTTTTTATTGTGGCAAGACTGAAATTTTTCCCATCTTGTTTATTAACAATAATTCCATTTCCTTGGGTGTTTATTGAATATAAATTTTCACTATTGTCTAATAAATATATATTATTAGAATAAGATTTTATATAATTTTTACCAATAACACTATCTTTTTCAGAGATATTATTATAATTACATGACAAAGTAAATAAAAATAAACATAAAAAAATGGTGTTTTTTATTATTTTATTAATCATTATTGATAAAGATATTCTCTATCGCCATGATACATATTTGTTGATTGCTCATCATTATTTGCACCAAGCCCCCCACTAACACCTGCTATATTTTCACATAAATATAAATCAGCTAAAGATGTAGAATCTTTATAAATATAAAATATTGATATAATATTCTCATAGACTAAGTTTTTTGTGTATATTTAAACTGTCCGCAGTATTGAATATTACAAAACAGAATCATCTATGTCTAAAATATTATAATATTTATTCTTTGGTTTAATAATATTAAATCCTATTTCTTTATTATCAATTATCTTAATATCATTATTTTCAGATCCAATCTATTATTAGAAATATTTTCAAAAGAGTTATTTTGTATAGAGTCAAACTTAGATTTAAAAATAGTTTTTAGACGCTCAAAATCTAATATTAGAGCTTCTGTTTCAATACCTAAAAGTTGTTTAATACCATCACCAAAATCACCACCACCTGCATTAAGCCATTTAGTTAATTTAGTTTGGTCTGCTGGGCTTGTTATAGGTATTTGGTCTGTAACATGAGGTAATTCTTCTTTTGAGGAGTACATAAATTAAAAATATAGTTTCTATTTTTAATTCATTCATGTTTTAGTTATTCAAATTATCCTAAAGGTACAATCTCATAACCTTGTTTACTATCTTTAACTTCAAAACCTAGAGCATGAATTTCATTTCTTAATCTATCAGACTCTTTAAAATCTTTAGCTAATCGAACACTCCATCTTTCCTCAGCTAATTTTTTGACATTATCAGGAATCTCAAAATTAAGTTCTGGAAGATCACTAAAATCATTTAAATTTAAAGATAATATTTGATCATATTTACTTATTATTTCTAGCTTTTCTTTAGAACCTATTTCATTATCTTGTACTAATTCCCAAATAAATCCAATAGCTTTTGGAACATTCATATCATCTAATAATGCATCAATAATTTTTTCATCAAAAACTGTAGCTTTTTCTAAACCTTTTGAATCATTCTTTTCACTTATATTTTTTATATGTCTTTTAAGATTAAAATAAGCTGTTTGTGCTGATTTTAATATATCAGGTGAAAATGTTAAAAAACTCCTATAATGTGAAGTTAAATTTAAATATCTATAAGCAATAGGAGAAAAATTTTCCTCTAATAATTCTTTAAGACCTATAAAATTACCTTCTGATTTTGACATTTTCATATTCTTATCTAAAACTAAAAATGCACCATGTAACCAGTAATTAACAAATTTTTCACCACTTGCACCTTCTGATTGGGCAATTTCATTTGTATGATGTACTGGTATATGATCAGTCCCACCTGTATGTATATCAATATGTTGACCTAATTCTGCAAAAATCATTGCACTACATTCTATATGCCAACCTGGGAAACCTTTACCCCAAGGACTTTCCCACTCCATTTGTCTTTGTTGATCTTTAGGACTTAGTTTCCAAAGAGCAAAATCTGTTTTATTTCTTTTTTCTTTAAAATCAACTCTTGTTCCTTCATCTAAACCCTCAACATCAAGTTTTGCCATTTTTCCATAATCTTGAAACTTAGAAGTATCATAATAAACACCATCAGAAGTATTATAAGTTAAACCTTTTTCTTCTAAAGTTTTAACCATATTAATTTGTTCTTCTATATATTTTGTTGCATAAGTAAATTTACTCGGAAAAGTAATATTTAAAGCTTCAATATCTTTTTTAAAAACTTGTGCATAAAATTCCGAAATTTCCCAAGCTGATTTACCTGTTTCTGCAGCAGCTTTTTCAATTTTATCTGCTCCTTCATCTGCATCGGAAACTAAATGCCCAACATCAGTAAAGTTTATAATTTGTTTTACTTCATAACCTATAAAAGTTAAAAGTTTTTTTAAAATATCAGGAAATATATAAGATCTTAAGTTACCTATATGAGCATAATTATATACTGTAGGTCCACAAGTATACATTTTTATAAAATTATCATTAATAGGTTTAAATACTTCTTTTGTTCTAGTTAAAGTATTATATAATCTTAACCCTTTATTCATTTTATAAATAATCAAATCTTTCTAGTTAGCTAAGTCTTTTTCTTCTATTTCTACAACGACTACAGTTACATTATCAGAACCGCCTCTATGAAGAGCCATTGTAATTAGATTTTTAGTTGTATCTTCAGGATTTTTTGAGGCTTTAACAATATCGTATATATCATCATCTTCTAAATGATTTGTAAGACCATCTGTACACATAACAAAAATGTCATTTACGACTAAATCAACTAACATTGTATCAATTTCAACTTCAAAATGAGTACCAATAGTTCTTGATAACATATGTCTTAATGGATGATTTTTTGCTTGTTCCTCAGTAATTAAACCAGCTCTTAATGACTCCATTACTGGTGTGTGATCATCTGTGATAGGATAAATTTTATCATCTCTTACTAAATAAATTCTGCTATCACCTACATGAGCAATATTGGCTTTATTATCATAAATGAGCATGGCTGAAATTGTTGTTGCCATGTCATTTCCAAGTTCTTTTGCTTTTGTATAAACATTATGATTTGCTTCTGCTATACCTTGTGCAAGGTCATCAAGAGTTTTTGGTTTATTTCCAGAGACGTGTTTAACAGTCATTTCACTAGCAACTTCACCAGCCGAATGACCACCTAAGCCATCAGCTACAATGAAAATATTTTCATTACCACAATAAAAGTTATCTTCGTTATTCTGTCTTACTTTTCCGACATCTGACAATCCATTAGCTTTCAATTTTGTTCATCCTTTTGCTTAATTTCTAGTTATTTAATAAATTTTAAATTATTACTTTAAAACTTTTGTTAATGCATCAATAACACGATCTTCTTGAAATGGTTTTACTACGAAATCCCTAGCACCTGCTTGAATAGCTTCTAAAACCATTGCTTGTTGTCCCATCGCACTACACATAATAATTTTAGCAGAAGGATCTATTTTTATAATTTCTTTTACAGCACTAATACCATCCATTTCTGGCATTGTAATATCCATTGTTACAATATCTGGTTTTAATTCTTGATATTTAAGTGTAGCTTCACTGCCGTTTGATGCTTCTCCAACAACCATAAAACCATTCTTTATAAGAATATCTTTTAACATCATTCTCATAAAAGCAGCATCATCAACCACTAAAACTTTTGTCATCATTTACTATATATATCCTCCGCCTCTTTAGTTTAATTTTAGGATAAAAAACATATTCTTAACTATTATATTGTATTTTTGCTTTAAGTAAAACTCTCATTTATTTGTTTTAGTCGTTTTACCCATTCATCGAGACCTGCAATATTATCAGGATAACTCATATAATGCATTTTTAATTCTTTAGATTTATTCATACAAGACTCCATTCTTAAGAGTATACTTGGTCTTCTTATTCCTCTTAATGCTCTCTGAGCTTTATCAAGTGTACTTACATTTGCTATATCTCCAGTAATAGAGTCAAGTACATCTTTATTTGTTATAACATCTTGTTTAAAAGCAAAATCTATATCATCAGGTGATAGACCTATTAAGCCACGTCTTAACATATCCATATAAGCTAAAATAGCTCCCTGAGATTTATTATATTTTACATTAAATTTCCATAAACTTGATTGAGAAAAATCACCTTTTTCAAGTGATTCAATTATAACATCAGCTGCTATTTTTGCTCCAATCATAGATGTAGTAGCTCCTGCTCCTTCCATTGGACTTATCATACAAGCTGCATCTCCTACAACAAGATAACCTTCTCCCACCATATTATATAAGTTTTGCCTTAATGGTATTTTACCTTTAAGGCTTTTATCTGGGTTTCTTCTAGCTGTTGGAGCGTGTTCATCCAAAAATTTATAAAGAGTTTCTTTTAAGTTAATATTAGGGTTAATAGAACCAAAACCTATTTCTGTTGCGGTTCTCCAAACATATCCATCTGAAACAGCTAAATATGAATCAAGTGAACTTGTGTCATCAGGTGTATCAAATTCTTCAAGATAAGCATTTGCAATATATTTAGGATCTAAATCTTTTTCTACTTTATAACCATCTGGTAATTGTTTTTTTGCAATACTATCAATTCCACTTGCATCAATAACAATTTTAGAGTCAAATGACTCACCACTTGAAGTTGTTATACCAACAACTTTATTATCTTGAATATTTAAATATTTAAATTCTGTACCACCTTTAACTATTACACCTTTTTCTTTTGCATATCCTAATAATCTTTGATTCATAAGATGTCTATCAACAATTATAGATGTATGATCAACAACTTTTTTTGTTTTTCCAGTAGGAGAATAAATATTAAAGTTATCAATAAAGCTTATTAACTCATCACCTTGTGCTCTTGGAAATCCTGTTTCTGAAAAGGTATGAGTTTTTAGAACTCCACAACCTCTCATTTTGCCTATTGCGTCTTCTTCTGTTTTATCTATTATAAGAACACTTTTTCCAGATTTTGCAATATGAAAACCTGCTGTTACTCCAGCAGGCCCTGCACCAAGAATTATTACATCAAAACTCATTTATTCACCTTTAATATTTTTGCTAATTTATAGGCATAAAAAATATGTAGAACTCATAAAGTATCACATATTTTTTACAAGTATTTAATAAATATTTTAAAAAAGTTCAAATAGAATTTTTTTTCTAAACAAGAAAGAAATTAGTAAGCAAGAGTAGAAGAATTAGTAATCTCAATAATTTTGCAAGATTAACTTTCTCAAAACAATTTTATTTAAGTATAATATCACTTAATTATCAAGTTAAATGATTATATTTTTACTCATATTTGATATTTATAATTGATATTATTAATTTTTAGTTTCATATGTCTTACAATTTAAAAGAATTGATAAAACTTCTATTCCTTTAGTTTATTATTTACAAATCTAGACATATAATTAAGCTTTAGTATTTGTAATAAGAAAAAATAATTAGGTTTTAATTTTTTATGAAAATTGTTCTACAAAGAGTTAGCTATGGTAGTGTAAAGGTTGATAATACTATTGTTGGAGAAATCTCAAAAGGTTTTGTAATTCTATTTGGTGTTGGACAAGAAGATACAGAAAAAAATGCAGATTTTTTAGCAGATAAATGTTTAAATTTAAGAATATTTGAAGATGAACAAGGTAAAATGAATTTATCAATTAATGATATAAAAGGTGAAATACTTGTTGTTTCTCAATTCACTTTATATGGTGATACAAAAAAAGGACGTAGACCAAGTTTTGTTAATGCAGGTTCTCCTGAAAAAGCAGAAGAATTATATAATTACTTTGTAAAAAAATTAAGAGAAAGCAAATTAAAGGTTGAAACTGGAATATTTAGAGCAGATATGAAAGTCGAAATACATAATTCAGGACCAGTTACATTTATTTTAGATACAAAAGATTATTAATATTAAAAATACACTTAAACAAAATTGCACTAAGAAAATTAATCTAATTGAAAGTATTGAAACTTCTACCTCTTTTCTTATTGTCTTTTTACTTCTTCTCTTTTTATCTCCTAATTAGTTAACTTAAGGTAAAGCTTAATATAAATATCGTTAAAGTATATAGATTTTCCTTAACAGTATAAAATATAATAGTTTTAAATAAAATTTATTAATAAGCTAAGTTTTTATTAAGTTAGGAGGAATTATGAATATTTTTGGGACAAATAATGTATCTACAATTAATCCTTATTCCCCACAATCAGCTCCTAATGCAGCTTATACAAATAAAAGCGTTCAACCTACAAATGTATATAGTAGTGACTCAGTAAGTATATTAGCTAGAAGTGCAGCACAAACAGCTATCTTTGTTTCAGGTGGAGTTACAGGTTATAAATATCATGATGAAATAGCAGGTGTTGGTAAAAACTTTGGTAATGCAATAAAGTCGGGTTCAGCTAATGAAATAATGGATTCAGTTACCAATGGAACCAAAACAATGTTCACTACAACAGCAAGTGCAGCTGGAATTGGTGCCTTAATATCAGGTGGAACATCTTTAATTTCAAATACATTATCTTTTGCTCAAGGAAGAACAGATACAGCAAATGCTACAGCAAATGTTGCAACAGATACAATAAAAGGTGCTGTATCTGGTATTGGTGGTGCACTTGGTGGTGGTCTTACACATATAGGTATGGGTATAATAGGTTTTACAGGAACACCCCTAGTAGTTGCAAGTGTTATAGGTGGTGCAGTTGGAGCGGCTTTACTTGGTAGCACAATAAATACAGATTCTTTAAGATATAAAATCAGAAATGCAATAGGCTAAAGAAATTAGAGAGTAAAAAGAAAAAAGTGAAAAGATAAAATCAAGAATATTCAATAACTTTAATTACTTAATTTTATCAAATCATTTTTGTTTAAGAATACAATTAATTTATAAAGAATCGATTATTTTTTCCTTTATTTGAGTAATTTTTTCATTTTCTATTCTATTACTACCTGTAAATTCGACACCTAGTTTTTCACTCAAAATTAAGGTAATTAAAGTTTCTAATGCATTTGTTCCATTTTGTTTGTCACCACCCATTGAAACAACGGTTTTAGGGACTATATCAATTCCCCCCTCTTTAATTGCATCAGTGAATTTTGACATAACCTCTTGTAGTATTTGGAATTTAGCTCCACCATAAGCATTAACTTGTTCTTGCATAGCAATAGCTTTACCTATACCAACTTTAGCTTCTTTTTCAGCTTCAGCTTCAGCTATTTTTTTAATTTTTTCAGCTTCACCATCAGCTAGTATCTTTATTTTTTGAGAATCACCATCAGCAAGCATTTTTACCTTTTCAGATTCGGCTTTTGCTAATACTTTAATCTTTTCAGCTTCTTGTAAGGCTTTTCTAAAATCAGCTTTACCTTTATTTTCTTGTACTTCAATATCAATAGATGAAGATGTTAAGTCTTTTTGTTGTTCTGCCCTTGCCTCTGATTCTCTTAAAACTTTCTCTTTTTCTGCAGCTCTTTGTTGTACCTCATAAGTTTTTACTTTTTCTTCTGCAATTTGTCTTTCTCTTAATTGAGTTAAAATAGTTTCAATTCTTGTATCATTAGAACCACCATTTGGAGTTCCTATTAAAACTTCTTCTAAATCAAGATTATATCTTCTAAATTTTTCAGACATTTCTTGATTAGCTCTATCTTGAATCTCGTTTCTATTATGTATAAGCTCAATTAAAGTCTTTGTTTGACCAATATTTTTAAAATATGAACTAATCATTGGGTCAAGGGATTGTTCTACTAATTTTTTTATATCACCAAATCTTTGTATTACCAAAGGAGCCTTTTTATAATCTATATGTATAACTATACTTAGGGGTAATAAAGGTTCAAAAGCATCTTTTGTAATTAAAGAAACTTCTTTTAAATTCTCATCATATTTATGTAAACCAATTTGAGAGCTAATCCATTTTAAAATAATATTAGTGGTTGGAACTTGAATTATCTTACCTGCATAGGTATTAAATGCGTATTTACCAGGCATTAATGGTTCTTTCCAAACACCACTATAACCCTTTTCTACAAGCTCACCATGTGTATAATCATCACCACTTGTATCTGTACCTTTTTCTCCTGTATAAGAAACAACAACCCCAACATTTCCAACTTCTATAATTGTTTTTGGTATTAATTCTATTGTAGCAAAAAGCCTATTTATATAATATGTCCCGTCGACTAAAACTTGGTGTTGACGTCCTCTATAACCTCCTGCTTTTAAAAATTTCTCTATATCTTGGAAATTATTATGATAAGTATTAATCTCATTCGGATTTTCACCAAGAACAGGAGCTATTATATGTCCACTCGGTAATGATTTACCATCATGAACAGTAACAACACCAAGCATATCTTCTATACCTTTTATTATTACAGGTGTAAATGAATTTCTATCAAGTAATTTCTTGTGCATTTCTTTTATTGAAGCATCTTCTTCTTTATTATAATCAAGTGGTAAATAATAAATTTGATTAAAAGTAAAAACAATAAACTGAGCAAGATTAATGGCATAAGTTCCCTCTCTTAAAATCTCTCTTTGAGGTCCTTTTTGCCCTCCATTTTCTAAAAAAGCTCTAACATTTTGAAATTTATTAGAATCTATAATAGTTTTTCCTAATGTTTGTACAGGTTCAAGAGAAGCTCCATCACGAGCAAATACGTATCCTATTTGACCTTGAGGGATAGTAACTAGTGGTAGTTTATGAATTCTATAAACAAAATGAGATCTAAAGTGTATACCACCTCTTAATAATTCAGGTTGAAATCCAGATTCATCATTTAAAGCTATTAATTTTTCATGTAAAGCACCTTTTGTTGACCATAATTTTTCTACAACGCCTACTTTATTATTAGGAACAATTCTTAAGCCTAAAATAAGTATTAAAATAACTAGAATAAAAAATAAAATTGATAATATTATCAAAATTGTAAATGGAGTCATAATCTTTTTCCTTTAAAAATATACATAAAAAATAGAATCAATAAAATTGATTAAAAAATATTTAGAGACTGTGTTTTATTTATCGCAGGTATTCATGGAATAAAAGATTATACTCAAACAATAAGAGCATTTTTTTCATAAATTTTCCTTTCGCCTACGAGGTTAGCTGACGGACTCAGGTTAGGAAATTACCTTACTCCTCTTTAGAAGATTCGCCCCAAATTTTGGTTCCCCCGTTTTTCATATAGAAAACTCGGCAAATTTTATATAGTTATATTATACAATATCCTGTTAATTTTATCTATATTTTTTTATAAGCTAAGCTGTTTGTTGAATTTTTTCTTTATCTTGTTCTTTAATCTGATTTATAAACTTTTTTAGTACTTTTGTACCAGATTCATACCCTTGTTGTATATACATTTCCAATAAAAATCTTCTATCATTTCTATAGATTGCAGAAAAAGGATCTCCCTCTAAAGGTTTCTCTGGTTCTATAAAGTAGATTTCAACACATCTTTTTGATAAGAAATCTTCAACTCCTTTAAAACCAGCTAATAAGCATAAATTTGTATTATACTCATTATTTATTACTTTTCCATTCTCATCTCTTACAAGTATTTTTGAAAGTAATTTTATTTTCTCATTAATTTGTACAACCTTACGATAATCATTCGCAATATCTTTAGTTACAATTATTTCATAAACTTGCCCAACAATACTTGGAAAATCTTTAACTTCATTAATTATAGGTTTTGTTATTGGTGCTGTAGTTACAATAAAAATATATTCAATTTCTGGATCAAGTTTTATCGCTCTTCCAAAAGGAGCATTTTTGGTTATACCACCATCAACATATAATTTATTTTTTCCTTTTATATTTAGTTCTACAGGTGAGAACATTCCAGGTAAACAAGATGATGCTTGAACCACATTTTTTAAATGTTTAAATTTTTCTTTTAAATTTTCTTCTTGATTTTTCTTAAATTCAAAAGTTACAAATTCGCCATAATTATTTATTGGTTGACCTTTTATATACTCTGTATGTGCCAGTAAATCTGTTAATGAAACTGCACAAATAATATCATCAACAACCCTATCAGGTGTTCTTATATTTCTTTCTAATATATCAGAAATACCTGTATTATTAAAGATTGAAAAGAAAGACATAGAGACTAGAGATCTAAGTCTTTGCCAAACATCCATTTGTAAATTTGCAAGTCTTTTTATTATTAAAAAAGGGTTTTTATCAATATCACCAAAAATATTTCTTATAGAGTCTTTTTTAGTAATGTCTCCTTTACCCCATAATTGATAAATTGATGTTTCATAAATCCAAGGTTGTATAACACCTTTTTCTACAGATTGAGAAGTAAAATTTCCTTCAGCAACTAATTTAGTTACCATCCCAGCATTTAAAGCACCAGCAGAAGCACCAACAACAACACTAGGTTTGATTCCTTGTTCTGCAAAACTCTTTATAACCCCAGCTTGAAATGCACCTTTGGCAATTCCACCAGTCATAACTAAAGCACATTTCATAACCTTAACCTCATTGTTAATTTAAGAAATTAATATCAACTATTATCATACTATATTTAGCTATTATAAGATTATTTTATTACAAAGAACTTAGTAATTTTTTTACTTATTATATAATCTCCACCAATTCACAAAATCATCAACAGCTTCCATATTTGTTTGTTTTGGGATATACCCTAATAAGTCCTTTGCTTTTGAAATATTCATTGTCATAGATTTTGCTAAAACACCCACACTATAACAAGTAATTACAGGTTCTTTATAATCAGGTGTAAATTTAGCCATTGTTTCTAAAAACCTTTGCTAAGTTATAGGCAATTTTAAAGGGAACTGTTTTTTTATTTAATTGAAAACCTAGTTTATTTAAAGTAGTTTCAACTAATTCCCACATAAGTATAGGCTCACCATTTGTTATATTGTAATGTTGTCCTAAAGCTTTTTTTTCTGCATTTATAGATAATAAAACAGCATCAACAACATTTTTTACACTTGTTACATCAACAATATTTTTTCCATCACCTATAATTTTTAATCTTCCTGTATTATGAGCTTTTAAAAGTCTAGGCATTATAGTTGTGTCACCCTCACCAACAATTGCTCTAGGTCTTAATGAAACTGTTTCAATACCATCTTCAAAAGCTTTGTCTATAATCTTTTCAGCTTCATACTTTGTTGAAGCATAATAATTAACAAACTCTTTTGGAAGGAAATCTTCTTTCACATTAAATCTATCATTATAGTCAAAATAAATACTTGGTGTAGAGATATGAACTATTCTTTTTATCTCATTTTTTTTACAAGCTTTTACTATATTATCTGTAGCTAAGATATTTGCTCTATAAAACTCATCATATTTTCCCCAAGGAGAGGATAAAGCGGCTGAATGAATTATTATTTCTGCATCTTTTGTTAAGTTAAATAAAAAGTCTTTATCTTCTAAGCTTCCAACTTGAGTTTTTATACCTTGATTTTCTAAAATTTCAGCTTTCTTTTTATCTCTACCTGTAGCAACTACATCAAATCTATTATCTTTAGATAAAGTTTCAGCTATTTTACCACCCAAAAAGCCTGTTGCACCTGTTACTATTACTTTCATTTAATTACCATTCCATTCAATATCATACATAATAGCCTCAGTTAAGCTAATATTATTTTTTCTAGCTATCTTTGCATAATGGTTTAAAGATTTAAACTGAGATATAAAAGGTTTCATATCCCCAACTCTAAAAACCACATCTTTAGATTTATAAAAATCTCTAAAAAATTCTTTACTATCATCTATATTTCTTATAGTTGGTAATTCATATATAAGCATAGCTAATGCAACCATTCTAGGGTTTTCAAGATCAGGATAAATTACTTTTCCATTTGTTTCATTTAAAAAAGCTTTTGATAATTTTTTTGAGAAAAGGTGGGTTCCGCTTGTTCCTCTTGGATTACATTCTATAGGATAGTAAATATTATCTTCTTTAGATTGAATAAAATCAAATGATATTTGTCCTGTATAATCAAAGTTTTTAACGATTTTAGTTACAATCTCTTCAATTTCAGACACTTTAACAGATTTAAAATGAATTGTTGCTTTACCAGCACAATAGATACTTGGGTAAACACCATGAGCAAGTAATTTACCATTTTGAGCAACACTATAAGAACAAAAGGCATTACCATCTATAAACTCTTGTAATACCCAAGGATATTCTTTATTAATTTTTATATTATCAATATTTTTATCATTTATAAAAACAGTTGATGCAAAACGTGAAAACTCTGGTTTTAAAACAAATTTTTCCTTATATTGAAGTCTATTTTTTAAAACATTTATATCTGACACTCTTTCACTTTTTGGATGTTTTATATCTAGTTTATTTAATATACCAATAAACTTATATTTACTATGTAACTGTTCTAATACACTTATATCTGAAACAAAAACCTTACAAAATTTCTCCAATTTTTTTAAGTACTTACCTACATAAAAAACTTCTTCACAAGTTGGTATTAGTAAATCTATTTTATACTCAATAATTATGTCTATCAGATCTTGTATAAAATCTTCTGTTTTAAGAGCCGGAGAGGCTAATAAGATATTTTTTTTAGCATATTTTGAATTACCAGACATATTATCTTTAAATGTATCAGCAATATAAACATTAAAGCCACTAGTAGCGAATAAACGAGTTAAATCTAGTGTAAAAGGTGACCTTCCACCTGTAAATAATACATTTTTCATTAAAAGTCATAGGGATTAATAATAATACTTTGATAATTTTATCATTATAATTTGAGCTTAAGTTTGGAAAAATTAAAAAGAAATTTAAAGTTTTTGCTTATGTAAAATTGTATTATCTTCTTATTTTTTACATTTTACTTTTTAGTCACTTAATATAAGCTAGACATAAAATCTAAAACAGTTTCATTATCTATTATTAGTTTTTTATCTTTATCAATCTTTCTATTAAAAAATGAGTTTCTTTTTAAAGAGTCTGTAAATGATTTAACACCTGCAATACTAGATTTACTATCATTAGGAAATTTATCAAAATAATCAAGCATTTTATCATAAGTATCATGTGTTATTTTATTTTCAATTTTTTCTTTACCACTAATTTTATCTGTTTCTTTTAAAAATGTTCTGATTAAATCAAATGTATCAGAACGTGTAGGATTATCAATTCTTATTTTTTTATCAAAACGTCCTTCTCTTATAGTCGCTTCGTCTAGATATTCTTTATAATTTGTTGCTGCAACTAAAATTAAGTTTGGAATATCTCTAGATTTAATAATAAGATCTAGAATTGTTGCTCTTAAGTTTAAATTACTACTTTTTGCTGCAATTCCATCAAACTCATCAAAGAAGAGAACACAACCACCTTTGCTTAAACGTGCTATTTTAAACGCAGAATCAAATATATCTGATAGTTTTTTAGAATCTTCAGAATAAAAATGACTTGCTATATCTTTTCCTATTACTTTAATAAAATCTAAATTAAATTCCCCAGCAATACACTGTGCTATAAAGCTTTTACCATTCCCAGGAGGTCCTTCAAGTAAAATACCTCTTTCAGAATTTATATTATAATATTTGAGTTCATCTGCTCTTATTACTGATATAATAGAATTTCTTATTTCTTTTTTTATTGAATGATAACCAATAACAGAACTGAAATTATATCTATTTTTTTTAGTAGAAATATATTCAAACTTATCTTTATTAGTAGAAATAACTTTTTCTTTAAAAATTTCCAGAGCAATATCAAATATATCTTTACCCGATGATTTTTTATCTAATTCATAAAGTCTTGTTTTAATAGTATTTGAAATATCTTTAATATCTCTACCAGATAAACCTTCTGTTTTATCTAAAAATATGTATTTATTAATTCTAGTCCAATTATTTTGTTTTAGATAAGGAATATATAACTCAAATAATTTTTCTCTTTCATTTCTTTTGGGTAAAGGTATAGTTTGCATATCAAAACGACTAACAACAGCACTATCTAAAACTTCAGGAATATTTGTCGCACCTATAATGAAAATTCGTTGGAAATTATTATCAACACCGTCTACTTGAGCTATAAACTCATTTGTAATATCTTTTGCAAAACTATCTGTTAGTGCATTATCACGTTTTGGAAAAACAGCATCCATTTCATCAATAAAAATAATGGTAGGTTCTAAAGTTCTTGCTTTTTCAAAAATCTTTTTAACCTCTGCTCCAGAATGTCCTACATATAATTGCTTTAAGTCTGATAATTTAAGAGGCATAAAGTTAAAACCTCCCATATTTGCGACTGCTTTTGCAATCATTGTTTTACCCGTACCTGGTGAACCTGTTAAAATAATTCCTTTTTTTGCTTCAGGTTTATTTAATATAAAATTATTAAACTCTTTCTTTATTCTGTCTTTAACATATTCATCTAAAATCAAATCTTTATCAAAATCTATTTTTTCTTCAATTGGTGTATGAAAATACTTATTAAAAACAGGATAAATTTCAGAAAAAGGTGCATCTTCAGCTTTATTTAATTCTGTAGCAAAAACATGACAAGCATCTTTTAATAAATAGCTATTTGTTTTAAAAGTTGTTGCTAAACTCTCAAGCTTTTCAAATGGTATTGATAAATTTGTATTTAGATATAAGAATCTATACATAGAATCAAAATATTCATCTATTCTAGCCCCTGGGATAGTTATAAAGTTATCTCCTTGAGTATCAAAATAATAATTATCTAATAACTCAAAACTTTTTAAGCTAATAACAACATATAAATCTTTTACCTGATTATTTATTAAACGATTTATAAACCTTATTATTTCTAAATTATGCATATGATAATTAAATAAATCAGACATCCATTCAAAACCTTCAATATATAAAAACTTTTTACCTTCTTGTACAGAAAAAAACTTTTCTATCTGATAAAGCCTCTCTATTAAATTTGAAGATAAAGATTTTTTACCTCTTTTTTGAAATTCATTATGTCTTAGAATATCTAATTCAAAATTTCCTGAGCTTTGACTATTATCAGTTAAGATATTTTCTTCTGGATTAAAAAATTTTTCTAATGCATTATAGGTTTTTTTATTAAAACAGCTAAGATTTAAATTTATGTCAAAGTATAATGAAATATCACATTTATATTCACGCCTATAAAAATAGTATATAGAATCTTTTAGAGGTAAAGTGCCATAGTAAAAATCATTATAAAAGACATCATTTATATTTGAACCACCTAAAAAAACAGTTTTATTTGTTTTATTTAGGGCTTTTTTTATACTTTCTGCAATTCTAAACATATTTAATTATGAATTTGTCTATCTGAATAATCTCTAGGTAAATTTAAATCTTGAATAATATCTCTACATTTTGTAAGTCTATCTTTAAGATCAGAATGTTTGGCTAATTCATTAATATCATTTTTGACTTTATCAAGATGCCTAGACATTTCACTTTTTTCTTGTCTTAATTCATCCAATTTTTTCTGTTTATTAATAATATCATCTTTTAAGTTATCAATATTTGTATTTTCTAGATCTTTAATATCTTTTGATAGCTTATCATCTTTTTCTTTTAGCTCTATTACTTCTTTCTTTAATTTTGATATTCTATTAAACTTAGCTTGGTTAATTTCAATAACACTTTGAATACTCTGAATCATGTCTAGTGACTTATCGATTTTAGAGTCAAAATCGATATTAAGCCCCTTAAATTCATCATAAAATTGATTATTAATATAATTAATAGTATCTATACTTATTTCGCTTCCTAAAGAATATTTTTTATCTTTTAATATTTCCATTAAAAATTTATCGCTTAGTGGATATAAACCTAAAAGGAATTGTGTTATTTGTTCTTGTTCATTTTCTGTACAATTATTAAATGCTAAAAAGAAATCACGTATGTTTCTTTTATAATAAAAAAAGTTTTCAAAAAAGTTATCGATATTATTTTCCAAGATATCTGTTTGATAACCCTTTTTTAATAAGTTTATGAATTGATTTATTTCCATTATTATTTATTATTTTATAATTTAATTACATTCTTAAAATTACACATGAAACAAGTCTATTAAATAAATTACTTTTAACCTATTTGGAAATATATTATAAACTTTTTATAAAGATTAAATATTTAACTTTTATTTAAAAAATATTATGTTAAAAGTTATTCACATTTTTTAGTTAAATCTATTGTTTGATTTTTATCAATAAAAAATATATCTGCAAATCTACAATATGTTACTAAATCAAATACTTCGATCTTATTTCTCCCACCTTTTAACTTGTATAATACAGGTGTATTAAGTATTTCACCATCATTAACTCTAACACGTCCTAATCTTGTATTAAAAATTATATTTATGTCAAAAGTATAATCCTCAATATTAGGAATATCTGTTTTTATTGGGTCTGGTAGCTCATCGCTAAGATTCCCTGAAGGAGGGATAAATTTACTAGCTATAGCACTTGGAGAACTAGACTTAATAATATCAGAAACTTCTGGATTTTTTCTAGTTGTGTTATTTATATTCTGTCCACAACCTATTAATATTAAACTTAATAAGGTAAGGTATTTTTTTTTCACTAGCTTAAACATTTTATATTAAATATATTTATTAAATAATAACTTAAAAGTAAAATATATAATAAATTTCTTTAAAACCTTATAATAAAATTAAAATTTATTCTTTATAGTTTAAGAGTAAAAGTATGTTTTAAAAAATTAAGTTGAAGGGAAATTATCATTTTCAATTTAAACCTAGAACTCTTGTCTTACAATAAAAAAGAAGCTTTAGTTGTTTTTTAGTCATCAATTACTTAGTTATAAACTAATATAAGCTACGAATAATGTTTAAGCTTAAGACATAGAAAAATAATAAAGATTTAGTATATTGTAATAACTTTTTTTTACTTTAAATTACAATAAAAGTTTGTTAATTCTTTATTATATTGCTCAACTAAATTACCTAAAGATAGTATTATTGTAAGTAATTGTTATAAAAGTTGTTAATTTTACTTCGGAGGAATTTTAAAATGGGATTCGCAAACGTAGCTCAATCATCAGGTGGCTATCAACGTTCAGTTGCAGAATTTAATCTCTTGAAAAAAGAGAATCAAAACCAAATGCGTGTTAATAATTCACTTGCAAATGCTCGTGCTCAAGAGCTTGATGGAAGATCACAAGAAGCAGTAGAAACAACAAGAAAATATGTTGATACTTATTTACAAATGAAAGCTGCAGATAAAGCATATGATGCAGCTAAGTGGGGCTTTATTGGTTCACTAGTTAACTTAGCTGGTAAGTTGGCATCAAATATTGCTGGTGATGGTGGTGGATGGCAAATTGCAACAGACCTTGTAGGAGATAGTTTTGCTGCATTAGGTGCTTATTTTGCAATGAGAGGTGCAGGAGATGAGCTTAAACTATTAAAACAACAATTTGGTGATATGTCTGAAGCAACTAAAGAAGATCAAAATTATGTTAGAGCATTAGATGGAAATCCTGCTGTATAATTTTTTTTCATAATTATTAGGAGAAGCATATGGGAAGTATTCAAGCATTAAGATCTTGGGCTTTATCTTCTAGAGCAAATGAAGATACAGATGTACAGATATCAGGTTTTTTAGGTAATGTTAATAAAGCTCTAGGTAAACAAATTGTAAGTATTTTAGATCAATTACAAGGTGTAGTTGGTGAAAGAACTAAAGCTTATAATAACCTAGTTTCAAGTATTAACAGAACAATAGATGGTAAAGGTGGTATCGCAGAAAAAGCAATTCTTGGTAGTTTTGCTGGTATGAAAACTATATTTATGATACCTAAAATTGTTATGGGAAAATTTACAGCTTCAGATCTTATTAATTTTGCAACATCTGCTATAAGTAATGGTCTTAAAAAAGCAGAAATTGATGCTTCTATTGGAGGTGCTATATATGATTATGAAAAAATGGCAAGTCAATTAGGATATGCAACATTTCGTGTAACAAGTGGATCAATAAATTCAGATGCAAGTAGTGAGCTTGGTCCTGGTATGCTAGAACAGTCAGGATTAATTACAGGGGCATCAAGATTTTTAGATATGAGGGATGCATTAATGCCTAGATATAATTACCAACAAACAAATCTAGCATCACCTGGTTCTTATGCTTATCATAGTAAAAAAGGTTTTGTTGGAACCTTAAGAAGAAATTAATTTTTAGAGGTAATTTAACTATATGAATCTATCAACTTCTGGAATGGTAGCGAATTTTAGACAAGATATTGTAGGTCGTCAACTTTCAGTATCTGCTAATTCTGGGGCAAGTATTTATTATCCTACATCATCTGCTATAAAATCAAATCATGAAACTGATAAACAGGCAGAAGAAAATGCTACATGGTTTTTTGAGTATAAAGCACTTTTGAATTCAAAATTAACAACTTTAACAACTGCTTTAACAAGTGCTTATACTGCAGATTTAGACGCAAGTATGACTAGTCAAGGAGCTCCTGATAATACAGCACCAAATAATCAATGATATTAGGTGGTAAAAAATGCTATGCAGGTGAAACCGGAGAAATGGTAGATTTATATCCCGCTCCTGCTGGAGATGGGACTAAAGGAACTCATTACTAGACCCAGGTGCTGGTAGAACTACAGTTGCATACTTCCGTTCTTTTGGATTTACATTTGCACCTACTGGTGCAACAATGACTGATGTACTTGGTACAGGGACACTACTGTGATCCAGTAAGTTTCTAAACTTGATGCTCGGTCACAAATTCTAATATTACAAATTATACTACAGGACTTCTCTTAGGTACTTCAAGGAACGCACCTGTTTCACAAACAAGTATTCAGGGACAACAACATTCTTAAGTGGCGCGGTAGTTCTGCAGGTAATACTACTAATTCTTGATAGACTTTATGTTGATCTTGCTGATATCCGCATCAATGATGTGCCTAATAATAAAATAGTGAACCTCAATATTTACCTTCTCCTCCCTAACCCTCCAAATACACCTAATCCTAATTGCTAAGACAATAGAGCAGTGAGCCACTTATCAACAGTATTAGGCAGAAAAAACATTGGTAATAATTTAGAGTTAACTCTTTATAAATTTTTCTCCTAAACCTGAGAATTATGATCAATAAGATTTGGTTTAATGGATGTATTGTTGGAACATCTTCATTGGCTTTAGTGGTCAAAGTACAAGTATATCTTAAGATATACTTCTTGAACACTCTGGTAATCCTGTTCAGAACTCTTATATAGAGATGAAACAAGAAAAGACTGTTAGCATTTTTATCATTATAAAGTTAATTTCATATTTTTTATAATTATGAGGGAAAGTAATATATGTCAATAGGCTTTATAAAGTGCTGGTACATCAAGCAGAACTGTAGATATTTATAGTGGTGGCAGGAGAAATAGAAGTTAGACATGTTACAAAAATTATTAAATGAGATATGATAAGTCAAAACAGATCTTGATAGATTAATGATTCTGATCAGACTTTTAAAGGCACATCTGATATAACTTCAAGGCAACAGAAATTACTCAATTCAACTATAATAAGAGTCTGTTAATGGTTGGTCAGAAAATTGGTATGCTGAATATATCTAGAGCAGTTCTTGCTCTTAGAGCTGATCTTTTACAAAAAAAATTTTAGTCTTCTAACACAATAGAGTATTAGAAAAGTGCTGTGGATGTGGAATCCTGATAGACAATCTGTATTTGCTCCTTACTCTAATAGAACATTTAAAGATGATATTAATAATACTGATATATTAAATAATAAAATGCGTATAATAAATATTATGATGGTTGTTAAAGAGTTAACTTCATCTGGACCTCCAAATCCTATACCACCAGGTTATACTCCGTTATGGAATACATGGCAATACAAAACTATCTTAGTAATGTTGATGGAACAGGTTTCTCTGGTAGAACTGGTTTAACTAGTTATACAACCTATGCTGCAAATAGTGTTTATCATTCATATAGTGAATATACAAGTGCAATAGCTGTTCCAACTCCCAAGTGAGCAAAGGCTGATATGCAGAGATTGGAGATGTTAAACGGAAATACTCCTGCAATATCATTTCCCTTATAGTTCAAGGTAATCTATCCAAATGAGTAATGATAATCCTGGCTCTGTGGATATGCTTCTAGTAATGTAACCAAAAGACAAGCTCAAAGAAATAAAGCACTTCAAGCAATAAATGATGCATTAGCAACACTTGGTGACATCTGCACCAACAACAGAGCCAGAGTTATCTGAATACAATGAAATAAGGATGATGCAGTTGAAGCTGGTTTACAAGTTATGGATAACTTATGGAAAGGTTCTATGGCACTGGTAGTAAATTCAAGTGGTAGTAATGATACAGATTCAGATGATTATAGAGATTTTCTTGATGAAACTAATGTACAAAGTAATCTATAAACCTATATACAATCCCAGTTGCAGGTTAAAACATAATTCAAACATCAACAGCACTGAAATTTTTCACCTACTACAATACCTTTGTTCTAGGTGATTATCCTAGCATTGAGTCATTAATGCGAAGCATATGCAAATCCTAATAGTATTACCATGGTAGTGGAACTTTTGACTATCAAAATATCAAGGTTTAGATGGAACAGGTTTTAAAGTTAAAAAGTGCCTGAGTTTGGAATGAATTGAATTATATAATTTGTTACAAATGTATTCCTACGATGTAAAATGCAATGAACAACAACAGATGGTTTAACTCACCTGCAATAAATCAGATAGTTCACGTCTCATTATTAGGTATACAATACAACTAATATCTATAAAGGTAATTATTATGATGCTAAACCAATGGCTTCCTCATTTGGTATTTATGGATGTCATTATTATAGCATATTATTTTCAGTAATGGCAGATGCAGATAAAATTACCCTAGGAAGTTCAGTGTAAACACGAGGCTTTGGGTTTTGCACATACACACAGGTATACAAAGTGATGAGTCTACATCTCAAATAGTTATTCCATTAACACCTCCACCGCTAGTATTGATATCGATTTTTTTTTTTTTTTAAATTTTCAGCAATTGGTGGGCATATACTATGGTCAGGCATCTGCTATTTCCATTCTCTTCTCTGAGGTTAGTTATAGTTGAAGTTCTTGGGAAGTGTAAGATTACCAACTATAGGTTTAAGTGCTTCTGTTGCTGTGGTATTGGTGAATTATTGGTTTCCTATAGCTTGATTATTTGCATTATAAATGTAGGTTTTTCATATGATATATTAGCTCAAGCTTTTAAAAATACTTACAAAGTTAAAAGCATTTTTGTAGTTGAAACGATAATGATAAACTCTTATGCTACATCAGAAGTGGTATAGCAATGGATAGTTATGCAGCAAGAGCAGTATCACTTCATATTAGTTTTCTTGAAACAGTTAATATAACTTTGATATACCTGTTCTTGTTATACAAATTCATTCCTTTAGGAGATTTAATGGAAACATTTATGACAAATGGTTACCTTCTCTGTTTCTATTTTAACAAGTATACTTGGTTTAGGAATGTTAGATAACTAATGATGACAGACATATGTAAATGATCAAGAACTTAGAGAAAGACTATTTTAAGTATAAACATGCAGTTCAAGAGGCAGAATCTAGAGAAACAGAAACAGGTGCATTTTTGCAACAAATGCTTTCTTAGGATATTGAAATGTCAGATATGTCATCTGAATACCTGGATAAGGAACTCAACAAAATGAAGAAATCAATAAATATGGACTTAGCAAAGGCATTTACATGGCAGGACCAAAATAATTCAAAACTCTTTAGCAACTGCTTCTGCAGTATCAAATAAAAGTAGAAAATAATTTGCTGGTTAACTGGTGCATTAAAAGCTGTATTTGATGGTCAAAAAGATAAAAAGATTACTAAATATTATGTATGACTTAATGTATAGAGATCAGCTTGGTAAGGTGGTGCAAAAGGTGATATTGGTAATGCTGTTGGACAATTAGATATAGTTAGTGGTTTCACTGGTGGAAAGTGGAACTATGGAGCAGACTAGAATCCTTCTTAAGAAAATCATCATTACTTCTGAAGCATATGATTATATAGAAAATGATCATAAACCTTATGAGGAGATAGTGACTTTAACTATAAATCAGGGGTATTTTAAGTGGTGTTCTAGTTGGTGGTATATTCCAAGCTTCTTTGAAGCTAATACTGACTTTATATTAGAAGGTATGGCAAATACAAGAAGATTTGCAAAAGTGATTGGGATGACATATTATAACATTATGCTCTAGTAACCATCTTTATATAATAATCAAGATGCAGAAACAGGTTTGGACACAAAATTATAAACTAGGTAGAGGATATTTACAATATAATAATAGACAAATTCTAGTATAGTTAGTCATATCCAAGATGGTATTCTTGTATAAAAAGGTTGGGATGATGCAGATTTTATTTAAATTATGATATAAATGAGGTTTATACTGCTACAAGAAAGAGTTAAGTTTGTAATCTAACTTTTATAAGGTTGACAGTGGTAAGGAGACTTAACTGAAATCAAATAACTGGTTCAAATCAGTTACCAAATATTAATAGTGATTTAGGAGCAACTAGACAAACCGCAACAAAGTAAAAAGAATATGTAGGTTCAGTTAAAATACTTGAAAATGTGATGGTGCTAATGCTGTAAAAATCATGAGACCTTTACTGCTGGTATATATAAGGAGATAATAAAAGTATTTTGATAGGCAGACTAGCAATTCATATAGTTTAGCTTTTAAAACTACTGCTGATGGAAATCAATATAATCTATTTGGTTCTCAAACTTTAAACCCACAATGGAATTCTTAAAAATATCTAATAGATAAAAATAAAACAGATGAAGCTTTAATTGAACATAATAAGAAGTGAGAATGATGACTTATAAAAGCAAAATTAAGTGGAATGGGTGCTGCTACAAGAAAAGATGTTCAAATTTTGGAAATTACTGTATGAAATTGACCTAAACAGAAGTTAATACATACTATGACATTTACACGTAAGATCAGATGGACAGAAATCTCTCAATAACAGTTAAAAAGAATAAAAAGGATATGTTTTGAAACAGGTTTAATGAGTAGTATATTCTTAAGTGGTCAAACATATCATCAAAGTGGTGGTGGTATAACTTCTTCAATTGAGATAAGATATGACCCAACTCAAGGTAAATCTAGTTTACAAACAGATACTAGAGAGAACTTTAACCAAAGTAATGTTAACTTTGACCCATACAATACTCCATTCTTAACAAGAAGTAGAGGACAAGCAACAACATATTTAAATAGTTACTTTGCTTATAAAAAACGCTCTACTAATAATAAGACCTAATTAAATTTTAAGAGGTAAGATAATAAATGACTTTTTCTAATGTTAATGTTTTCAGAAATACTGTTGTTGGTTTAAGAGCCAGTGAACCAGGAGCAACAGCTGATAAAATTGTAAGAGGTGGAGCATTTGCCCCTGATACAAAAGAAGCTGTTTCAATGATGCGTTCGGATCTTGATAATCAATGGGAAAATAGTTATATAGTAAAATATCAAGCTTTAATGCAAAATAGATTAAATAGATTAAAGCAGGATTTAACAAATGCTTATAAAGCTATATTGGAGGTATCCTCTGTCCAACAGATAAGAGAAAATGGTTTAACTACTGCAAATTCTGCTGTTACTGATGTATATGGCAAAATGATCAATAATGCAGGTGAAGCATTTAAAAGGTTAAAGTACTATAATAACGAAAGTGAATTTACTGGGGATGATGCTAATGATGGTAGTTCTTCTGATGGTACACCTAGTTATTTATTAGATATGAATTTAAAACAATTAGGTAGTTCAGGCGATGGGACAGGAACTAATGCAAGTAGAGCAGGAAAAATAGAGATGAGGAAACTCTATGTTACAGGTCCAGCTTTACAAGTTAGCAATTCTATGAAAGTTGCTCTAAGAACTGAAGAAGTACCACCTGAATATAAAAACCCTCAAATACCTCTTATTGGGGCTCTTTTACCTGGTGAAAAAGGCTTTACTCCTGCACAAAAAATAGCAGAGTATAGTGCAGATGTTAAATCTGGTGGATTCTGGACAACTTTAAATTATCTTTATAATTTTGCTCCAAGAGAAATGAAATATAGCTACCCTACAGCATATAGTACAAACTCAGAAGAAGCTGGTTCTAGACAAATTGCTGCTGGAACAGCAAATCAAAGACAAGCAACCATATTTAATGGTGAAGTAACTGATGCTAGAGATGTTTTTGCTCCATCTGGTGGTTTTCTTAGTTTTGGTGATTATAAGGCAGGGGGGCAATTCGAAGATAGTTCAATACCTAGCTATACTTCAAATAATGGAGATAAACCACCTACTGGTGCTAGAATAAAATGGCAAGAAACTGATGCTAATAGTGGATATCAAACAGAAAGAAGCCCAATTATAATTCAAAGAGATAATAATCAAAATACTTATAATAGCAGTGTTCTATCAAGAATATATTCGCCTCTTGATTCAAGGGTAATAACTAGAAGAGAGTCAGATAATGATAATAACTTCGATTTAAATAAGATTAGACTTGCTGATGCCACAATAAAAACATTTACTGATTATCCTAATGGTAATCCTAATAAACTTACTTATTACGGAACAGAAGATTCTTTTGGTTCTACAGTAGGTATGGATGATCGTATTAAGTGGGAATACAATCATGATGGAGTTGGAGCAGCAGATTTTGACCAAAATGGTATTGATGGTGGCGATGTCCATGTAGCTAAAAGTATATTTTTAAACCATTATACAGTACAAACCCAAGAGATTGAACTTAATTCAAGCTCTTTATCTTCTGGTAAAGTCAAAGCATTAGACTATGATAGTGTAACTAATGACAATGATTATCAACAAATGACTTTGAGATCAGCAGGTTTAGACGGATCAATTGAGCACGTCTGGAATGATGAAGATAAAGATAAAAGAGTTGACAATAACAAAGATGAAAAAGTTATGGTTGGTGGATCTAGCAAAATATCTAAAAATTTTGATGGTAAATTTGTTAGTGATCTCTATAAACTCAATAGTTTCAATGGTCAGAATATAGCAACAGAAAGTGCTAATGTTAATATAACTACAAAAAATGATTCTGATAAAGTTGTAATTGCAGAATATGAAGGATTTAAAAGAGCTCAAACCATGAATGCAGGTCTAGCTGAAGATTTATTCTCATCAGTAAATAATACTCCTAGAACTGAACAAGATGCAAAAAGATTAGCTAAAAAACTGGAAACAGAAATTAATGCGACTACAATGGTTGATACAGATTGGCATTATGCAGAACATAAAACTAATAGTAGTGTTATGTTTAGATTTATTGATAAAGTATCATTTAAAACACCATCAGGTGGCTCAGATAGTGTTAATGTTCTTTACCGTTCTGATATGATTGAGGGTGGTGCTGGTGGAAATTTTAATAATGTAACTGTAGGTTTTAGAAAAACATTTAAGTTAGAACCTAGAGACTTCCAAAAAGCTGTATATGCTCCACCAACTAATGCAGATATATATATTAATACTCCTAGCTATGTTGATCAAGATGTTTGGGTTGATGCAATAACAACAAACTCAAGTACTGGAACTGGAGATGGTTTAGGTGGTGCCAGTGATGCTGGGGGCTTAGTTGTAAATGGAAAAATTGTAACTGGAACAAATATGGGTGGGGGTAGATTTAGATATAATTTAAAGGGTTTCTTACAATCTGGAGATAATGTTATTGGTGCCCAAGTTAAATTTGATATTGCTGGAACAAATGATAGTTTCAAGTTAGAACCAGTTACAGGCTTAAACACAACTGCTATAAATAACTGGATAAATGGTAGAGTTTCTACAGATAGACTTCAAAACGGTGATTCAGATCCGACATTAACTAAGCTAAATGATCCTACTTTACCTAATAACTTATCATCATGGCAAACAAAAATGATGGTCAGAAAAGCTGGTGACTTTACTATTGCAGATATTATTCCTAATATAGATACAAATGGTGATGGTATTCCTGATCCTGTAGATGCGAATGGCACTGGTGGACCTGATATAGCAGAATTTAATGCAGCTTTTGCAAATCCTAAAAAACCAACAGGAGCAGAGCTTAATGCAGCAAACCCTCTAATGCTAGATTATTTATCAAGATTTCAAAAAAAGTACAAAGAAGAACTTGACTCATTAGCTTCTGTTGATACAGTTACTAAAGTTAAAGATAACAATACATTTGCTAATATGTTAACCAAATCTTTGAATAAAAAAGACTATCAAGATATATTTAATTTAGGATTATTAAATACTGAGCTTGGAAAGACAATGGTTATTAAAGCTCAAGTTAGTGCTCCAACTGGTGGTTCAGTTAATGCAACAATGGATATACAATATGATCCAACTAGTAATAAATTTATTTTAGTACAAAATAAATTTGATGCTATGGGTTAATTATGATTAAAATATTTTTATAAAGGAAGGTAATTATATATGGGCATAGAATTAGTAAAAAATCAAAACTTAGCTCAATATGCAAGTTTATTAGCTAACCCTCAGTTTTTAAATGCTATAAAATCAGCTACAAAGAATGATAAAACAGGCAAATACAGTTCTTTACTTGAAAATCTAGAAAAACTTAGCAGTTCTTTAGAGGAAAGTAATTCTGATACAAAAACAACTGAAACGGATTCAGGTGAAAGTTTAAGCTTACTAAAATCTGTTATGCCTCAATCTAGTGTAGGTTCAACAAATAAATCAGGTCAACAAAGTTTAGCTATGGATGATTCTATTAGAGAGGCAATAAATCAACTTATAGCAAATGCAGAGATGATGGAAGATATGTTAGATCTTGAGGTTACACCATCAGGTGATGAGTTTACAAATCTTTTAGCAAAATTCCGTGAAATAATTACTAAACTTGATCAAGAAACCAGAAAAATACACGATGAAGTTAAGGAAAAGAAAACTAAAGAAGAATTTAAACTTACTCCATCAAGTAATTCAAAAAGTGGTTTTAATGAATCAATAACTTTATTAGCTAAGTAAATGTCAAAAACTAAAATAGAAGAACTTATAAATAAAGGTACTAAGTATATAAAAGATAAAGAATATGACAAGGCCGAAGCAACTTTTAATGAAATAATAAAAATTGATTCAACCTTATCTTTACCTTTTATAAATCTTGGAATGGTTAGACTCTTAAATCAACAAGTAGATTCTGCAATAGACTTATTTAATAAGGCTTTAGAACTTGATCCTAGAAGCTTAGAATCTTACCAGAATTTGGGAAGTTGTTATTTTTATAAAGAAGATATTGAAAAAGCTGAATCTATGTATATTAAAGCTTTACAGATAGATCCTTCAAATTTTAATACATATCATAATTTAGCTTTTTTATATATTAATTCTCAACAATGGAATAAAGCTAAAAATCCTTTAGAAAAAATAATTCAAATTGATGAGAATAATATTCAAGCATCATTTTATTTAGCAATGATTTATTTAAATTCTAAAGAATACTATCCAGCAATAGCGAACTTTTTATATACTCTTAGTATTAATCCTAATTATAGTAGTGCTAGAATTGGATTATCTGATTGTTATTATAAAATAGGTCGTTATAAATCTGCTTTATCTGAGTTAAATAAGATAATTGAAGCAATTCCTGATTTTGTTACACCTTATGTTAAATCAGCTTTGATACATATAGAAATAGGTGAAAAAGATAATGCAATACCTCTCCTTGAAAAAGCTGTTGAATTAAATGAAAATAATCTTGATATATCAGAAATATTAGCAGTTATATATGAGGAAAAGGGTGAGAGGGAAAAAGCTGAACAACTTTATCAACATATTTTAATTAAAGATTCAGAAAATAAAAGTGCTTATGAAGCTCTAGAAAGAATAAAAGAAGTTTCTGCAAAACTTTCTGAGCAGAATAGTTAAGCATTGTTGTTTATTTATTAAATGATTGTAAATTGTTTATTGTTATATGTATCTAAAAGAATTTATTAAATTATAATAGTTTTAGATCCTATCAGATTTTATTTGGAGATTTTTTTAATGGGAAGTTTGTCTATAAATAACCTTATAGTAAGTATTGGTGTTGCTTTTGATGCTCAACTTAAAGCAGCAGATAATCTATTTTTCTCAGCAGCAGTTGATTTTACTGATCCTACTAGACCAATGTTTGGTGGTGCTCTTGGTACAGCATCTGGAGCTTCAACAACTTTATATAATGCTGCTCAACCAGGTGTTGGTTATTCTAGTGCCAATAATGCTATTTCAGGAGATCCTGTTACAGTTAGACAAACAGTAACAGCTGAGGGTCCTAGATACCAAGTAACAGATGGCAATGGTAGAGAAATAAAAATAGAAGCTCAATCAACTGCAGGTCCATATAGAAATATTCCAAGATATATGGTTAAATCTGATGGTATAGTTTATGATGTGTTATCACCTACCACTACAGCTGGTACAGGACAATTTGGTATTTGTGACAATACTAAAGCAAATGGTTCACCTGGTTTAACTTCATTTGCTCCTGGTGCTAATGGTATAACAATTGCAGAATTTGCAAGACCTGTTGGAAGAATCACATTTAAAGCAAAAGAAGGTGCAACTCTTGCACGTGCACAAGATGACTTACAAAGAGTTGGAAGTATAGTTCAATTATTAACTAGATTATTAGAATCAGTTCAAGATGAATCTAAAGGTTTTAGTAGTTTAATAAGATAACATTTTAATAACATAAAAAGAGCTTTAAGTAAAACTTAAAGCTCTTTTTATTATTTTTACTAAACAATATTTATTTCTTTTTAAAAAAAATTTTATATATACCAAATCCAATTAATGATAATGAAATAGCCATTATACTACTTTTTACAATAGGTGACTTTAAAAGTTCTTGTGGATTTTCTGGTATGCTATTTGACACTTTTTCAGAGATTTTTTCTATTGTTTCATTAATAGGCTCTTCTAAAGCTGAGTATATTTCACTTATTGCGTCATCTGCTACTTTAACAGTTTCATCAATAGCTTTTACTGCATCAGTAACCGCTTTAACTGTTTCTGTAGCTGAATCTATTGTTTTCTGAATATTTTTTGTTGCCTCATCTACTTTTTTAGATAAATCTTTTTTATCATCTGTAACAGAACTTATAATATTTGATGCTGATTTGATTGTTTCACTTGCTGAAGTTACTACATCACTAATAACCTTAACTGTATTTCCTGCAACTTCCATAGTATTAGAAAATTTTTCACTTGATAGCTCTAATGATAAAGAATTTTCATCTTTATTTTCTTCTTTTGATATATCAATTTTTTCAATCTCATTACTCACATTTATATTTGTCATAATTTTATCCTCTTACAATAATTTAACTTATTGCAATATATCTTAACATTACTTTACAGTTGTGTCAATTTAAATTAAGGTTTTTCTTAGTAATTATTTTTACTTTAGTATATTATAATTACCTTGTTAAAAATTATTTTTTGAGGATAGATATGAAGTCTTTTAAAGAACAAATACTTGAAGGAATACCAAATACATTACCAGAGTTAAAGACATTAAGAGAAAATATAAATCATGCACCTAAGAGAAAAGATGTTTTAAATCAAGAAGAAAAAGTTTTAGCAATAAAGAATGCTCTAAGATATTTTAAACCTGAATTTCATGAAGTATTAGCTAAGGAATTTTATCAAGAGTTAAAAGATTATGGTCATATTTATATGTATCGTTTTAAACCAGATTATGAGATATTACCAAAAAATATAGAAGAATACCCTTATAAGTCAAAACAAGCAGCTGCAATAATGCTTATGATTTCAAATAATCTCTGTGATGCTATAGCTCAACATCCTGATGAATTAATAACTTATGGAAGTAATGGTGCTGTTTTTCAAAATTGGATTCAATATAGACTTGTAATGAAATATCTTGCAGAAATGACAGATGAACAAACATTAGTTTTATATTCTGGTCATCCATTAGGAGTTTTTCCTTCTCATAAAGATGCTCCTAGAGTTGTTGTTACAAACGGTATGGTTATTCCAAATTATTCTAAGCCTTTAGATTGGGAAAAATTTTATGCATTAGGAGTTTCTCAATATGGACAGATGACTGCTGGAAGTTTTATGTATATAGGGCCTCAAGGAATTGTACATGGAACAACAATAACAATTCTAAATGCTGGTAGAATAAAAATTAAATCAAAAGATGGATTAAAAGGAAAACTTTTTGTTACTTCTGGATTAGGTGGAATGAGTGGTGCTCAAGCAAAAGCAGGTGTTATTGCAGGAATTATAACAGTTGTTGCAGAAATTAATCCTAAGGTTGTACACACAAGATATTCACAAGGTTGGGTAAATGAAGTTTTTACAGATTTAAAAGAATTAGTTAATAGAATAAAAAAAGCTAAAGAAAATCAAGAAGCAATTTCTCTTGCTTATCAAGGAAATATAGTTGATTTATGGGAGTTTTTCTTAAAAGAAGGTATTCATGTAGATTTAGGCTCAGATCAAACATCATTACATAATCCATATGCAGGTGGTTATTATCCTGTAGGATTTAGTTATGAAGAATCTAATAAAATGATGGTAGAAAATCCAGAAGAGTTTAAAAACCAAGTACAAAAAACACTTGTAAGACATATAGAATCTGTAAATTCTTTATCAGAAAAGGGTATGTATTTTTGGGATTATGGAAACGCATTTTTATTAGAATCTTCAAGAGCAGGAGCTAATGTTTTAAAACCTAATGGTAGTTTTAAGTATCCTAGCTATGTTGAAGATATTATGGGGCCTCTTTGTTTTGATTACGGATTTGGGCCATTTAGATGGGTTTGCACTTCAAATGACCCTAACGATCTAGATACTACAGATAAAATAGCAACTGAAGTTTTAGAAGAAATGATAAAAAATGCTCCTGAACAAATCAAGCAACAACTAGAAGATAATTTACATTGGATAAAATCAGCAAAAGAAAATAAACTTGTTGTAGGTTCTCAAGCAAGAATTTTATATGCAAATACAGATGGAAGACTAAAAATTGCTCAAGCTTTTAATAAAGCAATAAAAGAAGGAAAAATATCTGCTCCTATTGTTTTAGGTAGAGATCATCATGATGTATCAGGAACAGACTCACCTTATAGAGAAACAGCTAATATATATGATGGTTCAAGGTTTACAGCAGATATGGCAATTCATAATGTAATTGGAGATAGTTTTAGAGGGGCAACTTGGGTTTCAATTCATAATGGAGGTGGTGTAGGTTGGGGAGAAGTTATTAATGGTGGTTTTGGATTAATGCTTGATGGTTCTGAAGATTCAGATAGGAGATTAAAATCAATGCTATTTTGGGATGTTAATAACGGTATAGCAAGAAGAAGTTGGGCAAGAAATGAAGGGGCTATATTTGCAATAAAAGAAGAAATGGAAAAAGAAGAAGGTTTAAAAGTTACAATTCCGTATATTGCAGATGATAGAATGTTAAAAGCTATTATAGATTAAATTATTTTACTTGAGTCAACAAATATATTTTTAATATAATCGCTATACTTGTGCTTACTAAGTATTTCACATAACAAGTATAGCTGATTCCCATTCTTCAATACTTTTAGGACTATATTTTTTTATCTATATCAACAATTTTCATTTCATTTTGAATTAGTGGATGTATTTGTTGACCTTTTACATAAGGTTGAACTATTTTATATTGAACTTCATTCTCTAAAAATATCCAAGGAGCATCGTCAATAATAATTCTTTCTGCTTCATTATATAGTTTTTCTCTTTTTGACCAATCTGTTGTACTTCTTGCATCCTCTAAAAGTTTATCTACTACAGGGTTAGAGTATCTTGTTGAATTATCTTGTCCAATATTTTTTGAGCTAAATAATGTCCATAAAAAATTATCTGGATCTGGAAAATCAGCAGACCATCCAAATCTAAAGAATATAGCCTCATTTTTTCTTACTTTTTCAATATATGAAGCCCATTGTAAAGATCTTACATCAACATCAATACCAACATCTCTTAAATCAGCTTGAACAGATGAACAAAGAGCAGCTAAGATTTCTCTTTGATTATGCCAAAGTGTTACTGTAAATTTTTGACCATTCTTATCTAAGAAACCATCATTATCTGTATCTTTCCAACCAGCTTCTGCAAATAATTCTCTTGCTTTATCTGGGTCATAAGGATATGGAACTTCATTCTTTTCATTAAAACCAGGGAAGCCTGGAGGTAAAACACCTCTTGCAATTCCTCTTTTACCGTTATAAACCCTATCAACTATTTTCTGTTTATCTACAGAGTAATTAAAAGCTTTTCTAACCCTTTTGTCCTTAAATAACTCTGCTTCAACATTCATACCAAGATATTCAGTTACAAGAGCAGGTTTTTTCATTATTAAACTTTTTGAAAGATCTTCTAATTCTGGAATTTCACGTATTTTTTCTCCACCTAGAGGATTCCATCTTGGATCATTAATAATAGATTCAAATCTAGCAGCAGGTAAACTTGTATTATCAACAAAATCTAATTGATCATTTTCAAATCTACCTAGTCTTATAATGTCACTTGGAATAATCTCATACTCTAAAACATCTAAATAAGGTAAACCTTTTTCATAAAAATTAGGGTTTTTTACTAAAGTAACTTTTTTACCTCTTTTCCATTCTTTAAACATAAAAGGTCCAGTTCCAACAGGGTGAGTATTAAAATCTTTCCCCCATTTATCAACTTCTTCTTTTGGTACCACATAGTAATAAGTCATTGAAAGAACGTGTAAAACAAAAGGTATAAGTTTTTGTAATTGAAGCTGTACTTTATATTTATCTAAAACTTTAATTCCTTCAATACTTGCATCTTGTTTATTATTTTTTGCATCTTCTTGGAATTTTTCTAATCCAACTAATGGTAATGCTCCTAAAGTCCATAGACCCTTTGAAGCATTTTTGGGATTAGCTAATCTTTCAATAGAGTACTTAACATCTTTGGCTTCAAATTCTCTACCATTATGAAACTTAACACCTTTTCTTAAATTAAAAGTATAAGTTTTACCATCTGGTGAAACTTCCCAATTTTCTGCAAGTGCAGGGACTATATCAATTAATTTTTGATTTGGTCCTGTTATATGAGAACGATATTCAACTAAGCCATTATATATATTATGTGCTACATCATGAGATGTTGTGTCACCTACATTTATTGAATCCAGAGATGGAACATCACTTTCAAATGCAGATCTAAAAACTTTACCTTGATTTTCATCTCTTGTCTTACAAGAAACAGTGCTAAAAGTTAGTAATAATGAAAGACTAATAAGAGCTATTTTTTTTATTTTCATATTTTCCTGCGACTAGAATGAATCAACTATATTGACTACATTTTAGCATATAGGAGCATATAGGAAAGAACTTAAAAGATTTTTTTGAAAAAAATTTTGTGATCTAGGATATAAAAAGTATTGATTCTGTTAATTTTTTGTGATATTATAAATTCATTGGATCGAAGTTCTCTGATAAGCAAATTGCTCGAGATTTCGATCCTTTTTCGTTTTTTAATTGTGGCTTTCTTCAGCAATTATTTCTTGTATAGAAGTTACAATTGCTTTATTATTTGACATTTCCATATTTGATTGAGCAGAGCCTTCAAGTATCTTTTTAGCTCTCTTTGCTACTGCATGAACCAACACATATCTATTATCAGCTTTTGCCATTATTTCACTAAGTTTATTAGTTGTTCTTCTTTGCAAAATTATCCATCCTTAAGATTTCTTTTAATACTACAATGCTCAGCTATTATTACAGATCTAACATATTCAACTGAGACATTAATTTCATCATTAACTATAACATAATCATATTCTGATATATATTCGAATTCACGATTCGCAACAGCTAATCTATTGTGAATCGCCTCTGCATCTTCTGTATTTCTTTCTTTAAGTCTTCTCTCTAGTTCCTGAAATGTAGGAGGAAGTATAAATATAAAAATCCCACCTTTCCATTTACGCTTTATTTGTAAAGCTCCTTGTACATCAATTTCTAAAATAACATCTCTACCTTTAGAAATCTGTTCTTCAACATATTTTCTAGGTGTTCCATATAATTTACCATCAAAAATACAAGCATATTCAATAAGCATATCTTTTTCGATAAGCTCACTAAAATCCTCTATAGATTTAAAAAAATAATCAGAACCATCAATTTCTGTAGGACGTGGTTTACGAGTAGTAACAGAAACAGACTTTACTAAGCAATCAGGGTCTTGTTTGATTAGTTCTCTAACTATAGTTCCTTTACCAACTCCAGAAGGTCCAGAAACTACAATTAACATTCCTTTTTTAGGAGCTAGTTTCCAATTATTATTGTATTTACCCAGATTTTTTAATAACATTACTCAATAACCTATTTACGATCTTCGTCTTCCATTAAATCTTCTGAAAGATCTACTTTTGAACCAGATACTCTATTTACTATTGTTTCAGGTTGAAGAGAGGATAGATAAACTCTACTTGTATCAGTTATAATAACAGCCCTAGCTTTTCTACCATTTGTATAATCAGTAATAGATTTATCATTTTTACTCTTTTCTTCTTTTGCTTTTTGAACCAATCTTTTAATTGGAGAAGAATCAGGGCTAACTATTGCTATTACTTCCTGAGATGGAATAATATTTCCAAAACCTACATTTAATAATCTTAATTGTTTCATTTTTAATATGTTCCTCCACTTGTTACTGTATAAGCCTGATTATTCCTTATTAATAAATCAGATTTATCATCATAACCTAATAAATAATATTTTGTTGTACTTTACAAACTTATATAACTCTACCTCTATATAAACTTTTTATTAGAAGCAAAATCTGAATCACTAGGGTCTTTAAAATCTATTGCCCATATATTAGATGAACCAATCATTGCACTTTGCTGTGTATATGGATTAGTCACGGATTTATTATACTTTTTACCATTTGCTTCAGTTGCTAATTCGGATAAATTTAAAGGATAAACTTGCCAATCTACATTATAGGTTTCAAGCATAATTTGTAATGTTCTAATATTTGTCACTAAAGATGCTTCTAATGCTCTTTTTTTAGCTGAAACAACATAATTTGAAACACCAATACCAACAAGAATCCCGATTATTACAACAGCAGTCATTAACTCTATAAGAGTCATACCACTATTATGCTTTTTGGCTATGTACTTCATATTCCTCATCAAAATAAATTACTTTTCCATTATTCCAAAGTTTTTCAAGTGTATAGAAGTTTCTAACTGACTCTAACATAATATGGACTATTATATTTCCCAAATCTATTAAAACCCATTCTCCTGCACTTTTACCATCTATGTTATATATTTTATAACCTTCTTCTTTAGCTTTTTCTAATATACTATTTGCAATACCTTGTATATGAGTTGTAGCTGCCCCTGTGCAAATCATCATATAATCAGACATTAATGATACATCACTTATATCAATAACTACTGTTTTTATTGCTTTTTTATCAAGTGCTGCTTCTAAAACTAAATTACATAATTTGTCTTCCAATAAATTATCCCCTTAAAAATTATTTTCAAACTAAATAATATTATATTTTACATTATTTATTAACTATATTTTATTTTCAGGTTTTAAACTTAAAATCATTTTATTTCTTGAATTAACTATCTGATTATTAATTAATTTACCTTCTTCAATAAAACCTTTTAAAAGTAAATCAAATGTCATCATTACAGATTTATCAATATCTTTAGTTGCAACTTCTTTTATTTCATTTACTTCATTAATATATTTACTATCAAATTTATAAATCTTACTTGCTACAAATAATATTTTTGTAAAAATTGTCATTTCATTTGCACCATAATTATGATGTTTTATAGAAGTTAATATCTCATTATCTTCAACAGCAAAAATTTCTTTAGCCAAATTAGAGCCTATTATTCCATGTAAAATTTCTATTGGAGAGGTTAAAACCATTTCTGTTATAGGTATGTCAAAATCTTCTGCTTTGGATATTAGCTCATCAGAATTGTATATTTTACCACATTCATGTAAAATACCTGCAACAGCTAATCTATCAGGATCACAGTCATGATATCTAGCAAGGTTATAACATAAGTCTCTAACCTTTAATGCATTCTCAAAAATATCCTCAGGAAGCATATCCTTTAGCTTTAACTCAATTTGTTCAATGTGCATATTAAATAAACCTTTAAGAGCTAAAAAATGATTAACAAATAATATTCCTATTATTTTAAAATAATAATGCTATTTAGTATAAGTTTTCTTCATAAATATACTTAATTACTTTTTCAGGAAGCATATATTTTATTGACTTATTATTAGAAATATTATTTCTAATTATTGTAGATGAAATTTCTAGCATAGGAAAATCAATTAAAATAAAGTTATCTAGACTTGATTTTAATTGATTTACTATCCAATTTTTTAAAAAATCTTGTGTATTTTGACTATCTGGAATATTTTCTAAGACTCTTGGTAAAACTACTATTTTACACATTTTAATTAATTCTTCGTATCTATACCATTTATTTAAATTAACTAAAGAATCAGCCCCTATTATAAAATAAAGTTCATCTTTATATTCTTTTTTTAATTCTGTAATAGTATCATAT